>CAZQTN010000104.1:0-6648 GCA_964596195.1 uncultured Ruminococcus sp.
CTATCTCCTTGGCGATGGTAACACCGTCGTTGGTGATGAGGGGTGCGCCAAACTTCTTTTCAAGAACAACGTTTCTGCCCTTGGGGCCGAGGGTGATCTTGACGGTATCGGCAAGCTTATCAACTCCGCGAAGGAGTGCGGCCCTTGCCTCCTGGCCGTAAAGTATTTCCTTGGACATTTGTAAAATTACCTCACTGTATTTCTTTTGCGTATTATTCTACTACTGCAAGTATCTCCGACTGGGAGATAACGGTGTATTCCTCGCCCTCAAGCTTCACCGAGGTGCCGGAATACTTTGCGGCAATAACCTTTTCGCCAACCTTGAGGGTCATTACGACCTCCTTGCCGTCAACGAAACCTCCGGGGCCTACCGCAACGATCTCAAAAACCTCCGGCTTCTCCTGTGCGGAGCCGGGGAGAATGATGCCTGCCTTGGTGGTCTCCTGTGCCTCTACTCTTTTAATTACTACCTTATCAAGTAAGGGTCTGAGCTTCATATTAAGTTCCTCCTTTTTGCTTTTTAGCACTCTTGGCCTTTGAGTGCTAACCAACTGGATATATTCTATACTACGTGCGAGTAAAAATCAATAGTTTTCCTTATATTTCACAATTTATTAACATTTGGCAAGTGCTCTCACGAGAGTTCTCTTTTAAGCTTTGCGAGTATTTTCTTTTCCTCTCTCGACACCTTGACCTGCGAAAGGCCGAGAATACGCGCGGTATCCGACTGCGACATATCACGGAAATAGCGCAGGATTATTAGCTTGCGCTCCCCTTCCTCAAGCCCCTCAAGAGCCGTGCGGACACAGATGCGCTCAAAGTCGGAGGCCGATGCCGACTCGTCAAAGACCGTGTCGGCAATAGTGCGGCCGTCCTCATCGTCACCGGAGGCGCGCTCGTCCAGCGAGCGAACGGGTGCGGCGGCAAACATAGCGGCCGCGGCATCTGCCGAGGACACGCCGACGCTTGCGGCGACAGACTCGATATCCGTCGGCTCGCCAAAGCTGATACGGCGCTCGCGCTCGGTGCAAAGAAGGGCGCAGAGGCGCTTTTGCTCCCTTGACACCTTTATCATTCCGTCGTCGCGCAGGAAGCGGCGTATCTCGCCGAAGATAAGGGGGGTAGCGTACGTTGAAAAGGCACAGCCGCGCTCAAGATCAAAGGTGTTTATGGCCTTGACAAGTCCGATATTCCCGGCCTCGACGAGCTCGTCAAACTCAACTCCGCGACCGCGAAATCTTGTGGCGATGCTGAAAACGAGGGGGCGGTTCTTTTCTGCCAGCTCGCCCCCTGCATCTCTGTCCCCTGCCCTATACCTGCGAATAAGGTCGGGATTTTTATCGTAATCAGTGCGTTTTTCGGTTGCCTGCATAGTCTCCATTTCGGTCAGGGCTTGAGGATTTTCCTCATAAGGATGGTCGTGCCGCGACCCGGCTTTGACTTTACTGTCAACGAGTCGGTAAAGCACTCCATAACGAGGAAGCCCATGCCGCACCGCTCCTCCTCACGGCCTGTGGTAAACGCAGGGCCCCTTGCGGCCTCGACGTTCTCAATGCCGCATCCGTTGTCGGATATCTCAACGGTTACCTCGCGGCTGTCGTAAAGGCGGGCGGATATGTAAACGTAGCCTATGCGCTCCGGCGGTAGGTCGCGGTAGGCGTGAACTATGCAATTCGTAATAGCCTCGCTGACCGCACAGCGCAGGTCGGCGATCTCCTCAACCGTTGGGTTGAGCTCTGCGACGAAAGCCGATATTATAGCGCGCAGGACGCTCTCGTTTATGCTCCTTGCAGGGAGTCGGAGCTTCATTTCATTAATAATCTTTTTCATCATTTTTATCCTACCGACAAATTCTTGATTTTTTCTATACCCGAAAGGCGCACCAGCTTTGACAAAAGCGGTGAGAGCGAAACGAGGCGCACGTGTGCGCCGAGCGCCTCACAGACCTCGGAACGACCGATTATAAGCCCTATGCCTGAGGAGTCCATAAATCTTACCTCGGAAAAATCGAGCACTAAAAGCTCGGGCTTTTTTTCAAAGAGCGCCTTGTCGATTTCTTCGCGTAGTCGGCGTGCCGTGTGATGATCTATCTCACAGCCCAGGTGCGCAGTAAGCGTCCTGCCGTTTTGTAAAAGGGTTACTTCGTCCTGCATTTTTATCTCCGTTCCGGAGGCGCGGTGTGCGCCTCTATTTTCCTTTTTTGCCCTAGGCAAGGATATTCTAGCACGGGAATTATAAAAAAGTTGTCGCTTATTGCGCGGACGAAAAATTTTAATCTATCAGATGAAGCCGCACGGCTATCAGCTCGCGTGCTTGCTTCTTGAGATTTTTATAAGTCACCTCGCTCATACAGTCTAGTCGGGTGTTGGCGTATCCTAAGCGCCCGCCTATATCTTTTATAAAATGCTCTGCAAGGGGTACGCCGACCACCTCGGCGACGGCATCGAATATCCTTGCATTGAGGTAGCGGAGCTCAGTGTCGGTGCGGCGACAAACGCGCCCCTCCTCTATCGCTCGCTTGCGGCGGCCGTAATCGGCACACAGCGCAACGACGATTCCGTCAACGGTAGGACGGATCACACTCGTATTGCCCATCTCGTTTCCCTCATTTCATCGTAAAGTGCAGAAAGCTCGTCCTTCAGCTCACAAAGACTGTCGTACGCAACGCGAGCCTCGCCAAGTGCTGCGGTCAGCTCGGGTATCCAATACGCCGGATCCTCTCCCTCGTCGCGAGTGGCATCGACGAGATCAAGGAGTATTGACCGCAGAGAGAGTCGCTCGTTGGCTTCCTTTATCTTATTGGAGATGCGCTCCATATCACGGCGTATCTCCGTGGTCGTACGGTAGATCCTGGCAGGTTCTCCTGCACTCATCACACTATCTATGTATAAAATTTTTTCCTTCACGCTACCTTCCTTTCATAAGATTTAACGGGACGCAGGTTACCAATTGCGTTACTTGTAACCTGTTATGTTACAATTTTACCACTGTTTTTGTAACTTGTCAAGTGATTTTTGCAAAAAAGTCTTGATTTTTTCAAAGGAGTGTGTTACAATACAAGTGACAACAAAAACCGACAAAGGTGGTGCGTATGCTTTCTAACAATTTAAAGAAGCTCCGCAAGGAGCGTGGATTAACCCTGGATGATCTGGCAAGGGCGCTCGGTACGAGCAGACAGACTATACATAGATATGAGAACGGAATTATTGCAAACGTGCCACGTGAAAAGGTCGAGCAACTGGCGCGCGCTCTCGGTGTTACGCCCTCTATGCTTATGGGCTGGGGCAATGATGTAAGCACGGAAAGGCTCGGCATTATGCCGATCACGGTAAAGAAGCTGCCGATTCTCGGCGAGATCGCGTGCGGCAACCCGATATACGCAAGCGAGGAGCACGAGAGCTATGCGTGTGCGGACAGCGGTCTTGATGCAGATTTCTGTCTTAGGGCGCACGGCGACTCGATGACAGGGGCGCGTATACTTGACGGTGATATAGTATTCATCCGCTCGCAGAGCTCAGTCGACAACGGCGAGATAGCCGCCGTGATAATCAACGACGAGGCGACGCTCAAGCGCGTGTATTATTATCCTAATGAAGAAAAGCTCATCCTCTCACCCGAGAACCCGAAATATGCGCCGCTTGTGTACATCAAGGACGAGCTGAACGATATAAAGATACTTGGAAAGGCGGTCGCGTTTCAAAGCGCTGTAAGATAAATATGGGAAAATATAAATATCAGCTGCACACGCATACCTCGCCCTGCTCGAAGTGCGGAAAGATGAGCCCTGAGGAGCTGGCGAGTGCTTTGTACGAGGGCGGTTACGCCGGCGCGGTTTTGACAAACCATTTCTACGGCGGAAACTCCGGAATCGATCGCACGCTTTCGTGGCACGACTTTGTAAAGGCGTACGAGGACGACTATATCGCTTGCCGCGAAGCGGCGAAGAAATACGACGTGGATATAATCTTCGGAATCGAGGAGCACCTGTACGGCGGACTTGAAATTCTTGGCTACGGAATAGAGCCCGAGGTGCTGTACAACCACCCCGAGTTGATCGAGCGTAACGGCGAGGATTGGCAAAAGGCGTTACACGGGGTGGGTGCTGTTATGATTCAGGCGCATCCTTACCGCGAGGCGTCGTACATAACGATGCCCGGCCCGTTACCCCTTGCTTGGCTTGACGGCATAGAGGTATTCAACGCAGGAAACAAGGAGCCCGCCAACGAGCTTGCGGCAGAGCTGGCCAATAAAAACCCTCACTTTATACTGACGTCGGGATCTGATGCACACGTCGTGCCGCGCGTTTGCACGGCAGGTATTTCGACCGACGAGCGCATAAGAAGCTCGGCGCAGCTTGCAGCCGTGCTTAAAAGCGGAAGATACGAGCTCATTTATTGATATTTACAAGCGAAAGCCGCTCGGTTTTGCCGAGCGGCTTTCATTTTTGTGTAGCAAAAATCGTTTCGCGACAATCGGAGTTGCCCTCATAGTGTATCACAAATCTTTAAAGCAACTCATGCTTACACATATACAAGTGTCTCATAGTTTACTCTCCTTTGTTAGTATTCAAACCGTAAGGTTGTATCGATACTATTATAAAACCATTTGGTTGAATTGTCAAGCGAAACCGTTCGGTTGTATGATATAATCTACTTGTTGCACAAAAAAGAGCCTTTTTGACGGCTCGGAATGGAGATTATACCATGCACTTTTACCAAAGACTGAGAGACTTAAGAGAGGATGCCGACAAGAGTCAAACGCAAGTAGCAGAAATACTTGGTATGAAATATCAACAGTATGCTCGTTATGAGAATGGCGAGCGAGAAATACCCCTGCACCATTTCATAACACTTGCGAAGTTTTACAACGTATCCCTCGACTACCTTGCAGGGCTGATAGACACTCCAAGAAAATTGTATTGATATATCTGTACACAAATTAGCACGAAACTTCAGAAAGAATACCCCCTGGGCAAAGCGGAAATACGGTCACTATGTTCTTTGTCCGCGAGGGCGCAGTAATTCTTTTCGAAATCACGCTCTCGCAGACTGCCACTTCGGGCATCAAACCGGTAGTTGGTATCCTCACTTTATCCGACGGGCGCTTTCGCTAAGAACTCCTGTGCCCTTGCGGACAAGGTTAGCTGTTTCCAAGCATAGTATCACAAAGTAAAAGCGCAGACGTTGCAAATGAACGTCTGCGCTTTTTGGGTTATGTATGAATACAGTAACCGTTTACCAAGCGAAATAGTCGGAGCCAAGGAGCTTAAGAATACCCTCGGTAAAGAAGTAATCGCCGTAGATGATGCTGATGTGAACGCCTGCCTGCTTCTCGGTGTATACACCGGGAATGGGGTAACGAACGGTGCCGTGAGAGATCATAACATCGTTCTCGGTATCATAGTTAGCAAAGCGCTCGTTAAGAGCACGAAGCATCTTTACAGCTGCGTGAGCGTACATACCGCCCTCGTTTTCGGGAAGGACCTTTGCAAGCTCAAGAAGGCCGCAAGCGGTACAGCCGGCAGCGGTGGTATCGTAGTATACGGGCTCGGAGGGAGCACGGAAATCTACTCTCGGTACCCAATCGTCGCATACGTTGGCGATAAAGTAGTTAGCAACCTGCTTTGCGGCGTCGAGATATCTCTTCTCACCGGTGTGGATGTAGGAGATAACGAAGCCGTATACAGCCCAAGCCTGACCGCGAGACCAAGAGGAATCAGGAGCTATGCCCTGACCTGCGTGGCTCTTTACAAATTCGCCGGTCTCTCTGTCGTGCTCACAGATGTGGTTGACAGAGCCGTCGGGGCGAAGGTGGGTGCGGATAGCGGTATCGGCGTGAGCCATAGCTATTCTCTTGAATCTGTCGTCACCGATCTGCTCGCTTGCCCAATAAAGAATGGGAAGGTTCATAAGGCAGTCGATGATGGACCAGCTGTATGCGGGCTCGGAGTTCCAAGCCTTGATGAAATCTGCGCCCTTTACGAAACGGCCTGCAAGGGTGTTAGCCGCGAAGAAGTTACGCGCCTTTGAGCCCTCGTTGCCGGTAAGCTTGTAAAGACCGCCGGATGCAAGGTGCCACATAAATCCGACGTCGTGGTGGATCTTGTCGAACATCGCAAGGCCGGTATCAAGGAGCTTCTCGGAGGCCTCGGCAGTCTTGAGGTACTCCTCGTTCTTGGTATAGCTGTAAAGCATGCAGTTGAGGCCGCCCCAGAAGCCGTTGCACCACCAGGTAGGGTTGGTTTCCATACGGTCGAGGTGAATGCCGTTCTCGTCAACTCCGTCGGGAAGCTTGTTTCTTGAGCGAATGGTCATAGCGGACATTTTCTTATCAATGTTCTTGAATACGCCCTCTGCCCAAGCGCGGTTTTCGCTGATTATCTCGTTGTAATTTTTCATCTTTCAAATAACCTCATTATAGCAAATAGGCGACACGGGGTTCGCCTATTTGCTTATTTTTATCAATGTTTAAGCTTAGGGCTGCTTGCCGAAGTATGCCTGGATACCGCCGTCTACGTAAAGGATCTGACCGTTTACGAAATCGGATGCGGAGGAGGAGAGGAATACTGCGGGGCCTGCAAGATCCTCGGGATCGCCCCAACGGCCTGCGGGAGTCTTGGTCTCGGTGATGAAGATATCGAAGGGATGC
>CAZQTN010000105.1:0-6471 GCA_964596195.1 uncultured Ruminococcus sp.
GGTGATCTTGGTAGAGCCGCAGATCTCGGTTGCGAGCATCTTGTACAGCTCCTCAACGAGATCCATCATTCCATAGTAGTCGGTGTATGCCTGATAAAGCTCAATAGTGGTGAACTCAGGGTTGTGCTTGGGGTCCATACCCTCGTTTCTGAAGATACGGCCTACCTCGTAGACCTTGTTCATACCGCCGACGATAAGGCGCTTGAGGTAGAGCTCGGTCTCGATGCGAAGATACATATCCATATCAAGGGTGTTGTGGTGAGTTATGAAGGGGCGTGCGGATGCGCCGATCTCAAGCGGCACGAGTATGGGAGTGTCAACCTCAAGGAAGCCCTTGGAGTCGAGGTAATCTCTGATAAGTCTGAGGATCTTCGAGCGCTTGATGAAGGTGTCCTTTACGCCGGGGTTGGCGATAAGATCAACGTATCTCTGTCTGTATCTCTGCTCAAGATTGGTAAGGCCGTGGAACTTCTCGGGGAGGGGAAGAAGGCTCTTTGCAAGGAGGGTCGCACACTTAACGTGGACCGAGATTTCACCGGTACGTGTGCGGAAAAGTATGCCCTCAAGGCCCATAACGTCGCCAACGTCCCACTTCTTGAAGCCTGCGTATGCTTCCTCGCCGAGGTCGTCGCGAGAGGTGTATATCTGGATCTCGCCCTCGCCGTCAAGGATGCGTGCGAAGGACGCCTTACCCATAACGCGCTTTGCGATCATACGGCCTGCGATCCTTACGGTTATCTCCTCGCCCTCTGCGAGCTCTGCCTCACGCTCGGTGAAGAGCTTTATGGCCTCGACTGAGGTGTGGGTTACATCGTACTTGGTTATTTCAAAGGGGTTGTTGCCCGCTTCAACGAGCGCCGCCAGCTTCTCGCGTCTTACGGCAAGCTCGCTCGTCGAGTTTACATTCTGATTGTTGTCTGCCATATTTGAACTTCCTTTCAAAGAGTTAGAAATGTTTGAGCGTCTTACGCTTCCTTTGCTCTGGTAACGCTCTTGATCTGGAGATGCTGCTCTCTTACGCCCTCAACAACGACCTCGTCGCCTGCTCTTGCACCGAGAAGCGCGATACCAATGGGGGAGGAGTCGGAGATCTTGCCGTTTACGGGGTCGGTCTCGTAGGAGCCGACTATATGATAAGTAAAGTCCTTCTTGCGCTCAACGTTGTAAAGCTTTACGATGGAGCCGACGCTGATTACAGACTCGTCGATCTGGGACTCGTCAATTACCTTTGCGTGTGCGATCATCTCGCGCAGCTCTGCGATGCGTGCGTGGATCTTGCCCTGCTCGGCCTTTGCCTCGTCGTACTCGCTGTTCTCGGAAAGGTCACCGAATGCGCGAGCGGTGGAAATGTCCTTCTTGTTTTCCTCAACCTTTACGGTTACGAGGTAATCGAGCTCATCCTGAAGAGCCTTAAAGCCTTGGGGGGTGTAGGTCTTGGTTTCCATTTTTATATATCTCCTATGGTGTGTTTTTGTTTTGATTTACTGGTTTATCAGCGCTTGGATCTCTGACTTCGCCGCATCAAGCTGTGCGTCCCCCTCTTGGGATCGCTCAACCGTGACGTTCGGCGTTATGCCCTCGTCGTGATAATTCTTGCCCGATGGGGGCATATAATAGGCAACCGTCATAGTAAGGGTGGAGCCGTCGGACAGGGTATAGGTCGCCTGCATAATTCCCTTGCCGAAGGTCTTGGTGCCAACCAGCGTTGCCTCAAGATATCCCATCTCGCTAAGGTCGCGGATGCCCGCGGTGAACAATTCGCCTGCCGAGGCGGTCATTTCGTTGCAAATTACTACCGTCGGAACAAGGTAGGAGTGCGAGCTCTTTGACACCTCGTCATCGTCGTAGTCGTTTGAGAAGCTGGCGAGGGTCGTGCCCTTAGGTGCCACGTAGTCAAGCGCGTTGATGACGGACGACAGGTATCCGCCCGTGTTGTTGCGCAGGTCGTAGATAACGCCACGCGCGCCGTTTTTCTCCATATAATCAACAGCCTCGATGAATTGCTCGTCGGTATTAGATTTAAATGAAGAAATTTTGATGTATCCTATGCCGTCTTCAAGCGAGTAGGTGACCGAGCTCTCGACCAGCTTGCGCCTCTCAAGAGTAAAGGTTATGCTCTCGCCGCCGCGGTCAATGCCGAGCGTGACGGTGGTTCCTTCCTCTCCCGTAACGGCGTTTACGGAGGCCTCGTAGCCGCGCTCCTTGACGGGTATGCCGTCCACGCTGACGATAAGGTCGCCGTCAAGAATGCCGGCTTCATAGGCGCTGCCGCCCTCGTTTACGCTGTTTACAAGTATCAGCCCGTCCTCACTCTTTGTTACGACGATGCCGATGCCGGTGTATTTTCCGCTCATTCCGGAGGAGTAATCCTTGTACTCATCCTTCGTGCGGTAGACGGAATATTTATCTCCAAGGGACAAAACGTAGGAGTCGATGATCGCATCGGTTACGGCCACCTCGTCCTCAAGATCCGTCAGATCGTAATAGCTCTCAAGGAACTCAAGTGCTACCGTTTTTGCCAGCTCTCGCGACGGGGGGATATCCTTGTAGAAATTATCTCTGAAGGTCACCTCAACGCTTTTAAGCTTTGACGAGGTGAACTCAGGAAACTGCCACTCGTCAAGGTACTGCCACACGAAATCATACGTCGATGTGGTACCCCGTGTAACGTTTTCTTCGAGTGTTTCCTTTGGATATACGGTGTCAGAGCCTGCCGTCCCGGTGCAGGAGGCGAGGGCGAAAACGAGAAGAACGGATAGAAGGATAAGGCATACCGCGCGCCGAGTGCGCGTTGATATTGCTTTTTTCATCGTACTATTCTCTCCGGTCAATAGATTACCCTGCGCTCGGCAGGGCAAATCTATTATATTACGTTTACTTGTAAAAAAATTATCAGAATTTGGTGGGCTTGCTGGTAAGATATTTCTTAACCATAAGCGCTACCTTAAAGGTGACCGCGTGGTCAAACTCGCGCAGGTCAAGGCCGGTGAGCTTTCTGATCTTTTCAAGACGGTATACGAGAGTGTTTCTGTGTACGAAAAGCTTTCTTGAGGTCTCGGATACGTTGAGGTTGTTCTCAAAGAATGCCTGCACGGTCATAAGGGTCTCGCGGTCAAGCGAGTCGAGAGATCCGCGTTTGAACACCTCCTGCAGGAATATCTCGCACAGGGTGGTGGGCAGCTGGTATATAAGTCTGCCGATGCCGAGCTTGTCGTGCGACATAACGGGCTTCTCGATGTCAAATACCTTGCCGACCTCAAGGGCGATCTTCGCTTCCTTGTATGCCTTTGCAAGATCCTTGAGGTTGTCAACGATGGTGGATATACCGATAAGCAGCTTCGCTCCGGAGGCCTCGCTTGCGGACTTGAGCATATTCTGTGCGAACTGCTCGAGATCCTCGGTAGTGGTCTCGTCGGTTACTTCCTTAACTACGACGATATCCTGCTCGGAAATGCTGATAACGTAGTCCTTCGACTTATCGGGAACGAGGCTCTGGATAACCTCGTAAGGGGTGGTGCCCTGTGCACCCTGGAACTTAACTACGATAACAGCTCTCTTTTCCTCGCTGTTAAAGTGGAGCTCGTTCGACTTTATGTAAATATCGCTCGGGAGTATGTTATCAAGGATGATGTTCTTAATAAAGGAGCCCTTGTCGTATTTCTCGTCGTAAAGATGCTTGATGTTTCCGAGTGAAATTGCGATAAGCTGCGACATCTTAGCCGCGTGAGCATCCTCACCCTCGACGAATATGATGCACTCGCTCTTTTCCGAAGCCGCACTGATAAAGCGATAAGTGTAGCCCTCGAGCACCATAGACTCGGAGGAGTAGGGGAGCTCGTCCTTTATCCTCTGTCTGGATTCTCCGATCTTGCCAAGCTCGCTCGATGCGATGATGATGCCGTTTTCGTCAATGACGCCTATCGTGCGTCCGACCACGTCCTTCATCTGATGAATTATGGTCTGGAATAAACGGTTGGACATAAAAACCTCCAAAGATTGAATTGTGATAACACGAAAAAAAGCCTTTTTGGGGGCATACGTCACAAGGCTCTTTCGTTTAAAAACTGACCCAAAAGGTCGAGTTTGTCTATACTGTACTATATTGTAACCTATTTTTTGATATTTTTCAATAGTTTTTTTGAAAAAAATTGCGAAATATACAAAAAAGTTTTAATTGTTTTGTGTATTTTTGCCCTAAAGCGCCCTCTCCGTCGCTCGCAGCGCTCGCGCCACCTCTCCCGAAGTGAGAGGCTTTGTTTGATGGCTTGCCCTGAGGAAGAGAGAACGAGGCTCCCGCTCCGGGGGAAGCGTAGCGGCGACGCGGTATTGAATAACAGTCCAGTGGACTGTTAGACCCGCGACGTGACCGAGCCGCAGCGAGACAACTGTCACCGCAGGTGACTGAGAGGGCGATAGGCCGGCTCCATCAAATTTTGCAAAACGTATTGATATTAAAACAAATTTGTGATATAATATTCTCGCTACACGAACTTAATACAAAACCGTTTTGAAAGCTTATGGGGTAATTATACCCTTTTTACGCGTATTTAAATTGAGATTTCCGAATAGAATGAGTTTGATAAAATGCAAATTCCACTTCTGTTCGGAAGAGAGATGCGTAAGCTTTCCTTTTGTACTAAGTTTGTGTAGCAACAATCGGAGTTTGCGTTTTTGCGCCAACTTCGGTTGGCGCTTTTTTATTTTCACATTTATAAAAGGAGATTACTTATGGTTCGTTTTAGTGATGAGTGTATAAAAATTTACTTGCTTGCCCGTCTTGATGCAGGCATTCGCGATGAAATAAACGGGGGGCATTTTCAAGACGTGGAGGGTGCTTTTTCGCGAATCCAAATTTATATGGAAGAGCATCCCGATGAGCTTAACGCCGAGGAATACGCCGAGCTCTATAACGAAACAATGCTGTTTAAGGCTATGGCGATAGGAGAGGACGGTGCTTTGGATTTTGACAGCGCGGAACAGATGTTAGAGTATGCAAAAAAATGCGATGATACCGAGATACGCGAGCTCTTGGCGCTGGATGGCATTCCCTGCTGCGAAGAAATGCATAGCGGTGAGTTTTTGGAATACCGTGAGGCTCGCAAAAAGCGGTGGGAAAACGGATTCAAGCTCACCGAGGAAATATACTTTCAAAAGCCGCCTGTGTGTGAAGTAAAGCGCAAGAGTAGCTTTCTGCTTTTAAGATAAAGTGAAAAAACGAGCCCGACGGACAAAACCCGTCGGGCTTTAGATTATAATTTATAACATTATAAAACTACCAAAATAACGAATTGAGAATTAACGATTTTGAATTAACGGAATCGTTAATTATTGCATTTCATCTTCCGCATGCCACTTTTCCAAGACCTTTTCGACTTCGGCTATCAACTGCTCTTTGTTAGGAATATACAACACATACTTTGAAGCAAAAAGATTGTTGGAAAGACCGCCGAGAGCGTATTCTGCATCAATACTGTTTTTATCGGTGCATAGAATAATACCGATAGGCGGATTATCGTCGCTATCGTTAACTTCACTTGCGTAATAGTTGAGATACATATTAAGCTGACCTACAGCTTCCGGCATAAGTTTTGTTGTTTTTAGTTCGATAAGAACATAGGAACGCAAGATCTTGTTATAGAATACCATATCTACATAGTAATGATGATTTCCCAGCGTTACGCGCTGCTGAGTTCCAACAAACATAAAGCCTCTGCCAAGTTCAAGCAAAAATTTTTCAATTTGCTCAACGAGTGCTTTTTCAAGATCGCTTTCAAGAAACGGTTTGTCCTCGGGAAGTCCTAAAAACTCAAAAACGTAAGGATCACGGATAATATCTGCTGGTTTTGCGATTTCGACGCCCTTCATTGCCAGCGACATAACCTTCTCTTTGTTCGCGTCGCCGCTTGAAAGAAGCAATCTCTCAAAGAGCGAGCTTTCAATTTGGCGCTTGAGTTCTCTGACAGACCAATTTGCATTAACAGCTTCTTTTTCATAAAAGCTACGCTTATCCGCGTCGGAAATAGACAAAAGCTCACAATAATGCGACCAACTCAATTTAACAGACGGTGTCTGTTGAATTTGATATGTTTGATAAAAGCGTCGCATAAATTGGATGTTGGAAACCGAAAATCCCTTTCCAAACTCGTTCGTAAGTTCTTTTGACAATACCTTTAAGGTTTGCTTTCCGTATTCCGCACGTACTGCATCCGACTGCTCGTGTTCGCAGATAAGGCGACCGATCTGCCAATAAGTATGGAGCAAAGTCGTGTTCACTTCGACGGCGACCTTTTGCCGTGATGCTTCAAGCAAGCTCTTGATTTGTTCGACGAGACTATGATTTATTAATTCCTTCATAGGTTTTTCTCCGATGCTTTTTAAGTTTAAAGCTCAAAATAGTACGACAGGCAGGAAAGCGCGTAGCTGGGGGCGGTTTCACAGCGCAGAATGCGCTTGCCGAGGCCGGTGGGCAGG
>CAZQTN010000106.1:0-6393 GCA_964596195.1 uncultured Ruminococcus sp.
GAACTTGAACGCGGAAACGGCGGCATCGTTTGTATGTGCGAAGAACCCATACCGATTGACGAGAAAAACTGCTTTATCCCAAGCAATCTGATTTAACATCAAAGCAACTGAATACAAGAAAGCATCGTGCTCCAAGGTACGATGCTTTTTCTATTGTAAGCTAAGAAAGGAAGATTTTATATGAAAATGAAAAACGGAATAAGCCGTGAAGATCCGCAGGCAGTTGAAAAGCTCCAAGCAAAGCTTGATGCTTGCAAAGCTTCACAAGAAAAAATGAAAGCGGTAAACGCATATTACCGCAAAAACGAAACCTTAAAGGATTGCCCTTATTTGACGGCAGAGGAGATCGAATCGGTAACGGAGAATATGCGCAGGCTTTATCCCATTCACGATAAGCCGTATCCTTCCTACTACTTGACAAACAATAGCACGGAGATCCGCCGCTTGGAAAAGCGCTTGGAGGAGCTTTCCCGAGATAAGGAAACCGGGTTTGTCGGTTGGGATTTTGAAGGCGGTGAAGCGGTGGCGAATGAGGAAGCCTGCCGTTTACAGTTGTTCTTCGATGAAAAGCCAAGTGAGGAGCAGAGAATGGCGCTCAAACGAAGTGGATTTGTTTGGTCACCCACCAATGAAGCTTGGCAAAGGCAGTTGAACGGCAATGCGATTCGTGCCGCGAACTATATCGACTTCATTAAACCGCTTGACGGCAGACGCCCGAGTGAGCTTCAGCCAAAGATGGAGCCGAAGAATAAGGGGAGGGAGGAACGATAATTTATGGAAATAAAAATCAACAAGGAAATTAAGGATTATAACGAAACGATGTTTTTCGGATTGTCCGTCAGACAGTTTGTTTTCTCAATCTTGGCGTGTGCTTCGGCGGTGCTCGTTTATTTCCTTTGTAAGCCGTATATGGGAACGGAAATAACATCTTGGCTTTGTATGCTCGGCGCAGTTCCGTTTGCTATCTTCGGTTTTGTACGCTATAACGGTATGTATGCCGAACAGATCATAAAGGCTTGGATTCGTTCCGAGGTGCTGATGCCGAGGTATCTGCTTTTTAAGGGCGCAAAGCCAAGCGACAACGAAATGGAGGAAGAAAATGAACAAGAAATATAAGAAGCAGGTCGTTGAACCCGACAGAGTTCCCGCAACGGTAGAGGATACGATACCGATTCAGAAAATCTTTGAGGACGGTATTTTCCTTGTTGGCAGAAACCTTTGGTCGAAAACCTTTGAGTTCAGCGACGTTAATTACGAGGTTGCTTCCAAGGATGCCAAGGAAGATATGTTTTTGCAGTATTCCGAAATCCTTAATGCTATTGAGGACGGGGCAACGGCAAAAATCACAATCAGCAATCGCTTTATTCCAAGGAGCGAGTTTGAAGCAAAGAATATGCTCCCATTGCAGGGGGATAACCTTGACCGCTATCGCAGGGAGTACAATTCTATCTTGGAAAGAAACGTCAATCTCAGCACGGGTGTAGCTCAGAACAAGTATTTTACGATCACCGTCGAAAAATCCTCTATCAAAGAAGCGAGAGTATTCTTTAACCGCGTTGCCGCAGAGTATAAAGCTCTGTTTGCAAAGCTCGGTTCAAGACTTACCGAGGTGGACGAAAAGGAGAAGATTCGCATTTTCTTCGACTTCTTCCACCGTGGATGTGAGGACAATTATCTTTACGACCGCTTACTCTACAAGCGCCGTAAGCATAGCTTTAAGCTCGCACTTGCTCCCGAGAGTATGGAGTTTAAGAGCGACTATTTCAAGATGGACGGAAGGTTTGGTAGAGTGATCTATCTTAAAGATTACGCTAACTTTATCCGCGATAGCTTCGTGTCGGAGTTGACGGCAATCGACCGTAATATGATGTTGTCTATCGACGCAGAGCCAATACCCATTGATAAGGCTATTAAGCAGGGTAAGGACAAGCTCTTTGCCGTAGAAACCAACATCACGAATTGGCAGAAGAAGCAGAACCAAAACAATAACTTTTCTGCTACCGTTCCTTATGAGATGGAGCAGCAGAAGGAGGAGAGCAAAGAATTTCTCAACGACCTTGTTGCAAGAGATCAGCGTGTAATTCCGGCACTCATCACTATCGTTCACACGGCGGAAACCAAGGCTCAGCTTGACGCGGATACCGAGAGTATTCAGCAGTGCGCGAGAAAGAACCTTTGCTCGGTAGCAATACTGCGTTGGCAGCAGCTTGAAGGACTCAAGACCTGTTTGCCCTACGGCGGTACAAAGCTGAAAATTCGCAGAACCCTCACCACGGAAAGCCTTGCGGTATTTATGCCGTTCCGCGTACAAGAGGTATGCCATAAAAACGGCATTTATCTTGGCAATAACGCAATCTCCAAGAATATGATAATGGTCAACCGTTCAGAGCTTCTGAACGGTAATTCTTTTATAACGGGAGTTTCGGGATCGGGTAAATCCATTATGGCAAAGCAGGAGATTGTCAATCTCTATCTTTCCGATAAGAACGCGGATATTATCGTCATAGATCCCGAGAGGGAATATCTCAAAATCTGTGAAGCGTTTGGTGCGGAAACGATTTCTATTTCCGCTTCAAGTAAGAACCATATCAATGCTCTTGCGATGAACCGCGATTATGCTGACGGTACAAACCCCGTCACCCTCAAATCCGAGTTTGTGCTTTCTCTCTGTGAGCAGGCTATGCACGGTGCAATAGAAGCAAAGGAAAAGTCGCTGATAGACCGCTGTACGGGAATCGTATATCGTGATTACGTTCTCGGTGGTTGTGAAGGAACACCGCCTACCCTCAAAGATTTCAGAGAGGTGCTTTTGAAGCAACCCGAACCCGAAGCGAGGGATGTGGCTCTTGCCATTGAGCTTTTCACAAACGGAAGCCTTAACACATTTGCAAATCAGACCAACGTAAACACCAAGAGCCGCTTTATCTGCTATGACATTCACGAGCTTGGCAGAACACTTATGCCTATCGGTATGCTCGTCGTTCTTGACAGTATCTTGAACCGCATCACCGAGAACAAGGCGAAGGGAAGAAAGACCTATATCTTTATCGACGAAATATATTTGTTGTTCCAACACGATTATTCCGCGAACTTTCTCTTTACCTTGTGGAAGCGTGTGCGTAAGTACGGTGCTTTCATTACGGGTATTACGCAGAACGTGGAAGATCTGTTGCAGAGCCATACGGCAAGAACGATGCTTGCAAACTCCGAGCTTGTTGTTATGCTTAACCAAGCAGCTACGGACAGATTGGAACTTGCAGACCTTATGGGAATTTCAGAACAGCAGTTATACCACATCACCAACGTGGAAGCAGGTCACGGACTTGTAAAGATCGGTGCTTCACTCGTTCCGTTCAGCAATCGACTTCCCAAGGATACGGAGCTTTACCGTCTTATGACGACAAAACCCGGCGAATAGGAGGTAGTGCTATGTTACCTCAAATGACACCAAGACAGCGCATACGCGCCAATAGGCTGATACGCCGCCTTTGTGCCAACTGCGTAGAGGGAGAGTGTATAGTGCTCGATTGTGAATGTCCTCAGATGATTTCTTACACCTTGCTTTGCAAGTATTTCAAGAACGCGGTGCTTCCCGTGGATAAGGAGCTTGAAGCCGAGATATTGAAAAACTCAGAAGTGTCAGTGTGTAAAGATTGCGGTGTACCAATAGAAAAAAGCTGTAATAAAAAACAGTTTTGTGATGCCTGCGGTAAAAGGCGGCACAGAAAAGTAAAAGCTGAATATATCAGAAAAAAGAGGTATAAGTGTAGACAAATAGAAGGCTGAAAACGCAGGCACGGCAAGGCTTTTTTAATATGCTTTTAGGGGTGGCAAGGTAGCAATACCATACACCCCTTTTTTGATGTCTATTTGTCTACACAAGAAATTCTTTGGGCGGTTATTTTGACCGCCCTTTTTTTGATTGGAGGTGGGAAATGAAACAGAAGAAATATATCGTTTCTCTGTCCGGGGGAAAGGATTCTACGGCAATGCTCTTACGTCTAATAGAGGAAGGTTATCCGATAGACCTTATTCTGTTCTGCGATACGGGACTTGAATTTCCGCAGATGTATGAGCATCTGAAACGATTGGAGCAGTATATCGGAAAGAAGATCATTTACCTCAAAGCAGAGCATAGCTTTGAGTATTATTTCTTGGAGTATATGCCGAAGCGTAAGAACCCGAAGCTCAAACAGTATGCAGGTAGCAGTTGGGCAGGCCCCCGTAACCGTTGGTGTACGGGAGTCCTCAAAACTCGCGTTATCAAGGCATACTTGAAAGAGTTGCGAAAGGAATATGAGCTTGTCGAATATATCGGCATAGCGGCAGATGAACCGAAGCGTATAAAAGACGGATGTTATCCCTTGGTTGAATGGGGAATGAAGGAACAAGATTGCCTTGCTTATTGCTATGAGCGTGGCTTTGATTGGGGCGGCTTGTACGAAATATTCAGCCGCGTTTCTTGTTGGTGCTGTCCTTTACAAAGCCTTGCAGAACTCAGAAAGCTCTATGAGCATTTCCCGCATCTTTGGGCACAGCTTCAAAGATGGGACGATAGCACGTGGCGACAATTTCGTGCTGATTATTCTGTTCGTGAGCTTGCCATCCGCTTTGAGTTTGAAAAGGTGTGGATCGGACAAGGAAACAGTATCAAGACACGTGCGTTTCACAACGCATTAAGGGAGCAAATAAAAAGAAGCAAATTAACCGCATAGGAGGTGAGCATTATCAAAATAAAAACAAGAGAAGCTTTGCAAAGCATTAAACCCGTAAATAAAGCGGAAGGACTTGCGAAGAAAAGCAAAAGCGGAGCTTCTTCGCTTGCTAATTCTGCGGAAGAAACTCAGAACTCTCGGCACGAAACCGAAGTCGAATATGCGGGAAATGAGGTGCAGGACAAGGAGGAGCGAAGCGGACGCAGTTTGGTTCGCGGTGCTGCTCGGGTAGGGCAATGGGGCTTTCGCACGACGATGCGAAATATCCGAAGATGGCGAAACCGCCCAAGAAAAATCAAGCTAAAGGTTGATGCCCCAAAAGAACTTCCACCACCTCAAAGACCTATGCTCACCGAGGGAGCGAAAAAGGGAACAAAAACAGCATCAAAAGGAATAAAGAACACAACAAAAAAGACTGCCAAGGCAAGTGCAAAGGCGGCGAAGAAATCGGCAAAAGCCACGGCTAAAGCAACAAAGCAAGCTGCAAAAGCAAGTGCTAAAGCGGCAAGAGCAGGTGTGAAGCTGTCAATCAGAGTGGCGCAGGCTCTTAAAAGAGCCGCGATTGCGACTGTCAAATTCGTTAAGGTTGCAGTAAAGGCAATCATAGCCGCAGGAAAAGTAGTCATTGCTGCGGTGAAGGGAATAATAGCCGCGATTGCCGCAGGCGGTTGGATCGTGGTTGTTATTATTATTGTCGTTGTACTTGTTGCCGCCATAGCCGGATCGGTCTATGCCATTTTTGTACCCGCTGAAGAAAACAGTATATCTGTTTACGATGTAATGTCTGAGCTTGACAGAACTTATATGGAAAAGCAGCAGGAGCTTATATCTGAAAATCAATACGATGTGCTAACCTTTGAGGGTAGCCAAGCGAGTTGGAAAGAGGTCGTTGCGATATATGCGGTAAAAATGAACCTCGACGCAGAAAACTCGCAGGATGTGGTGATATTTGACGAAAGCAAGGCAGATGAACTACGGAACATTTATTGGACAATGAATGATATAAGAGTGGAAAAAGAAACTGTGGAGAGGGAAGTCAAGAAAACGGTAACGGATGAAAACGGCAAATTGGTTGAAGTAACTGAAACCGTTGAAACCGTCTATCTGACGGTTATTCACGATTCTAAAAGTGCATTTGAAGTAGCCGACGAATATAGCTTCACCGTGACTCAAGATGATATGCTTGCCGACCTGCTTGACAAAAAAAACGCTGACCTATGGCAAGGACTTTTGACACCTGCTTACTAATAAGATTTACGCCTACCGTGTAAGAACGGTGGGCGTTTTATATAGATACACAAACGCGAAAGGGGTGATGCCATTATGGATCACGACAAAGACTCAAGAAAAAAGTAGACGAAAAAATTTTTTGAGAAATTTTCGATTTTTTGCAAATTTCGTGCCTTCTCGTTGGCTACCAATTGAGGGGGTATGAAATCTTGCTAACGGTTATTGGCAAAATTGAAAATAAAACTTTACAAAACTAACCAAAAAACGATTCTATGGAGGAATTTGAAATGAAAAAGAATTATCAGAACAAGAAAAACAACAAGAACAGTAAGAAAAGAGTTGTGACGAGCTTGGTTCTCGTTGCACTTGCTCTGCTGATGGTTGTCGGCGTGTTTATGCTTTCGCCTATGAAGGCATCGGCAGCAACCAACCGCGCAGGAGCTTATAT
>CAZQTN010000107.1:0-6239 GCA_964596195.1 uncultured Ruminococcus sp.
GCGGCCTGTTTGAGCTCGACCTCACGGGCATACAGAAGCCTGTACTCGTCAGCGGCACCGACGGTGTTGGCACCAAGCTTAAAATAGCATTCCTTATGGACAAGCACGATACCGTTGGTATCGACTGCGTTGCGATGTGCGTAAACGACATCATATGCGTTGGCGCAAAGCCCCTTTTCTTCCTTGACTATATCGCCTGCGGAAAGAACGTTCCCGAGAAGATCGCCGACATCGTAAAGGGCGTTGCCGAGGGCTGTGTTCAGTCCGGCGCGGCACTTATCGGCGGCGAAACGGCAGAAATGCCAGGCTTCTATCCCGTTGACGAGTACGATCTTGCCGGCTTCTCCGTCGGCGTCGTTGATAAATCCAAGGTTCTCGATAAGAACTCTATGAAGGCCGGCGACGTTATTATCGCTCTGCCCTCAAGCGGAGTTCACTCTAACGGCTTCTCCCTCGTACGCAAGGTGTTCGACATCGAGAATGCCGATCTCAAGACTCCCCGTGCGGAGCTTGGCGGCAAGAGCCTTGGCGAGACTCTCCTCACCCCCACCAGAATTTACGTTAAGCCTATGCTTGCACTCTTTGAGCAGGTCAAGGTCAAGGGCGTTTCCCACATCACGGGCGGCGGCTTCTATGAGAACATCCCGCGTTCCTTCCCCGCGGGCCTCGGTGCAAAGATAAAGAAGAGCGACGTTAAGGTGCTCCCCATCTTCGAGCTTATCGCTAAGGAGGGTAACATTCCCGAGCGCGATATGTATAACACCTATAATATGGGCGTCGGTATGAGCGTCGTCGTTGCGCCAGAGGATGCCGAGCGCGCGCTTGAGATCCTCCGCGCCAACGGTGAGGATGCTTACGTTATCGGCACCGTTATCGAGAGCGACGAGGGCGTCGTTTTATGTTAAACGAAAAGGCTAAAATTGCCGTGCTCGTATCGGGCGGCGGCACTAATTTGCAGGCGCTCATTGATGCCGAAAAGTCGGGAATTATCACGAGCGGCAAGATATCTCTCGTTCTCTCAAATAAGCCCACAGCCTACGCCCTTGAGCGTGCAAAGGCGGCAGGCATCAAGACCTGTGTCGTTGATAAAAAGCAGTGTGCCGATGCCGAGGACTTTGAGTCGCGTATCATCGATACACTCGACACCGAGGGCATTGACCTTATAGTCCTCGCAGGCTTTATGTGTATTCTCTCCGAGCGCTTCACGATGCACTATAAGGACAGAATAATAAATGTCCACCCCTCTCTCATTCCCTCGTTCTGCGGTGCGGGCTTTTACGGGCTCCACGTTCACGAGGCGGCACTTGCATACGGCGTAAAGGTGAGCGGCGCGACCGTCCATTTCGTCAACGAGATACCCGACGGCGGCCGTATCATAATGCAAAGGGCGGTTGAGGTCAAGGACGGCGACACTCCTGAGACTCTCCAGAAGAGAATTATGGAGGAGGCCGAGTGGAAGATACTCCCTCTCTCCTGTGAGCAGGTCTGCAAGAAAATAATTAGTGAAAGGAATTGACAAGATGGCAAGCATTTACGATATAGCCGAGCTCCCCGAGCTCCTCGCCTCAAACCCCTACCCCGGCAGAGGCATAGTAGTAGGTAAGAGCGAGGACGGCAAGAGCGCCGTTATCGCATACTTCATAATGGGCAGAAGCGATAACTCCCGCAACCGCGTTTTCACCGAGAGGGATGGCAACGTCTTTACCGAGCCTCACGATTATTCAAAGGTTCAGGATCCCTCCCTCATCATCTATTCCGCCATCAAGGGCATAGATAACAAGCTCATAGTCACCAACGGAGATCAGACCGATACTATCTACGACTTTATCGCCAAGGGCGCTGATATGCGTGCGGCACTCCGCACCCGCGAGTTCGAGCCCGATGCGCCCAACCTCACCCCGAGAATAAGCGCCGTCCTTACCTTCGAGGACAAGGACTTCACCTACGATATGAGCATCCTTAAGAGCGCAGATCCCGAGGGCACGGCCTGCAACCGCTTCTTCTACGAGTACGCTCCTATTGCGGGTCTTGGTCACTTCATTCACACCTACGTGACCGATGGCACTCCCATCCCCACCTTCCAGGGCGAGCCTGAGCGCGTTAAGATCCCAAACTGCATCGATTGCTTTGCGGGGAAGATCTGGGAGAGTCTTAACGAAAACAACAAGATCTCCCTCTACGTCCGTTACACCGACCTTGAAACGGGCGCAGTTACGTCCAAAATGATAAATAAGAACGTGTGAGGTGTACGATGAAAGAATTTGAACTCAAATACGGCTGTAACCCCAATCAGAAGCCTGCCAAGATCTTTATGAAGGACGGAAGCGAGCTCCCCATCGAGATCCTTTCGGGCAGACCCGGATACATAAACTTCCTCGATGCATTTAACTCCTGGCAGCTCGTCAAGGAGCTTAAGGAGGCCACGGGTCTTCCTTGTGCGACGTCATTCAAGCACGTCAGCCCCACCTCCGCCGCAGTCGGCGTAAAGCTCTCCGACAGCCTTAAAAAGGCCTGCTTCGTCGACGATATCGAGGGTCTTGACGAGTCCCCCCTCGCTTGCGCGTATGCAAGAGCGAGAGGCACCGACCGTATGTCCTCGTTCGGTGACTGGATCGCACTCTCCGACGTCTGCGACAAGACCACCGCTCTTATCATCAAGCGCGAGATATCCGACGGCATCATCGCCCCCGGCTATACCGATGAGGCGCTTGAGATACTCAAGACCAAGAAGAAGGGTAACTACAATATCGTTAAGATAGACCACGATTACGTTCCCGCTGCCATAGAGCATAAGGACGTGTTCGGCATCACCTTTGAGCAGGGCAGAAACAATTTCAAGATCGATAAGGCTCTCCTTGAAAATATCGTAACCGAGAATAAAAATCTTCCCGATGAGGCTGTACGCGACCTTATCATCGCCCTTATCACCCTTAAGTACACTCAGTCCAACTCCGTATGCTACGCATATCAGGGTCAGGCAATAGGCGTCGGCGCAGGTCAGCAGTCGAGAATCCACTGTACCCGCCTTGCAGGCACCAAGGCTGACACATGGCATCTCCGTCAGTACAAGAAGGTGCTTGAGCTTCCTTTCCTGCCCACCCTCTCCCGTCCCGACAGAGATAACGTCATTGACGGATATATCAATAAGAACGAGGAGGACGTCTGCGCCGACGGCGTATGGCAGAAGTACTTTACCGAGAGACCCGAGCCCCTCACCGCTGAGGAGGCGCGCGCATACCTCGACACCATAACCGGCGTTTCCATTGGCTCCGATGCATTCTTCCCCTTCGGTGATAATATCGAGAGGGCAAAGCGCTCCGGTGCATCCTACATCGCCGAGCCGGGCGGCTCTATCCGCGACGACATCGTTATCGATACCTGCAACAAGTACGGTATGGTAATGGCGTTTACCGGAATGCGTCTGTTCCATCACTGATATCGGGGTGAAAACGATGAAAATAATGGTAATAGGCGGTGGCGGTCGCGAGCACGCCATCATAAAGAAGCTTAAGGAAAACAAAAGCGTTGAGCAGATCTTCGCCCTCCCCGGCAACGGCGGAATGCGTGACGATGCGACCCTCGTTCCCATCGGAGCAAAGGATCTCGACGCTATATGCGAATTTGCAAAAAATAACAAGATAGACTACGCCGTAGTCGCACCCGACGATCCGCTCGTTCTCGGCTGTGTTGACCGTCTTGAGGAGCTCGGCATCCCCTGCTTCGGTCCGCGCGCTAATGCCGCGATCATCGAGGGCAGTAAGGTCTTTTCAAAGAACCTTATGAAAAAGTACGGCATTCCCACCGCAGAGTACGAGGTGTTCGAGGATGCCGCGGCGGCACTCGAATACGTAAAGACCTGCAAGATCCCCACCGTCATCAAGGCTGACGGTCTCGCACTCGGTAAGGGCGTTGTGATCGCTATGACCCGTACCGAGGCCACCGATGCGGTCAGGTCGATAATGGAGGACAAGAAATTCGGCGCGAGCGGCAACCGCATCGTGGTCGAGGAATTTCTCACGGGTCCCGAGGTATCGGTGCTTTCGTTCACCGA
Source organism: uncultured Ruminococcus sp. (assembly GCA_964596195.1). Classification (GTDB taxonomy): domain Bacteria; phylum Bacillota; class Clostridia; order Oscillospirales; family CAG-272; genus UBA1740. Next base: position 4,052 of record CAZQTN010000107.1, read on the forward strand.
CGGCAAGACCGTAGTGCCTATGGTTTCCTCTATGGATCACAAGCGCGCACACGATAACGACGAGGGCCTTAATACGGGCGGTATGGGCACCGTAGCCCCCAACCCCTACTACACCGACGCCATCGCATCGGAGTGTATGGAAACTATATTTCTCCCCACCGTCAGAGCAATGAACGAGGAGGGCAGAACGTTTAAGGGCTGTCTTTACTTCGGACTTATGCTCACCCCTGACGGCCCCAAGGTGATAGAGTACAACTGTCGCTTCGGCGATCCCGAAACGCAGGTCGTTCTTCCGCTTCTTGAGTCGGATCTGTTGACCGTTATGCAGGCGACCACAAACGGCACTCTCGACAAGTGCGAGGTCAAGTTCTCGGACGGTAGCGCTTGCTGTGTAATAATGGCATCTGCGGGCTACCCCGAAAAGTACGAATCGGGCTTTGAGATCGACATTCCCGCATCGGTAAGCGGCTCTGTATACGTTGCAGGCGCGAAGCTTGCAGACGGTAAGCTCCTTACCGCAGGAGGCCGAGTTCTCGGCGTAACCGCAACCGCCCCCACCCTCGGTGAGGCGATAGACGGTGCTTACGCGAAGGTAAAAACGATAAAATTTGACAACGCTTTCTATCGCTCCGACATCGGTGCGCGTGCAATGAAAGCGACAGAAAGGTGAGTGACAATGGTATATCGCATTTACGTTGAAAAGAAAAGCGGACTCGATAACGAGGCCACAGCCCTTAAGGGCGAGATCTCGACCTTCCTCGGCATAAACAGCGTACAAAGGGTGAGAATAATCAACCGCTACGATGCTGAGAACATTACCGAGGAGCTCTTTAATTACGCCGTCGGCACGGTATTTTCCGAGCCTCAGCTTGACGACGTTTATACCAAGCTTGCAAACGACGGCGCCATAGTATTCGCCACCGAGTACCTGCCCGGTCAGTTTGATCAGCGCGCGGACTCTGCGGCTCAGTGCATTCAGCTCATCAGCCAGGGTGACAAGCCTAGCATAGCAAGCGCAAAGGTGTATATGCTCTACGGCAAGATCACCGACGAGGAGCTCGCAAAAATAAAGAAGCACGTTATCAACCCCGTTGAGGCAAGGGAAGCATCCCTTGAGAAAAAGGATACCATAGCTATCGAGTATTCTATTCCCACAAGCGTAAAGACGCTCGACGGATTTGTAAAGCTCGATGAGGCAGGCCTTGCGGCATTCGTCGCCGATAACGGCCTTGCTATGGATCTCGATGACATCAAATTCTGCCAGGCGTACTTCAAAAATGAGGACCGTGACCCTACTATCACCGAGATAAAGATGATAGATACCTATTGGTCGGATCACTGCCGTCATACCACTTTCCTTACCACTATCGACTCGGTTAAGTTTGAGGACGAGCTGCTTGAGAAGACCTACCGCGAATACCTCGCGGCAAGAGAGTCGATAGGCAGAAAGAAGCCCGAGAACCTTATGGACATCGGCACCATCGCGGCTAAGTGCCTTCGCAAGATGGGCAAGCTCGATAAGCTTGATGAGTCCGAGGAGATCAACGCCTGTACGGTTAAGATCGAGGTTGAGGCGGACGGTAAGCGCGAGCCTTGGCTGCTCTTGTTCAAGAACGAAACGCACAACCACCCCACCGAGTTCGAGCCCTTCGGCGGTGCCGCAACCTGTATCGGCGGCGCGATCAGAGACCCCCTTTCGGGTCGCTCCTACGTTTACGGAGCTATGCGTCTGACCGGTGCGGCCGATCCCCTTAAGCCTATCGAGCAGACCCTGGCAGGCAAGCTCCCCCAGCGTAAGATAGTTACTACCGCCGCCGCGGGCTATTCCTCCTACGGCAACCAGATCGGCCTTGCCACCGGCATCGTCGACGAGATATATCACGACGGCTACGCCGCAAAGCATATGGAGGTCGGTGCAGTTATCGCCGCCGCCCCCGCCGCTAACGTAAGGCGCGAGCGCCCCGAGCCCGGAGATATCGTTATTCTCCTCGGTGGCAGAACGGGTCGCGACGGCTGTGGCGGTGCTACCGGCTCGTCCAAATCCCATAACCTTAAATCCCTTGAGAGCTGCGGTGCAGAGGTGCAAAAGGGTAACGCACCCGAGGAGCGCAAGCTTCAGCGTCTGTTCCGCAATCCCACCGTTTCCGCTATGATCAAGCGTTGTAACGACTTCGGTGCAGGCGGCGTT
>CAZQTN010000108.1:0-6053 GCA_964596195.1 uncultured Ruminococcus sp.
GGAGACGTTACGAAATTCGATGGTATGGGGAACGCCGCGCTTGGGCGTGGCGGGCTCGGCAATTACGGAAACAACGGTGCGCTTCTCTTTCATAAACTCTATCATATTATCGATAAAGAGAGTGCCCTCGTAGATGGTTGCGGTAGAGGCAACGAGTGTGGTAACGTAGGATGCGACCGAGGTGAGTGCAGTCGTGTAAAGGGAGTAGTCACCGATATTACCGTCGCCGAATACGACGTCGTAGGCTACGTAGCCGAACAGCAGACAGGTAGCCACGGTAAAAAGCAGGCTGACTATGAGGCGCCAGACGGTCTCACGCACGACGAGCCTTTTAAGCCCCGCAAAATACTTTTTAAATACCGTCTTATACTTGGTGATGAAGGTATCGGACAGGCCCAGGATCTTTATCTCCTTGACGTAGTCCTTGTTGACCATAAGGTCAGAGTAATAGTTCATCGCGCGGCGATCCTTGGAATGCATACGCATATAACGGAAGTTGCGGCTACGGTAATAGTAATTCACAAGCGCGCCGGGAACGGCGGCAAGTATGATAACGACGGGAGCGAGGGGGCTTAAGGTGATAAGGACGATGATATAGGACACGATGCTTATAACAGCACTTATAACCCTGAACGTTGCGTTAAGTATGTTGACCGGGCGCATACCCGCCTCTCGATTCGCATTCTCGAGCTTTTCGTAAAACTCGGGGATATCGAACGAGCGCATATCTACCGTCTTTGCCTTGGTGATTATCTTAAGCTTGATATGATTTACGACGAGCTCGCCTGCGACGGTATTGACCATAGCGTTAAGGCGGCCGAGCACCTTTGTGGCGAACTGATAGATGAACAGAAACAGGAAAAGAAATAACACGGGGCGCATGGTAACGAAGATATCCGTGTATAGGTCACCCGATGCGGCAGTGCCGAGAAGCCCCTGTATTCCGTTCAGAAGATCCTTGGTTATATACGAGCCGATGACAGGCAGAACACCGTCGAGGATACAGAGAGCGACCATTGCTATAAAGAGCATAGGCGCGGTCTCCCAGACGAGGGAAACTATGTAGAAAAGACGGCCGAGGAAGCCTTTGGCGAGGCCGAATATATATGGAAAAAAGGCACGGAAGCCCTTGGGGCGCGGGGGAGCCTGGGGGGGTTGCTTCATTGGACGACCCATCATATTGCGCTCACCGCCTTTCTTAGTTTATATACTTATACATCCTTGTTTTGCCGGTCAGACCCGACCAGATGATGATTATTGCCTGCCCGGGGATACCGAGGAGGAAGATCTGCCACGCGTTCAGCCCGAAGACTATAATGAGGGACATAAACACGGAGAGCAGGAATGACCACAAAAGAACCGATATGATAAGGTAATTCATCCTGCGCCTTCCCCAGATGGAGTTAAAGACGAGGGCGACGACCGCGCTTGTGGGAATTGCGTATATGAACATCAGCCACGGGCGTAACGCCAGATCGGGGCTGAAGAAAAGCATAGTTACGAAAACGAAGGTAGCGATAAACCAGACGAGAGTGGTCGCAAGAAAAGAGATAATGAAGCGGTTGCGTGCGCCAAGCTTGTGACGCGCAATTTTCTTCTCTATGCTCTCGGTATGGTCGGCCTCGAGCAGGTAATCCACGCTGACGCCGAAATAATCAGCGATGCGCTTGAGCATAAATATATCGGGGACGGATTCGCCGCGCTCCCATTTTGAGACGGCCTTATCCGAGTAGTTAAGCACCTCAGCAAGTGCGAGCTGTGTCATCTTGGCCTCCGTGCGCAGGTCACATATGTTTTTGGCTATCGTATCACGAAGTTCACTCACGGGCTTATCCTTTCTTTTAAGATTTTAGATGTGATTTTATAATTATAACACTTTTTTGCGAAAAAATCAATATTAAATAAATCTGCCGTGGGAAAGGAGAGGCGCCTTATCAAGCGTGATAACGCCGAACGAGGGCGAGTACCCGGAGGCAGGACCGGGGTTGAAGAGGTAAAACGGGTGCTCCTCATCGAAAACGTACTCCTCGTAAGGATCGTGGGTGTGACCGAAGAGGACTATATCCGCGCCGTGCTCGCGCGCGAGGCGCTTAAGGGCGCCCGTGCCGTGCTTGGCATAATAGTGATGACCGTGAGTTGCTACGATTTTAAAGCCGCCGAGAGTAATAGACTCGACCTTTCCGACGGGAGTGCCGCGGAAGGTGGGGGCGTAATCGTTGTTGCCGCGAACGGCGATCCATGCAACGTTCGGAAAGAGGTACGCAAGGGAGTCGGCATCACTAAGGCCGTCGCCGAGGAAGAAAACCACCTCGGCATCCCTGTGCATATTAAGAGCTTTACGCATAAAGAGCGTTGAGCCGTGGGAATCGGAAAAAACGAGAATTTTCAAGATAGACTCCTATTTATCACAGTGATCGACGCGGCTGCATATAATGACATTAGAATGCAACAAAAGGAGAGTTGATTATGCAGATCGATCGAGAGATGCTTGCAAAAATGGCAAGCTTAAATGACACGGAATTATGGGGCCAGATATGCAAGGTGGCCGAAAAACACGGGTACGTGCTGTCAAAAAAGCAACCGTCACACGCCGAGCTTGAGAAAATACGCTCGCTTATGCGAGGGGACGTACAGATAAGCCCGATGGATGCGATGCGGCTTTTGAACGAGTATAAAAGCCGTGGGTGAGGGTGAAGGATATGGCTGATACGGATATCTCAAGAGTGATAAGCCTTATAATGGAAAACCCAAAGCTGATAGAGGAAATAAAGGGCCTTGCAGATAAGGACGGTGGCGCGCAGGAGACTGTAACGTCAGAGCCGCCCGCAGAGGTGACTAAGGAAATCGAAGCACACACATTCGAACAAGCACCACGCCCGAGGCGACGCAGACAGGATCTGCTTGAGGCGCTTAAGCCGTACATATCCGACGAGCGCAGAAAGGCAGTCGAGTCCTTCGTCACGATAGCCGAGATCCTTGATATGATGAGGGAAAAATGATGTATACAGGTAATTACTATCCTAAAGAGGACGGAATGAAGCTGCCGAAGGATTACGGCGGAAGTGCGTTTGGAGAGAGCGTAAGCGAGGTCGCGGAGCCGGAGCAGGATACCGATAGCGGCAAGGCCGTAGAGACCGGCGGGGGAGGCTTGTTTGAATCTATCTCCTCAAGGCTCTCCCTCGAGAAGCTCGTTCCCGAGGGATTGCGCAGTGCGTTGCACCTTGATAAATTCAAAATAGGCACCGAGGAGCTGCTGATAATCGCCCTTGCCCTGTTCCTGTTTTTATCAAAGGACGGCGACAAGGAGTGCGCCATAATACTGTTTCTGCTGCTTTTTATCAATTGATGTAAACTTTAGTTATGGTTTTTGACACATGGCGCTACCCGTGTCAAATTAAAACAGAGTAAACTGATTGGTCTCGGAGAGTCCGTCGAGGACGTGGTTGCGCCTTAAGACCTCTATGACCGATTTCGAGATACCGGAGCGCTCACGCAACTCCTCAACCGAATAGATGGTATAATTGTCTCTTGCACGTATGATCTTTTCTGCGGCACCGTCACCAAGACCGGAGAGCGAGTTGAAGGGCATTCTGATCTTTCCGTTTTCGGGGAGAAATGCGGTAGCGTCCGACTTTTTAAGATCCACGTTAAGGAACTGTACGCCCCTGGCAAGCGCCTCACGGACGAGGTAAAGGGTGGCTAGCAGTTCCTTATCCTTTTGGGTGGCCTCCTGCTTATTTTCCCTTTCCTCAAGCTCCTTGATGGCGTTGTTTACGCCCGGATATCCGCCACCGACTATCTCGGCATCGAAGCCCGCAGGAGCAACGGTAAAGAACGCGGCGTAGAACTCCATAGGATAGTATATCTTATACCAACCAAGGCGTATTGCCGACATATCGTACGCGGCGGCGTGCGCCTTCGGGAACATATATTTGATCTTCTTGCACGACCAGATGTACCAATCGGGAACGCCATGCTCGATCATTATACTCTCCCATTCGGGAGTCAGACCCTTGCCCTTTCTGACAGACTCCATTATCTTGAACGAGGTTGAGTCGTCAAGTCCCTTTTGGATCAGGTAAAGCATTATACCGTCACGCGTTCCCACGACCTCTGAAATAGTCGCCTTTCCCTGCTTTATAAGCTCCTGCGCATTGCCGAGCCATACGTCGGTGCCGTGTGTAAGACCTGATATCTGGAGCAGGTCGGCAAAGGTCTTAGGCTGTGCGTCGAGAAGAACCTGCTGTATGAAGCGAGTGCCCATCTCGGGTATGCCGTAGGTGCCGAGCAGGCATCCGCCGATGTCCGCCGGGGTGATGCCCAGGGGGGCGGTGGATGCAAAGAGCTCATAGACCGAGCGGTCGTTCATTTTAACGTCGAGAACGCTGGTGCCGGTGTAGCGCTCAAGCATTTTATACTTGGTGGGCATATCGTGACCGAGCTCATCAAGCTTAAGTATCGTATCGTGAAGATAGGAGAACTGGAAGTGAGTCGTCACTATGTCGGAGTTAGGGTCGTCGGCGGGGTGCTGTACGGGAGTGAAGTCGTAGATCTCGTACTCCTTGGGCACGACTATGATGCCGCCGGGGTGCTGACCCGTGGTGCGCTTGATACCTACGAGCTTGGTGACCATATGCGCGGTCTCGGCCTTGGGTATCTTTATCTTGCGCTCCTCAAGGTACTTACTTACGTAGCCCCAGGCGGTCTTGTCCGCAAGAGTACCGATCGTTCCCGCGCGGAACACGTGACCCTCACCGAAAAGCTCCTCGGTATATTTATGTACCCTGCCCTGCACGTCGCCGGAGAAGTTAAGGTCGATATCGGGGGATTTATCGCCCTTGAAGCCAAGGAAGGTCTCAAAGGGGATATCCTGTCCGTCGGGGAAAAGGGGCTCGCCGCAGACGGGGCAATTTTTATCGGGCAGGTCGAAGCCTGAGCCAACGGAGCCGTCGGTAAAGAACTCGGAATACTTACACTTCGGGCATCTGTAATGCGGTGGGAGCGGGTTGACCTCCGAGATGCCGGACATCGTGGCAACGAGGGACGAGCCGACCGAGCCACGCGAGCCCACGAGGTAACCGAGGCTCTCCGAATATGCAACGAGCTTTACCGAGATCATATAGAGACCGGCAAAGTTGTTTTTGATTATCGAGTCAAGCTCCTTTTTAAGGCGCTTTTCCACTATTTCCGGAATTTTTTCGCCATACCAATCGTGCGCGCGACGCCAGCAGGACTCGGTGAGCTCCTCATTTGCGCCCGGCATAATGGGGTCGTAACGCCCCTCGGGAATGGGGCGGATGCGGTCGCACATATCCGCGATCTTATTTGGGTTTTCAATTACTATCTCGTGTGCGGCGTCCTTGCCGAGGTATTCAAATTCGGCAAGCATCTCGTCAGTGGTACGAAGATATATCGGGGTAGGCTCGTCCGCATCGGAGAATTTCATACCCGCGAGAAGTATGCGGCGATAGATCTCGTCCTCCTCGTTGATGAAATGCGCGTCGCAGGTAGCGCAGACAGGCTTGCCAAGCTTTTTGCCAAGCTCGTAGATCTGTCTGTTGAGTGCGCGCAGACCGTCGTCGTCGGCAATCTTTCCCTCTCTTATAAGGAAGCGGTTGTTGGCGATGGGCTGTACCTCAAGATAGTCGTAAAACGAGGCAATGTCCTCGATCTCCTGCGTGCTTCTGCCATCGAGAATGGCGCGGAAGAGCTCGCCTGCCTCGCAGGCGGAGCCGATGATAAGTCCCTCTCTGTACTGCTCAAGGACAGATTTGGGAATACGGGGAAATCTCTTGTAGTAATTAAGGTAGCTGAATGATATCAGCTTATAGAGGTTGCGAAGACCGTCGCGGTTTTTCGCAAAGATTATCATATGATACGGACGCAGCTTCAAGGGGTCGCTCGACTCGCTCATTGCCTCAAGCATTTCCTCAAAGGTGCCGATACCGTCGCTGCGCATACGCGACTGCATAACGAAGAATATTTCGGCGAGCACGCGCGCGTCATCGGATGCTCTGTGGTGGTGGAAATCCTCAAGTGAATAGTACTTGGCT
>CAZQTN010000109.1:0-5944 GCA_964596195.1 uncultured Ruminococcus sp.
AAGGTATATATCGTTTACCGTCGCTCTATGGATGAGCTTCCCGCAAGGCGCGAGGAGGTCGAGCACGCAGAGGAGGAGGGAATAGAATTCCGTCTTCTTACCAACCCCACCGAGATCCTCGGCTACGATAACCCGAACGACCGCCGCGATCCCAAAAACGGCTTCGTCACGGGTATGAAGTGCGTTCGTATGGAGCTCGGCGCACCCGATGAGCGCGGTCGTCGCCGCCCTATCGAAATCCCGAACAGCGAGTTCGTCCTTGACGTCGACTGTGTCATAATGTCCATCGGTACGTCCCCTAACCCCCTTATCAAGTCTACGACCAAGGGTCTTGAGGTCAACTCTCGCGGCGGCATTGTCGTAGAGGAGGGAACGGGCAAAACCAGCAAGGACGGAGTATACGCCGGCGGCGATGCCGTCACCGGTGCCGCCACTGTTATCTCAGCTATGGGTGCCGGTAAATGCGCCGCAAAGGCAATCGACGAATATCTCTCAAATAAACGATAAAAAACGGAGAAGTCCTACCCCGTGTTAAATTTAATTAACCAAACCGACTCTATAATCACGGTTTTTAATTCAAAATTCTATAAAAACGTCGAGCGTGGCGACACCCTCGTTATCACCGATGAAATGCTTGGCGGCGATATGAAGCTCTCCGTAAAGGATCTCTCTATGAACGCCGAGCGCATCGAGGATAATATCCAGACTAAGCGCGAGGGCGGCAGATTTGCATGGCGCTTCGTCCGCGAGTCCTCTTTCCCCTGCATCTCGACCGTAAGTGTCGAAGGGGTCCGCGAGCTGAAGGTCACCACTGCCTCTTGGCGCTTCATTCCCCTTTACAAGCTCCTTCGCGTGAAGCTGTCTCTTTGCTTTTTCGACTTTATCGTCGACGGCACTCCCACAAAAGCAGAAGAGAATAACTACATAGATAAGGTAGACCGCAACTCGATCCTTCGCTCGCTCATCACCGAGCTCGTGATCGTCGGCGCTCTGACCGCGTTTATGCTTTTCGCATCCGTCACCGCAATAATCGAGGCCATCCTCTGGCCGGTTATGATCGCGGTTTTCATAATCACCGCGGCGCTCTGCTATGAGACCGTCCGCCTCGTTATGAGCCTGCGGCTCAACCTTTCCCGCACGGTCAAGGACTACCCTCAGTATAAATCTAGATTTGATATATAAAAAACAGCGTTGTGCCAAAGAGCACAACGCTGCTTTTCGTTTTTGGCCTACCCGACAGGGTATGCTCGTAAGACTCGCAGATATCGCAAGCGGTATGCGAACCTGCATTTCTCGCTTTGCTCGAAACAGGTTCTCTCGTGGATAAGCAATATAAAACGCCCTCAAATGAGGGCGTTTTATATTGGCCTACCCGACAGGATTCGAACCTGCGACCTTGAGAGTCGGAGTCTCACGCGCTATCCAGCTGTGCCACGGGTAGGTATTAAGCCTTCTCCTGTGGGAGAAGGGGGACCGCTTGCGGTGGATGAGGAGTTGCGTTCATATGTGGATCGCATAAAGCAGCGTGGGAATGTCATAACCCCACGCTACCATACTTATTATAGCACTTCTTGTTCTTTTTGTCAATCTTTAGCTGTAATAGTTTATCGTAATTTCTCGACAAACTCCAAAAGCTCCTCAAAATCGCCGTTCGGGAATCTCGATATATCTTCGCCGCCCTTGTTTATAAGGTCGCGCGTGATGAGGAACACCTTCATACCGAGCTTTTCGGCAATCATATCCTCGCCTACGTCGTTGCCGACCATAAGGCACTCCTCGGCGCTCACGCCGAGCTTTCCTATCACCTCGCGGTAGTAGTCGAGATTTGGCTTGCAATGCGAGGAATTTTCATAGGCTGTGAACAGCTCGAACTCCTCGGGCGAAAGTCCGCACCAACCGATGCGCTTTTCCGTAGCGATAGATGGAAAGAGCGGATTTGTCGCAAGCGCCACGCGGAAGCCCATTGCCTTGATCGCGCGCACCGTCTTGGCCGCCATCGGATCGTGGTCGCACGTCTCGCTCACCTTGTCAAACTCCTCGACGTAGTACTGATAAAAGTACGGCTCGTCAACGCGCGCATCCTTGCCGTAAATGGCGGAAAACGTCGCCCAGAACACATCCTCGTTCGTCATTGTGCCGTTGTTCTTGACCATAGCGGCCGTGCCGCCCCATATGCCCTTGACAAGCAGATCCGCATCGTATCCAATGGGCGCAAGCCTCTTTGCAAGACCGCCGAAATACGCCCTCATAAATTTATCCTGATCCATCGGCAACAGCGTGCCGTCAAGGTCAAATAATACCATTTTTATCATTTTGAAATCTCCTATACCACAATTTTGCATTTTGCCTTCAGCTCGGCAAACGGCTTGTCAAACACACACGCATCGATCTCGTCCACCGACGTCAAGCGGTAAAGTGACTCGCTGCCGAACTTCTCTCCGTCGCACAAAAATACCGCCGTCTTCGCGTGCTTAAGCATCAGCTGCCTGACGTAATTTTCCTCGGGTATCGGGTCGGAAATATATCCGTCGCGCCCAAGACTCTGTGACGAGAAGAACAGTATATCCGTGTTGATCTCGCTTATCGTGCGATACGCCTGAGTGCCCGATAAAACCGCCGACCTGTTTACCGATGCACCGCCAATGCAATGTGTTTCAATTCCGTAATTGATCGCGTTTATCGCAGTCAGCATATTGTTCGTGAACAAAATTATATCCTTGTGCTTTGCGATATGCGGCACAAGAAATCCCGCCGTGCTCGAACCGTCCAGCATTATAGACTGTCCGTCACGCAGGAATATAGCCGCCTTCTTTGCGATCTGCCGCTTCTCGGCTATGTTTCTCTCCATTCTGCTCACCAGCGGCACCGCGTGATTGATCCCGTCAAACATCGTCGCGCCGCCGTGCGTCCGCTTTATCAAGGACAGATTTTCGAGCGCCTGAAGGTCTCTGCGCACGCTTGATTGTGAGGTGTACGTCAGCTCCGATAGCCGCTCGACGCTCACAAAATTATTTGCGTGTAAGAGCTCAATTATCTGCTCCTGTCGCTTCGTGATGCTCATTTTATCTCCGATTCTGCGCATTTTGCGATGTAATTTTGCGCATTTGCCTGTTTTAACGCCGCATATTGCGTATTTCTTATCACTATGATAAAATAATTATACAAGCATTTTGCCCGAAAGTCAATACCGTAGAATAAAAAGGAGAAACATTTATGAAGCTTTTTATCGATACCGCAAACCTGAATGAGATCAGAGAGGCCGCCGAGCTCGGAGTTATATGCGGCGTAACCACAAATCCGTCCCTCATAGCCAAGGAGGGCAAGGATTTTATAGAAACCATAAAGGAAATAACCACCATAGTTGACGGGCCTATCAGCGCCGAGGTGGTCGCCCCCGATGCTGAGGGAATGGTAAAGGAGGCAGAGAAGCTCGCCGCCCTGCACAAGAACATCGTGATCAAAATTCCCATCACCGCCGAGGGACTTAAGGCCGTTAAGATCCTTTCCTCAAAGGGCATAAAAACTAACGTTACCCTTATTTTTTCCCCCTCGCAGGCACTTCTCGCCGCACGCGCCGGAGCAACCTACGTCAGCCCCTTTGTAGGCCGTCTTGATGATATATCGGCAAACGGCATAGCTCTCATTGCCGACGTGGCTGAGATCTTCGACATCCACGGCATAAAAACCGAGATAATCTCCGCCAGCATCCGCTCTCCGGAGAGTGTAGTTGACTCCGCAAAGGCGGGCGCGCATATAGCCACTGTGCCATATAAGGTCATCAAGCAGATGCTCGCTCATCCCCTTACCGATTCCGGCATCGACCGCTTTATGAAGGACTGGGAAGCCGCATTCGGAAAATAAAAAACGGACAAATCACGCCGTAAAGTTCAATAATTTGCTCCCACCACAAAATTAAAATTAAAAAAAATTAATTTTTTAAAAAACTAGTGACAAATCGTTAATAATGTGCTATAATGCATTTAGATTTAGAGATCGGCACGTACCGATTCTCAATATATGAAAGGAGCAATATCAAATGAAAAAGATTCTTTCTGCAGCTCTTATCTGCGTACTTCTCGTAGGTTGTGTGTTCGCACTTGCATCCTGCGGCGGCCTTAGCGGCGAGTACAAGGAGGCTCTTACCGGTAACATCGTTTACGATTTCAGCGGCAGCAAGTACACCAAGACCGTTGATAACATTATCGGCGACGATACCGTTATCGAGGGTAAGTACGAGATCGACAAGGATGCCGGCACTATCACCTTTACCTACGAGGTAGATGGTGAAGAGAAGACTCAGACCGAGAATTTCTCCGAGGGTGAGGAAGACGGCGTTGAGTACATCAAAATCGGCCTTGGTAAGTACAATAAGGTTGACTAATTTTAGCTAAAAAGATCCATCGCAACAGCGATGGATCTTTTTTTACTTTATTCTCATTTTTCTCATAGCGAAATATAACAGCGTACCGCCAATGCCCGCGCACACTACCTCGCCGATACCAACCGTCAGCATAAAGTAGAAGTAACCGCCCTCGGCTCCGTATGCGTACATCAGAACGAACGGAACAATTATCGCATTCGCCAGCACGGTCGGCAGTGTCGCAAGCCACATCAGCTTGTCGGGCAGCTTTCTTAAAAGGTACGCGCCGACAGCTCCGATCAGCGTTGCCACCGTTCCGAACACTATATCCCACAGCACGCATCCCGTAAGCGCGTTTGATAACAGGCACCCGATCACAAGTCCGGGTATCGCCTCGGGCATAAATACGGGCAGGATGCACAGTGCCTCCGAAATGCGGAACTGTATAACACCGCTTGACAGTCCGATCATAGACGCGAGGTAGGTCAGGGCAACGTACATTGCCGCGACGATCGCACCGCGCGTAACGTATAGCGCGGCAGACAGATTTTTGCTTTTCATTCCTTTGCTTTTCTCCTTTAGTTTTGTTTTTGTCAGCTGTACACAGCCTCGGTGAGGAAGGTCTCGAACTCACCGCTAAGTATTTTACCACATCACGCACGATTTTTCAATACAAAAAACAAAAAATTATTCTTTTTTACCCAAAAACCTACGGTTTTCTTTGTTTTTTACCATCAAGGAACATATTTTCCAATTCGTTGCTATATCAAAAAAACACCCATTACAGTATAATAAAAGAGAAATATGTAATGGGGTACAGTCGTGGAATTCCTCGTAATAAGCAATACTAAGCTGAAAATAAAAATGAATAAAATGGAGATGAAGAGATATTCGCTCGACGTCCCCGAGGAAAAATACAACACACCGGAGCTTCGCGCATCACTTTGGCGTGTGCTTGATGCTGCGCGCGCAGAGTGCGGCTTTATGACAGAGGGAGAAAGACTCCTCGTTCAACTTTATTCCTCCGAGGGCGGCTGTGAGGTCTTCGTCACCAAGCTTGGCCGCCTCGCGCCCTCTGCCGAGCGCAATATCGCCCGTTCGGGTAGCGTGGCTATGCTGTCATCGAAAAGCGCCCTATATAGATTTCCCGACCTTACCACTCTTTTATCCGCGCTTCGCCACGTTAGGGAGGAAGCGCGCAATAGATGTACCGACGTCTATCTTTCGGCCGATGTATGTTATCTTTTGGTTGAGGAACGCACGGGAACTCCGCCGCTGACCGACCTCTCTTTTCTCGGCGAATTTGCCGCCGAAGCTCCAACGACACTTGCACCGCATCTTGGAGAGCATGCTCTGCGCATTGAAGCAAAGCATATTTTCGACGTGATCACATAACGAACGGTTCGGAGCGCAGCGAAGCCTACGTGTGTTCTGACGAAAGCGCGTTTTTGCTAAAGTGAGGTGCAGCGCACCGGATTCTTGCCCGAAGTGGCGGTCTGCGGGAGCTATTTGCGATTTCGGCAGAACATTCGTAGGCGAAGCGGAGAGGAGCGCCTTCTTTGTCCGCTCTGCGCAGGAATTTAG
>CAZQTN010000110.1:0-5933 GCA_964596195.1 uncultured Ruminococcus sp.
GAGGATAGCAACGAAGGGACGCTCGGGATTGGAGAGAGCCTTACCCATAACGGAAATTTCCTTCTGGATGAGGTAGCCGCAAACTGCGGGAATGTAATCTGCAACGCCTGCGGTGGAGGAGTGAGCTCTGTGAGCTGCACCAAATGCATCGTTGACAAAGAGATCTGCCATAGATGCAAGCTCCTTGGAGAGGGTGGGATCGTTCTTGGTCTCGCGAGCATCGAATCTGGTGTTCTCGATAAGAACTGCCTCGCCTGCCTTGAGAGCGGCGATCTTTGCCTTAGCGTCGGGGCCTACGATATCCTCTGCGAAGGTAACCTTATCTGCACCGAGAAGCTCGTTAAGTCGAGCGCAAACGGGAGCGAGGGTGAACTTCTTCTTATCGTTCTTAAGAGCCTTTGCAAGGTACTCTGCGGTAGCGGCTGCGCGCTCTGCCTCAGGGAGAGCCTCAACCGCCTTCTTCTCCTTCTTATCAAGGCCGAAGCCCTCGGTAAGGATCGCGTGGGGCTTGCCCATATGGGAGGAAAGGATAACCTTTGCGCCGTTGTCAAGCAGGTACTTGATGGTGGGGAGCGCACCGACTATTCTCTTGTCAGAGGTGATAACACCGTCCTTCATAGGAACGTTGAAATCGCAACGGACAAACACGGTTTTGCCGGATACTTCAACGTCTTCAATTGTTTTCTTGTTATAAGCTGCCATAAGTTTTTCTCCTTTGGTAAATTTTTTCCTTAAATATTGTAGCACAATATTCTCCCATAGTCAAGAAGCAATTGTTAAAAATAAAACAAATTGAAAATTTACAAATTTTTTTTACTTTTGTGTGCTTTTGTATCGTTAATGTAATTCGACAAATGTTGACAAATCATCTTTTTAATGGTATAATATCGACGGGCAATAGGTCCCCCCAGAAAGAAGGCGCAGATCCAAATGAAAAACAGAGAAGATGCTCGTGTGAAGAAAACGAAGGAAAAGCTATTTTCCGCTTTTCGAGTCCTGCTCTCCGAAAAGCCGTTTGAAGAAATTACTATTCAAGAGGTGTGCTCAAGGGCAGAGGTAAGAAGGGCAACCTTTTACAAGCATTTTACAGACAAATACGACTTTTTAGCCGCTATGACGGCCGCGATCATTCAACGCTTTGATGCAAGAATGAGCAGAAGCCGCTTAAAAAGCTACCCCGTCGAATATCATATAGAATACGAGAAAAAGCTGGTAAGATTTCTCGTAGACAACGAGGATATAGTTGATCTTGTTTTCAAGAGCAATATGATGCCCACGATGGTGACCATCATCGTGCAAGAGCACTACAAGGTGCTTATCGAGCGACTTACGCACAGCGTGGAGAACGGCGAAAAGCTTATTACATCCGTAGACACCGTAGCAACGATGCTTGCCGGTGGAATCAGTAACGTTATTATCAAGTGGTTCCATGACGGAAAGCCAATGTCCGAGGACGAGCTGACGAGCGAGCTGGAGAGTCTTGTAAGAGCTATGTTTTTGAAATAGAGGTTGCTTCTTAAAAAAGCAAGCGCAGACGTTCACAGTGAGCGTCTGCGCTTTTGCTTTGCGGTACTATTCTTTTTTTACCGTAGGTAACCTTGTCCGCTCGACGCAGGTGTTCTTAGAGAAAGCACCTGTCGAACAAAGCGAGGTACAGAGTATCGGTTTTTTGGGCTTGTCCCCGCCTGCGGGAGCGTACTTTCGAAAAGAATTCCTGCGCCGAGCGGACAAAGAACATAGTGCCACCTATTTATTGCTGTCAATATGGGGCAGGTACGCCTTGAGGTAATCGAGGCCGGAGAACACCGTGGTGAACGCCATAATGGCCATAATTACGTAGGAGAGGACGTGATATTCCCACATAAAGGAGCAGAACTCGGACGAGGGGAAATATGAGAAGATCGGCTCAAGGAGCATAATTACGGTGCCGACCATCTGCGATACGGTCTTGATCTTACCGAGCATACTTGCCGCAACTACGATGCCGGAGTTGCCCGCAACGACAAGGCGGAGGCTGGTAACACCAAGCTCACGCAAAAGAATGAGTAGAACTACTGCAATGAAGATCAGGGCAAACATCTTCTGACCGTTAAGAAGCGACCAGACGAGTATGGCGATCTGCGAGGAGATAACCATAAACTTATCCGCAAGGGGATCGATGAACTTACCGAAGTCGGTAACCAGGTTATACTTTCTCGCTATTTTGCCGTCGAGCATATCGGTAAGGGAGGTGAGTCCGTAGACGAGAGTGGGCACGAGAAGCCCCCACCACTTGATCTCGCGCATCGCAAGCAGGGATACAACGAATACGGGAACGAGGAGAACTCTTATCATTGAGAGTATATTAGGAACGTTCATTGACGATTTTTTCATATTTACCTCACACAATTTCACCGACGACGTCGTAATCGAGCGCCTCGGTTATTTTTACCTCACAGAACGTACCGGGAGCGATACGCTTCGGAGATTTGAAATACACTCTGCCGTCGACGTCCGGTGCATCGGCGTAGCTACGGCCATAATGTATCTCGGCTACGGTATCGTAGCCGTCGCAGAGGACGGCGAGAGTCTGACCGATCTTTTCGCCAGACAGCTCCTCAGAGACGGTGAGCTGGGTCTGCATCAGGGTATCGTATCTATCCTGCTTTACCTGCTCGTCGATCTGATCCTGCATCTCGGCGGCCGCGGTACCCTCCTCAGGTGAGAATGTGAAGGCGCCAAAGCGGTCGAACCTTGCCTCCTTTACAAACTCGCAAAGCTCGGCAAAATCCTCCTCGGTCTCGCCGGGGAAACCGACCATCGCGGTGGTGCGAAGGACAATGCCCGGGACACGCTCACGCAGCTTTTTAACCGTTTCCTTGATAAGCGCCGTGCCGCCGTGGCGGTTCATACGCTCAAGGACGGAATCGGATATATGCTGAATGGGAATGTCCATATATTTTACAAGACGTGGGTTATTTTTCAGTTCCTCGATAAGCTCGTCGGTGATCTTATCGGGGTAACAATAGAGCAGGCGTATCCACGGAATTTCGGTGCTCCGGCAGATAGCGCGTACGAGCTCGGCAAGCGAGTATTTGCCGTAGATGTCGAGGCCGTAGCGAGTGGTGTCCTGCGCTATGAGGTTAAGCTCCTTAACGCCGAGGGCTTCGAGATCCTTTGCTTCCTTTACTATATCCTCGATCGTACGGCTGCGGAAGCCGCCACGGATCAAGGGGATGGCGCAGTATGTACAACGGTTGTCACATCCCTCTCCTATTTTTAGGTAGGCGGTGTGATCGGCGGTGGTGAGTATTCTTTCTCCGCCGAGGGGTGAGGTATTCTTGTCCTTGAACGAGGTATATTTCTCGCCGCGCATAACGGCGGCACAGGCATCGGCAATATCCGCGAGGCTACCGACACCGACGAGGGCGTCGACCTCCGGGAGCTCCTTCATAACCTCCTCACGGTAGCGCTCAACAAGGCAACCGGTAGCAATTATGTGCTTGCATTTGCCGTGCTCCTTGAGCCAGGCGATATCGAGTATGTTGTCAATAGACTCCTGCTTTGCGCTTTCGATAAAGCCGCAGGTGTTTACAACCACGATCTCAGCCTCGGTCTCATCGGGAGTTATCTCGAAGCCTGCGTCGTAGAGCTTTTTAAGCATTACCTCGGTGTCGACTAGATTTTTCGAGCAGCCAAGGGATATAAATCCAACCTTTGTCATATCTTGAATCTTTCTATAACCAAGCGGTTATTTCAAAAATTTAGCAAATATTTTTCTGTATTTAAGCATATAGAGCCGCACGGCTACGGTGATAAACATATCGTAGGCGGCAAACGCTGCGTTGATGAGCACCCAGAGAGCAACGTTGACTATGACGAGCTCGCTTGTGAACATTGACGCGCCCGTAACGATGCGCACCGCGACGGCAAGTATGACCACGATCAGATTGATATACACCAGCTTGATCGGCCACCAGAGGATGCGCGGAGTGCGCTCTATATACGCTTTGAGTATCGGGTAGATGCCGAACACGAGAAAATACAATCCCGCGACGGAGATGCCATTTGGTAAAAAGACGACCGTCAGGGTGGTTGCAAGCCACACAAGCCAGGTATACGGCGCGCCTATCTCGATGTATACGAACACCGCAAGCAGGGATGCTACGACCTCAAATATGAGATCGGCGGCGCTGATATACGATCCGATGATAAGAAATATCGCACCGAGGGCAACCACCATCGCGCTGACGGTGATCTTCTTGGTGGTTCTCATATGCAGCGGATCAGATCGGCGCCACAGCACTCACAGCAGCAGTCAAGGCAAATAAGGTTTGCACAGCAGTTGCAGGCATCGTCGGTAGCGGAGCGCTGACGATAAACGGTATTGTGGGGAGATGCGCTGTTGTAGTAGGTGTTTCCATAGCCGTTTGCGGTGTTGTTGAACATCTCCTTGGCCTTCTGATACTCAACGTTGCCGGGATCCATATTACAAGCTATCTCAAGCTCGCGCATAGCGTCGTTGACACGGCCGCGGTGCATCAGGAGCACGCTTGTGAGATAGTGCCACTCGGCATTGCGATCAGCGGGTGCGACGCTTGAGAGCGCCTGCTCCGCATCACGGAATTTCCTCGCCTGCACAAGACGGCGCACGTCGGCATAAAATCCGGTCGAGCCGCCACCCGTGTAGCTTTTTTGCTCATTTGAGCCACCTTTTTTGGCCTTTTCGCGACTGCGGGTGATGTCATCGTATGCCGCGTTTATCTCCTGCATTTTTTCCTTTGCAAGATCCTTGAGGGGGTTATCGTCGGCAAAATTATCGGGATGATATTTGCGTGCGAGCTCACGGTAGGCCGCCTTGACCTCCTCATCGGTGGCATCCCTTGAGATGCCGAGAATATCGTATGAATCTCTCATTTATTTCTCCTTATCGGAACTTTTTTCTCCCTTCGGGTCAAGGAATGAAATGCGATCAACAAGACCCCGGTAGATTATGTTCTTAACTATGTTTTCAAGAGTAGTCCGCGTGCCGAAGGGCATAAAGTCGACGGCCTGCTCTATTTTTTTGCACTCAAGAAGAAGCGCAAGCTTGATCGTCCTTTTGTTCTCGTCGGTCAGCGGTGCACCGCCGTAGACAATAACGTATGGGTTATACTTCCCTTTTTTTCTGTCCTTTTCGTAATCGTCGGCCGCATCGGCGGCGTAGATAAACTTGCCGAGATGGTAGCCGCACTGATAAAGCACCGTGCGATCGGCACCGGAAAGTCCGTGCGCGAATACTGCGCCGAGAATTTCGCCAAAGAGGTGCGCGGGCTCGTCAACGCTTGGGCACCGATCCCTCTCGAGAGCGGTTATGGCATCGAGCTTTTCGCCCATAAGCTCCGCAAGGTCCGAAAGTCCTGCACGCCTGGCACCGTCCTTCAGAATCGGGAGAGTTGGAGTTATCAGCATACGCTTGCCAAGGCCGTCGTCGGCCATGTCGTCGCGCAATTTATAGTAAGCAAAAAGGGCGAACGCACGGGCGGTATATTCAATCGCCTCATTCTCGCGGAGCATCGGCCGCTTTTTTAAGGGATGTGCAATGCAACGCCGCTTATCGGTCTTGAATGCGGAGTCGGAAACGTATATCATGCGCACCATAGCCAGAAACACGCTGTCATAGCTGAGGGTGACGTTTGAAAGCGCGCCGGTATGCTTTTTCATAGCGCGGCAGATGCCGCAATAGGTTGCCTTGTAAAATTCATATTCCTTGACGAGAAGATCGCCCGACACGGGCTTTACGTAGCCAAACAAATTAGGTTCTCTCCTCTCAAAGATTAAAATTCCATAAACTTATTATACCATATATTTACGCACTTGTGTTAACTTTTATAAAATTTTTTATTATTTTTTTGGGAGTAGTAAATTCTCAAAGTAAATGCAACAGTGCAATTTAGAGTTGCATTTAGTTTGAG
>CAZQTN010000111.1:0-5808 GCA_964596195.1 uncultured Ruminococcus sp.
TCCTGCAGGAACAGTATACCCGTTCCGTAGCCGAATTTGCCGCCATTCTCAAGCATCTCGGCATACGCGCGGCGCAATGAGGTGTCGCGGGGCAGGGCACTTGTCGGCGTGCCGCACCTCATAAGGAAAATAAACGGCATCGGCGTTGAATTTTCGTCGGTAATCTGTACGCTCTCAACTATATCAAAGCGGTTCATAAACCTGATGATATTGGAGCTATCGGGCAACAGCTCTCGGTTCTTCTCGTAAAGCATCCACGACGAGCATACGAAGGCAATATCCTCAACCCCGAGCAGCGTGCAGAAGAATGCCTTAGCCTCCTTGAACGCGCGGTTGCACAGCTTATCGTCCAGCGGCTCACCGTTTCTCGGGATATGCACGCCAAGCACGGTGTCGCCGCCCTTCAGCACGCGCTCCCCCTTCCTGTATACTCCGCCCTTGAACTCCTTGACCTCAAATTGCAGTCGCCCGACCGCAATTATGCGCAGACCGAAGAAGCGGACGTACCACGTCCAGTTTTCTATACCGACCACGCCGTGTATAGCCTCGCATTCGCGCATCTTATATACGAAATCCGAGAGCGTAGCGATCAGATTTTTCTTGCTTACCTTAAGTTGTCCGAGCCTTGCGCGCAGTGCTCTCGTGAGTGCGATGCACAATACCAGCTCCGCCGTGTACAGGTGCACCTTTGCCGCCCTTGCGATCTGCTCGACCTCTGCGATCAGCTCGTTCGTTATATAATTCGTATTCTTGTCGTACGCCGTAACAATGCGCGTGAATGCCTCGCGCGACTCCTTACACTCGCTTATGCGCTCGTAGGCTATCGCTACCGCAACGCGCTCTCTCGGCTCAAACTCAAATTCGTTTAAAAATTCGGTTATATATCCTCTCATTCTGCGCCTGCCTCCGTTTGGTAGTCATTACATCAAGTATATCATTTTAGAAAATGCTTGTCAATAATTCTATTGACAAAATATATACACGGTGATAAAATATATACTCGGTGATAAAATAAAATCAGCAAAGACAAGGAGAAACCTATGCCTACCTACTACATTGACAATATATACGGTGACGATAACTGCTCGGGACTTGCTCCCGAATCTGCCGTCCGCGATTATAAGCGTCTGACTCTCTCGGCAGGTGATACCGTGCTCTTCAAGCGTGGCGCACAGTACCGCGAGCCGCTCCGTATCACGGGCGGTGACGAGCGCGCGCCTATCACATATGGCTCGTATGGAGAGGGTACGTTACCCGTTTTTTGCGGCTCTGTTGATGTTAGTCGCGCTGAGGATTGGGTGATGACCGAGCGAGAAAACGTCTGGAAACTCACCAAGGATATTCCCACCGACGTTGGCAATTTTATCTTCAATACCGATGAGTGCACAGCAACTCTCCGTTGGGAGCGCGACGAGCTTTCGGGGCAGGGCGACTTCTTTGATTCCCGCTTTGCCGAGTGCAACAGCAACAAGGGCAGTGCGGTATCACCGCAGGAGATATTGATGTACTCGGTCGGCAATCCCGCTGTGGTATATTCTCATATCGAGGCTGTCGCATATGGCACAAGGACTCTTGGTGCCCTTAAGTCAAACGTCGTGATCTCCGAGCTCTGCTTTATGAACTCGGGTGTCCACGGTCTTGCCGGTTACGGCGATACGAAAAACGTAACCGTACGCGGCTGCGTTTTCAAAAACATAGGCGGCTGTGGCTGGAGCAGGGAACAGAGGATACGCTTCGGCAACGGCATTGAATTCTGGATCGGCGCGGAGAATATCCTCATCGAGAATAACGTTTTCAAGAACATATACGACTCTTGCGCAACTCATCAGGGCCCCGATTATGAAACACCGCCTGCCCGCAATTTTCATTGCCGCAATAACGTGTTTGATACGTACAGTATGGCGGCGTTTGAATACCGTGCGCAAATGATGGTCGACTCATCCTTTACCGGCAACGTATGCCGCCACGCTGGCTGCGGCTTCGGCATGCTTGGTGAAGAGCTGCCGCGTCGCTCGGAAATATGGCCTCAGCCTATGGGTCATCACATCTTCATTTGGCGCATGTTTGATGCGACTAAAGACGGTAGCCTCCTCATTGCAAACAACGTCTTTGAGGACTCGCCCGTCGGTGCGGCGATATACTCTATAGTCCCCACCGAAATAGAATCGCAGATAACGTTTAAAGGCAATACCTATTCCGATAATTGTCTCTGTGTCGCTCACTTCAGCGGTCAAGATTATAAAACGAAAGACTGGAGTGTATAAACCTATGTGGAACGGAAAAAAGAAAGCAATAACCCTCAGCTATGACGACGCTGTAACGCAGGATATCCGCCTTATTGAGATTCTCGATAAATATGGCCTTAAGGCAACCTTTAACCTCAACTCCGAGCTTCTTGGAATGGATGGCAAGCTCATACGCCAGGGCAAGGAAATAAACCACACCAAGATCCCCGCATCCGACCTCGCCCGTATATACAGGGATCACGAGGTAGCCGCGCATACCCTCACCCATCCGCACCTGCCCCCTCTGCCCGACGACGAGGTAATAAGACAGGTCGAGCGCGACCGTCTCAACCTTTCGGATATAGTCGGTTACGAGGTCGTCGGTATGGCCTATCCCGGCGGCGGAATGAACAACAACGACAGGGTCGCAAGACTCATAAAAAGTCACACGGGTATAAGGTATGCCCGTACAATCTCCCTCGGATACAGCTTTTTGCCCCAGGATGATCTCTATCGCTACAAGCCCACCGCATTCCACCTTGACTTCAAGGACAACTACCGCCTCGCCGAGGAGTTCTTTAACGTAGAGAGCGAGGGCGTGTTCTACATCTGGGGTCACGCCTATGAGTTCGATATTAACGATACGTGGGGACAGTTTGAGGACTTCTGTAAGTACATCTCCGGCCGCGACGATATCTTCTACGGCACCAATAAGGAAATACTCTTGTAAAATGGAAGAGTTAAAAAAGAGAAAAAGTCCTCGATATCAAATTTTTGATTACAACAGCATCGGCGTGTATTTTATAACCATCTGTACACAAAACAGAGAATGCCTTCTTTCACAAATTGTAGGGACAGGCGTCCTCGACTGTCCGCAACCGGAGTTGACGGCATACGGCGATGTGGCGGATAAATATATAAAGCAGTTGAGCGATTTTTATGACGATTTGTCTGTTGAGGCGTATGTTATAATGCCCAATCATATTCATCTTTTGTTATGGATAAAGGAGAATACCGGCGGACAGTCGGGGACGCCTGTCCCTACAAGCGTCGAAAGAGCGAACAGCACGTGCTCTCGGTTTGTATCCACCCTCAAACGTTTTTGTAACAAGGAATATGGCAAAAACATTTGGCAGGCTCGTTTTAACGATCACATCATACGAAATCAAGAGGATTACGATAAACACGTCAGATACATTCGCGAAAATCCGCTTAACTGGTACTACGATGATTTATACGTAAGAAAACAGTAACATTCAATCAAAAATAACCCCCGACAGATCTCAAAATCTGTCGGGGGTTATCTGCTTTTTCTATTTACTTTTCCTCAAAGTGATACGTCGCGCTTGCAAAGTCGTGGCGATCCCACGCGGGCACAATTCCCACGTTCATCGCAGTCGAGCCCTTCAGTATTATACCGAGCTCGCGCACAAAGTACTTTTTGTTGGGATCAAGGCCCTGCATACGTACTCGGTGGGTACCCGTGTTAAGTTTAAACATACGTCTGTAACAGGTCAGAAGCGCACGGCTCTTGTCCTTTGCGACCACCGCACAGCTGAAGAAATTGGAATATCTCGGGTTGTCAATGCGATACAGATCCCCCTCGATGATCAGATCCTCGATCTCTTTGTATTCCTCTACTTGCGCCCTTACGGCATCTCTGTCCTCGTCGGTGAAATACGTAGCGTCAAGCTCGTATCCGGTAGCGCCAAGGTGAGCGATGTCCGCACGCGTCTTGAAAGAGGTCATTCTGTTGACTTGATGGTTAGGTACGGCCGATACGTGACAGCTCATGGACGAGAGCGGGTATGCAAAAGTCGTACCGTACTGGATAAAGGTTCTTTCCTCCGCATCGGAGTCGTCGGATGCCCAGGTCTGAGGGAAGTAGTAGAGTATGGCAGGATCGAATCTCGCGCCGCCCGACGAGCATCCCTCAAAGAATATCTCGTCGTTTGCCTTTATGATCCTCTCGCATATGTCGTAAAAACCGAGTGCGTATTTGTGCGCAAAGCCGTACTGCTCCTCAGCGGACCTGCCCTGTGAGTAAAACTCAGTGACGTTTCTGTTCATATCCCATTTTACATAGTCGATCTCATACTCGTGTATGATCTTATTTACAGACTCAACTATATAGTCGCGTACCTCGGGCTTCGTGAGGTCCATCATAAGCTGGAATCTCGCGCGGCAGCTCTCTCGACCGGGTATCCTGCCTATTGCGTATTCGGGATGCGCGCGGAAGATATCCGAGTCCTCGCTTATCATCTCGGGCTCAAACCAGAGTCCGAACTTCATTCCCTTCGAATGTACGTAGTCGATAAACGCGCCAAGACCGCCCACAACCTTCTTCTCGTTTACGTACCAGTCGCCAAGGCCCGACTCGGCATCGTCTCTCTTGCCGAACCAGCCGTCGTCCAAAACAAAGGTGTCAATGCCCGTGTTCTCGACAGCGTCAACTATTCCGCGCAGCTTCTCCATAGTGAAGGCAAAGCGCGTACCCTCCCAGTTATTTATTAGAATGGGTCTTTTCGCCTTTGCGTATCTCGGATTCACAAGGTGCTCTCTGTACGCATCGTGCAGGGTGCGGCTCATTCCGCCAAGGCCCTCGTCGGAGTATGCGATGACCACCTCGGGCGTCTCAAATTCCTCGCCCGCCTTAAGCGGCCACTCGAAATCAAAGTCGTTTATACCGCCCGTAACCAGCACGTGATTTGAGGGAGTGCGATCCACGGTAAGCGCGTACGAGGAGGAATAAACAAGGTTTACGCCGTAGACCTCGCCGTGCGTTTCGGTCGTATCGGGGGTCATTATTGCGATAAAGGGGTTGAGCGCCGCGCTGGATGAGCCGCGCTTGGAGTCGATCCTTGTAACACCGTGACGCAGGGGCATTCTGTCCTGCTGTCTTTCGTTGCCCCAACCGCCATACAGCGAGAGCATATCATATTCACCGTCGGGAAGAGTCATGGTAAAGGAGTATGCGCGCTCAAGCACGACGGTGTCTTCTCCGCAGTTTTTGTATACTATTCTTCTTGCGATAACGTCGCAGTCGTCGTAAACGGTGTAGTAAAGATCAGCCGCGAAATCGGTAACGCTGTCGTAAAGATGCACCACAAGCGTCTCGCCACCCGACATAGAGGGCATACCGCTTATCGCGGGCTTTTCCTCAAGTATCTCATATCCGTCATAGAGCAGGGTGGTGATCTTGTCGCCGATCGGATTCTTCACCTGTACGCAGGGCTCTCTGTAATCACCCGTGCCGAAAAAGGAGAGCTCAGAGCCCATAGAATTAAATGAGAAAATGCCTTCCTGCGCAAATCCGCCGGGGGTAGTTGCCTTCATTGTTCCTGGGTTTGTCGCGCGAGTGTAGAGCAGAAAATCACGGCCTATCTTCTTACCGTAGTAAAGATGCTCCGCATAGCCGTAATTGTTGATGAAAAACGCATAGGTTACGTTTTTTCCCTCAAGGTAAAAGGTTTTTGTACTGTTGTCAAAATTGATAGACATAAGCAGCTCCTCATTATATATTATTCGGTTGTATTTTAACATACAAATTAATAAAAATCAACCTATATACACAAAAAGAATG
>CAZQTN010000112.1:0-5793 GCA_964596195.1 uncultured Ruminococcus sp.
GACCGTTTGCTCTGAACTCGCCGATGATCTTCTTATCCGAGCCGCCCATACCGTTTCCGAGCGGATCGCCGCCCTGGATCATAAAGCCGGGAATAACTCTGTGGAATGTAAGTCCGTCGTAAAATCCTGCCTTGACAAGACTCTCAAAGTTGGCGACAGTCTTGGGTGCTGCCTCGGGGCAAAGCTCGATCTCGATCTCCTTGCCGCCTTCCATTTCGATAATTACCATTTTGATTTTCTCCTTGGTATATATAATTTTATTTTCGTCTATAATCTATTGATAATATTTGTATATCAGAGGTTTTATGAATAAAGAAAAGCTGGAACTGTACGCCCACCTGACTCTCACCGTGCTCGGCATATCGCTTGCCGCATTCGTGTTTTTGAGATACCTGTTTTTTCCGCTGTTGCCGTTTTTGATTGCGTGGGGCGTTGCGTTCGCCGTCCGTCCGGCGGCGGTTTTTATCTCAAAAAAATGCAAGATGCCGCGGCGGCCCGTCAGCGCCGTGCTCGCCGCCGTAACGATACTCGTCGGCCTGTCGGGTGCGGTCGGACTCGGAGCCTGGGGCATCAGCGCGGCGTGGCGCTTCCTCTCGGATTTTGCCTCGGATGAACGCCTTTTTGAGATACTCGCACGCATCGCGGATCCCATCGGCTCCATCTTTGGCGACGGGGAAGGGGCGGCAAGGCTTGAGGAGTACCTCGGCGATACCTTAAAGGGCGCTATAAGCTCATTGCTCTCGACCCTCGTTGATCTCTTGACAGCCATAGTTACCCGCGTTCCCGGCGTGCTCTTTTTCATACTCGTCACACTCATAGCCGCAATATATTTTGCCATAGATATCGAGCGTGTAAACGCCGTCGTACGCCGCATTCTGCCACAGCGGATCACGGCTACGCTCACGCGCCTTAAGGACTCGTTCTTAAGCGTCGGCGTGCGCTATATCCGTTCCTACCTGATAATAATGTCGATAACCTTCGTGATAATGCTGGTCGGATTTTTGATAATGAGGGTGGAGAACGCGCTCCTGCTCGCCCTCGTCATATCCTTGCTCGACCTTTTGCCGCTTATCGGGGTGGGCACCGTGCTCGTGCCTTGGAGTATTTTTCAGCTCCTTTTCGGCTCGCCGACGCTTGGCGTGGGACTGATAGTTCTGCTTGTCGTAAACGAGATTGTACGTCAGTTTGCCGAGCCGAAAATAGTCGGCAAAAGCCTTGGTATGCACCCGATAGTCAGCCTGATCCTTCTTTACGTCGGATATTCGCTTTTCGGCCTCTTTGGCCTTCTTATAACACCCCTCGTAGGCGTGCTTATGGGGCTATTGATCAATAAAAATAATTCGCCCGAGGTCGGCTAAAGGCTCGTCGGAAAGTGACACGGGTGCCACCTTGGCCGCCTTGCAGGCCTCTTTTATGACCTTAGCGGAGCGGTGAGAGTCGAGATCTCCGAGGAAATATGCTACTCCACCGTACACACCCGCCGCACCGCCGATAAAGCCGTACTCATACGGCTCAAGGGTGATATCTCCGTTCTCTATCAGGTATACCGTTACGCCACATCTCTCAAGTGCGCGCGCCATACCCTCGTCGGCCGTTACGCACACCTCGTCCGACAGCCTCAGCACCGTACACGCAGGGTAGCCCTGCCTGACGTTCACTATCTCAAGACCGCCTTCTTTTGCAAGCTCCTTTACCGCGACTGATACGCTCTCCTCGCGGCAGAACAGCCTTTTACCAACTGCCAGCGCATTGAATATAGCATCACGCGGATATTGATTATCAAAGCACTCGTCGGTGAACGTGATGCGCACCTCGGGGCACAGCTCGCGTATATCGCTGAACACGTACGCCGCCTCGTCGCAAAAGTCCGCGCTCGTAATTATCTCGCCCCCAAGCTTGAACGTCAGCATATCGGGGTGCGATGCTATCTCCGCCCCAAGTCTTCTTGAGGGCGGCATTTTTATTATTTTAAATCCGCGCACAAGCAGTGCACGCTCGCACCTCTCGCTTATGCGGCAGTCAACCAATGCAACAGCCATCCTGTCCCCCTATGAAAAAAACTCCGCTGTGTAAGCGGAGCTTTTCGGTGCATTATGCACGCTCGATCTTTCCCGAACGAAGGCAACGAGAGCAAACGTAAACGGACTGATTGCTACCGTCAACTACGGCCTTTACCTTGCGGATGTTAGGCTTCCAGGTTCTGTTGGTCTTACGGTTAGAGTGAGAAACGTTGTGTCCGAAAGTAACGCCCTTACCGCAAATGCTGCATTTAGCCATTTTGACACCTCCTAAAATCTCGTCTTGCGACGGAATTTTATATTAAAATAATTTATTAACATAAATCAGCGAATGATATTATAACACAAACTTTTCTAAAAAGCAAGTCTTTTTTTAAATTTTTACAACTTTATTTTCCCAGCTCGCGCGTTTTTTTGTACGATGCCTTTACCGCGCCCGATACCGTGGCTCTGAACGCACCCTCCTCAAGCGCGAGAACGCCTGCAATGGTGCTTCCGCCGGGCGAGCATACCTCGTCCTTAAGCTCGGCAGGGTGTCTGCCCGTCTCCTGTACCATTCTCGCCGCACCGATAAGCACCTGTGCCGCATACTCCAGCGCCGCCTCACGCGTAAGGCCGCAGGCAACGCCGCCGTCAGCCATAGCATCAATGAACATATAGGCAAACGCAGGGCCACAGCCGGATATTGCCGAGCCGGCGTCTATCCTCGATTCCTCGATTTTTGCAAATTCGCCCGCCTTGCCCATAGCCTCAACAAAGGCCTCTGTGCGCCCGTGTGCCGCCTGATTTGCGCACCAGAGCACCGTGCCCTCACCGATGGAAACGGCAAGATTGGGCATTATTCTTATTATCGCGATACCCTCCGCGCCGAGCATCTCCTCGATGCTCTTGATCTTCACGCCGGCCGCCATACTGACAAGCGTGGTGTCAGCGCCGATATCACTTTTTATCTCGCCGATAACGTGGGGGATTATATTCGGCTTAACACCGAGAAAAACGTAATCACACTCACTCGCGATCACCTTAGCATCTGCAAAGGCCGCACCGGTGTGCGAGGCAATGCTCCTTGCCTTTTTCTCGTCCTTGTCGTAAACGAGAATATCGTTGTCCTCGCCGTTCATTGCCGCCTGAATAAGGGCGTAGCCCATATTTCCCGTGCCTATAAATCCGATCTTCATATCAGCGTACCTGTCCCTTTCCGTGTATAACGTATTTGTAGGTCGTAAGCTCCTCGATGCCCATAGGGCCGCGCGCGTGCATCTTCTGCGTTGAAATGCCCATCTCGCACCCAAGGCCGAACTCGCCCCCGTCGGTAAATCGTGTCGATGCGTTGACGTATACCGCCGCGCTGTCCACTGCCGTGGTGAAAAGCTCTGCCGCATACCCGTCCTCGGTGATTATCGCCTCGCTGTGTCCCGTGGAATGCCTCAAAATGTGCTCTGACGCCTCGCCGACGTCGCCGACGATGCCCACAGCCAGCTTGTAATCGAGAAACTCGGTGTCAAACGATTCATCACCTGCCGCCGTGCCGTCGATTATTTCCTTCGCCTCTGTGTCAAGTATAAGCTCGACGGGGGCAGACTTGCGCCCGTCAACCAGTCTTTCCTTTAACAGGGGAAGAAATTCCTTTGCTATATCCCTGTGCACAAGGCACACCTCTGCCGCGTTGCATACCGAGGGGCGCGAGGTCTTGGCGTTCTCGATAATATCAAGCGCCATCCCGATATTCGCCGCCTTGTCAACGTAAATGTGGCATATTCCCGTGCCCGTCTCAATGCAGGGCACTATAGCGTTCTCCACGCACGCACGGATAAGACCTGCACCGCCGCGCGGTATCAACAGATCAACGTATCCCCTTGCTCGCATCAGCTGGGTTGCACTCTCGCGCGTCGTATCCGCGACCAGCTGCACCGCCTCCTTGGGCAGTCCGGCCGATACGAGTCCGCATTCAAGCGCATCAACGATAGCGCGTGAGGAGTTGTAAGCCTCCTTACCGCCGCGAAGTATGCACACGTTGCCGCTTTTTATCGCCAGCGCCGCCGCATCCGAGGTCACGTTGGGTCTGCTTTCATATATTATCGCGATAACGCCCATCGCCACCGACACACGGTCGATCACAAGTCCGTTCGGGCGCTCGACTCTCCTGAGAATTTTTCCAAGAGGTGAGGGAAGGGCGCATATCTCGCGTATTCCCTTAGCCATATCGCAGATCCGCTCTTCGTTTAAGCGCAGTCTGTCCATCATTACGGGTGCGATCCTGCCCTCGGCCGCCTTAAGGTCGACCTCGTTTGCCGCAAGGATCTTGTCCGTGTGCCCCACGATCGCATCGGCCATAGCGCCGAGCGCCGCATTTATCTTACCGTCGTCCACGCCGCGCATTTTGCGCTTTGCTTCCACAGCACGGACGAGGATTTCCTTAGTTGAGATCATAATCTCACCTCTTTGCGTAGAATTTCGTACCCGCGCACTTGCCGTCCATAACGTTGTAGAGCAGCTCGGGGTAAGAACCGTTTGCAATTATCATATCGCATCCCGCTCCGGTTGCGATCTCTGCCGCGCGGATCTTCGTTACCATTCCGCCCGTGCCGAGTGTGCTTCCCGCACCGCCGCCGAGAGCGCGGATCTCGTCCGTGATCTCGTATACCTCGGGTATCAGCGCGGCCTCGGGATCCTTGTGCGGATCGGCGGTGTAAAGTCCGTCAATATCCGACAGAAGCACCAAAAGGTCGGCACTTATGCTGCTTGCCACAAGTGCGGCAAGGGTGTCGTTGTCACCAAACTCGATCTCCTCGGTTGCCACGGTGTCGTTCTCGTTTATGATCGGAATTGCGCCAAGCTCCAAAAGGCGATTCATCGTCGCGGTGAATTTCGCGTGCCTGTCCTCGCACTTAAGGTCGGGCGCGGTCAACAGTATCTGTGCAACCGTATGATTATATGAGGTAAATTCCTTGTCGTATATATACATCAGCTCGCACTGGCCGACGGCCGCGGCTGCCTGCTTGCCCGCAATGTCACGCGGACGCTCCCCAAGCTTAAGCTTTGCTGCGCCCATACCGATAGCACCCGATGAAACTAGTATTACCTCGTTCCCCGCGTTCGCCATATCGCTTATGATCTTGCAAAGCGCCTCGATCCTGCGCAGATTGACCGATCCGCTCGCGTGCGTAAGGGTCGACGTTCCTATCTTTATAACAACTCTCATTGGTAATCACCGCCAAATAAAGATTTATAGTTTATTTTATCACACTTTGTACGAGATTACAATACCTATTTTTTAAATAAACGTATTGAAAAAATCGGCTCTGTGTGCTAGAATTGAGAAAAAGCGTTCATCCACTTCGGCGTAAATACCTTTACGGGCAAGGAATGGGGCCTTGGTGACGAAACGGAAAAATTATTCGCACCGATCGAGCTTGACACCCGTCAATGGGCGAGGGTAGCTAAGGATGCAGGGTGCAGGATCGTTATCCTCACCGCCACCCCGATTTCAAGGTAAGCTTGAAAAAATAAAAAACGCTCGCCCATAGAGGCTCGCGCCAAGTTCGTACAAGTACCCCAAGCAACACAAAGGGCACCCAAAACGGGTGCCCTTAATTGCAAGGTATTCGTGTTCTACACGAAGATACGCACGCTTGCACCTTACGAGCAAGCTCGACGGCTCTTTAGCGGCGTATGCGAACTTGCAGCGCTCGCCCATAGAGGCTCGCGCCAAGTTCGTACAAGTACCCCAAGCAACACAAAGGGCACCCAAAACGGGTGCCCTTAATTGCAAGGT
>CAZQTN010000113.1:0-5790 GCA_964596195.1 uncultured Ruminococcus sp.
GCGTGCTTCTCCATAACCTCGGACATATCAAGTCTGATGAGAGACTCGGGCTGCTTGAACAGCTCGTCAGCAAGCACCTTTACAAGCTCGGTTTTACCAACACCGGTAGGACCGGCGAATATCATTGATACGGGGTTTTGTCTGTACGATATTCCGGCACGCTTGCGCTTAACCGCACGAACGACGGCATCAACGGCTTCAGTCTGGCCGATTATGCGCGCGCTGATCCGTCCCTCAAGCCCTTGAAGCTCGGAGAGCTCTCCTGCCTTGATATCCGATGCCGGAACGCCTGTCCATATCTCTATTACGTTTGCAAGATCAGAGACTGTAATCGAAAGATTGCTCACTTCATTTTCAAGCTCGCGCTGGCGTTCCTCAAGCTTAAGCTTATCAACCTTAAGGTCTGCAATAGCCTTATAATTTTCCTCGGTCTGGCCGTCCGGCTTTTCAACCTTTGTCGAAAGCTCGTTTTCCTTTTCGATGATTTCAAGAAGCTTCTTTTCGTTACGCAGCTTTTCGTTCAGCTCGGGTGAAGATAGCGCAACCCTTGCCGCAGCCTCATCTATAAGATCTATCGCCTTATCAGGCAGGAAACGATCGGTTATATATCGCTCTGAAAGAAGAACTGCCGCGCGCGCAACCTCGTCCGATATGCTCGCCTTGTGGAAGCTCTCGTAATACTTTTTTATTCCCTTGATTACCTGTACCGTCTCCTCTACGGAGGGCTCGTTAACCATAACGGGTTGGAATCTGCGCTCAAGCGCGCTATCCTTCTCGATATATTTGCGATATTCCTTTAATGTTGTAGCACCTATGACCTGTATTTCACCGCGGGAAAGCGCGGGCTTAAGGATATTAGCGGCGCTCATACTGCCCTCGGAATCACCCGCGCCGACGATCGTGTGTACCTCGTCGATCATGAGTATGATGTTACCCGCCCTTTTTACCTCCTTTATGAGGCCGAGTATCCTGGACTCGAACTGTCCGCGGAATTGCGTGCCGGCAACGAGCGCCGTAAGATCAAGGAGCCATATCTCTGCATTTGAAAGGCGCTCGGGAACGGTACCGTCTACAATCTTCTGTGCGAGCGCCTCGGCAATTGCAGTCTTACCAACACCCGGTTCACCTATAAGACAGGGATTGTTCTTTTGTCTGCGACAAAGTATCTGTATGACTCTGTCAAGCTCCCTTTCGCGGCCGATTATTCTATCGGTTTGTCCCTGTCGAGCCTTTTGTGTCAGGTCGGTGCAATAGGTCGAAAGAAGCTTCTTTGACTCATCATTTTTTGCTTCAGCTTTATCCTTCGCGCCCTTGGGGCGCTTAGGCGCTCCTTGTCCGCCGAAGTTCATACCAAAGCCGGAGAAAAGCTTTTGCAGGTCAAGAGCAGGCGCGCCACCATCGGGTGCTGCGGTTTGATCATCAACGGGTTCAATTGCGGTAAGCATACCCTCGACCTCTCCGGACATATTTTCTATATCCTCGTCGCTCATTCCCATATTTTTAAGAATATCGTTAACAGGCTTTATGCCAAGTTCTCGTGCACAGACAAGACATATACCCTCATTATACGTTTTTTGATCCTCCATACGAGTAATAAAAACCACTGCGGGGCGCTTTTTACATCTCGCACATCTCTGAATTTCCATTAATTAACCTTTCTGATAAACGACTGCAAGCAGTCGGTGAAAATACGAATTAAAAACCTAGTAAAAGATCGAGCGGACTTAAATTCAAAAAGAAATTATAAATCGGTCCGCCAACAAATTCTACCGCCCAAGTCACCTCGGACATCGAATCAAGGTGTATCACAAAATTGAAACCAAAAACAGCGATCCAAGCGACCACCGCGCCAAGTAAAGTGTTCAATATACATCCTATAATCTTGTTGGGAATAACCAAAACCGAGGAATTAAATATCGAATCCAGGATCTTGAACACCAGCTTCAGGATAAGCTTTGAAATAAAGAACAGAATGATAAACATTATTATAACCGTCACGATATGCACCGTCGGAGATGCGATATCAACGATTATCTGCTCAATAGTCTTCCCTTCAAGATCTACGTTGACGATACTTGCGGCAAGCTTTACGAGCGTTGGCAGTTCAGCGCCGGGATCCGAGCACTTAGACATCAAATATTCGGAGAGCTGCCTGGTGAGTGATGCGCCTATCATCGGCTCAACTATTTTAACGGAAATAGGACTTGCAAGCAAGTAGGCGGCCGCAAGCGAGCCCGTAAAGCGCAAGGGAGCTTCAACACTTTTTATAAATCCGCGCTTAAGTCCCACGAGAAATCCGATTACCAGCAACGCAACTAAAATTATATCAATTACTATCCACAATCCCATATCATTCCCTCCTTTTGTGTAATATTATACACCGCGCAAAAAGTTGTGTCAATACAGGCTGTGTGAATTATTTTAAAATTACGTTTGAATCTCCAAAGGTCGTTTTGAGGCGCGATATAACCTTTTCACTTGGTGATATTTTGACGTCTTTCAGAGCATAGTAGCTCCTTGAGTCCATCTCATAAACGGCGAGTCTTGTGTTGCCGGGATTCAATAGCGCCATTCGTGTGAGGACATTAACGCACTTTGCATCTCTGGTCTTAACCCTGATGTAAAGAGTCTGTTCCCTTTCGGATGCGCGACTGAAATCGGCATTACTTACAAGAGGACGAACGGACGATAGCAAAACGCGAACCTCATCTCCATCCTCGTAGGATATCGTACCCTCGATACACACCGCATTATCCTCAAAGAGCTCAGATGAAAACGCAGAGTACTGCTTTGCAAAGACAATTACCTCGACCTCGCCGTACCTATCCTCAAGCTTAAGGAATGCCATAGTGTCGCCGTTTTTCACAGACTTTGTTTTCTTGGCGGTAATTATTCCCGCAAGCTTAACCATGGCGCGATCCTCGTACTTACGACCTTCCTCCAACTCGTCCGTCGGCAGGATATTTGATATTTTTTCAACGCCGAGCGAGTCAGCGTGCGCCGAGTAGTTGTCCATCATATGGCCGGAAAAATACATTCCCGAGCTCTCTTTTTCAAGCACAAGAAGCTCTCGCAGAGGATACTCCGGCAGATCCGGGTACTCAAAATCAGAGTTCATTGCATTTGTGGTATTG
This sequence comes from uncultured Ruminococcus sp., assembly GCA_964596195.1. GTDB lineage: Bacteria > Bacillota > Clostridia > Oscillospirales > CAG-272 > UBA1740. The sequence goes on from CAZQTN010000113.1 coordinate 3,135, forward strand.
AGTCCGATGGAAAACATATCGAGCTGTCCGCTAACGTTATTTCGAGCCTTGTCGTGTTCTGTCTCCAAAATCGTTTCATAGCACGACATAAGCGAGTTGCGAGTGACACCGAGGGAATCAAACACACCGCATTTTATAAGCGACTCCAGTGTCCTTTTGTTGAGATCGGCAGATGACATTCTGGACACGAACTCACCAAACGAGGAAAACGGCTTTTTTCTTCGTTCGTTAATGATCGATATCGCGACGGCTCGTCCGACGTTCTTGATGGCGAGAAGTCCGTATCTGATGTTTCCGTTTACAACGGAGAAATCGGTATCACTGCCATTAATATCGGGCGGAAGCACGCTGACGCCATGCTTTTGTGCATCTGCGATATACTCGCGAAGCTTTGTAGAATCGCTAAGAACACTCGTCAAAAGCGCTGAGAAATACTCAGCCGGGTAATGCGCCTTAAGATATGCCGTCCTAAAGGATATAACGCCGTAGGCCGTAGCGTGACTTTTGTTAAACGCGTATTTGGCAAAGCCGACCATCTCATCAAATATCTCTGCCGCAGCAACGGGAGATATGCCGTGCTCGGCACAACCGGCTATAAAGCTCTCCGACTCCGCAAGCATAACGTCGGCCTTTTTCTTCGACATCGCACGGCGCACGATATCGGCGTGCGCATAAGAATATCCCGCAAGACGTCTGCATATCTGCATTACCTGCTCCTGATACACGATGCATCCGTAGGTCACGTCGAGTATTTCCTTTAATTCAGGTATCTTGTAAACGGTCTTTTCTCTACCGTGCTTTCTTTCAATAAACTTATCGATCGAGTCCATAGGGCCCGGACGGTATAATGCAATACAAGCAATAACGTCCTCAAGTGTGCTTGGCAAAAGCCTTGAGAGCACCTGCTTCATACCGCCGGATTCAAGCTGAAAAACACCGTCTGTACGTGCTTCGGAGAGCAGGCGGAAGGTGTCCGGGTCGTCAAGGGGAACCGTTGTGATATCAAAATCCGGAACTCTTTTTCTTATCTCAGCCTCGGCGTCGTGAATTACGGTAATATATCTGAGCCCGAGAAAGTCGAACTTTACAAGTCCGAGCTTGGCATCGGTGTTCATATCAAACTGAGTAACGACTCCAGTTCCGCTATATGAAAGCGGAACGTAATTATATGTGGATTGCTCTGTTATGACGACTCCCGCTGCGTGCGTTGAAGCGTGACGAGGCATCCCCTCAAGACTTCTGCTCACGTCAAGAAGGCGACGTACGTCGTTATCCGTATCATAAAGCTCCTTAAGCTCCTTGACCTCAAGTGCCGATTTTATCGTCACGTTAAGTTCACGAGGAATAAGCTTTGCGACCGTATCTACGCGTCCATAAGGCATACCCAGAGCGCGACCTACGTCTCGAACTGCCGCCCGCGCCGCAAGAGTACCAAAGGTAACTATCTGCGCTACCCTATCGTCACCGTACTTTTTCTTAACGTACTCAATGACCTCCTCACGGCGGTTATAACAAAAATCTATATCGAAATCGGGCATAGAAACTCGTTCGGGATTCAAGAATCTCTCGAAGAGAAGATCGAACGCTATCGGATCAACATCGGTTATACCGACGCAGAAAGCAACGAGACTTCCCGCGCCCGAGCCTCTGCCGGGGCCAACGGGAATGTCCGCCTTTTTTGCGAACGAAACGAAGTCACTGACTATAAGGAAATACGCGTTGAATCCCATGGAATCGATAACCGAAAGCTCGTACTCAATTCGCTCTACGTATTCCTCCCGAGTGTGGCGAGAGAAATCAAAACGACCATCGCGCACGCGATCTTCAAATCCGTTATATGCATCCTTGCGCAGCTTTTCCTTGTGAGAAAGACCATCCTCGGGTCTGAAATCCGGCAAATGAAGCTTGTCAAATTCAAAATCGAAGTTGCACTTATCCGCTATTTTGACGGTATTTTCTATTGCACCGTTAAATGACGAAAACAGCGCGCGCATCTGCTCGGTCGATTTAAAATAAAATTCATCAGTTTCAAAACCAAAGGGGCGACCGTCAGTTATTACGTTATTCGTTTGAATACACATAAGAATAGCCTGAGTATCGGCGTCCTTTGCTTCAAGATAATGCACGTCGTTAGTCGCAACGAGAGGTATACCGTGGAGCTCGCTAATGCGCTTAAGACCATACGCCACCTTAAGCTCATCGTCCAGACCGTGGTTTTGTACCTCAAGATAAAAATCATCACCGAATATATCGCGCATGGTAAGCGCTTCGGCCTCTGCCTCCTCAAAGCTACCGCTAAGGATGAGCTGGGGTATTTTTCCGCCAACGCAAGCGGAAAGTGCGATAAGACCGTCGGAATACGACGAAAGAAGCTCCATATCTATGCGCGGCCTAGTATAAAAGCCGTTAATGAAGCTTTCGGATACCATATAGCAAAGATTTTTATAGCCTGTGGCATTCTTGCAAAGCAGGATCAAGTGATATCCGGATGAATCCTGCTTACCCTCCTTTTGAAAACGCGAACGTGAGGCAACGTAGACCTCACAGCCGATAATCGGCTTTACGCCCTTGGATTTAAGGGCCTCGTAGAACTCTAGAACACCGTACATAACACCGTGATCGGTAATGGCAACGGCGTGCTGTCCCTCACGCAACG
>CAZQTN010000114.1:0-5719 GCA_964596195.1 uncultured Ruminococcus sp.
CGGAAACACCTGCGACTTTGGCGAGGTCTACTACGGCGGATCGGTCGAGAAGTGGTGCCGCATAGACTTTGGAAGCTTTGGATGCCCGCTTCAGAAGACCTCAGAGCTCTACCTCTTTGAGGGTGGCGACTACGTTGCTCATACCTCGATAACCGAGATCAACATCCCCGCTGATGCGACTGCAATAAACGCTTACCAATTCAAAGGCTTTACCGGCCTTGAGAGAGTCAAGGCTCTCGGCGCTCTCACCGAGGTCGGCGACTACGCCTTCTACGGCTGTACGGCACTCGTTGAAGTGAACGTCGGCATCGGATGCAAGGAGCTTGGAAGAGCGGCGTTTTACGGATGCACGGTGCTCGGCACCATTCACCTGCCTGCCGACCTTAAAAAGACGAGCTACGGTACGTTTACCGGTGCTGATTCAATAGACGACATTTACTACAACGGCACGGTTGCCGACTGGTGCGGAATAGACTTCGCCGCTCAGGGCTCCGGCTCAAGCCTCGACATTTCGACACCTATGCGCAATGGCAAGGCTAGCTTCTATATGCTTGGCGAGGACGGCGGATACTACTCGATCTACGAGCATAACTTCTTCCCCGCCGGTACGGACATTAACCTTTACAGCTACTTCCTCGTTATTCCCGAGAGCGTGACCGAGATCGGCGATTATCAGTTCTACGGCTTCGACCTTGACGAGAGCGTTAACGTGATCGTAGTATTCGAGGGTGACGTTACGAGCATTGGCGACTACGCCTTTGCCAACGCGAAGGTAGACCACATATTTGCGCCTAAGTCGCTGACGAGCATCGGATACAACGCCTTCAAGGACAGTCTTGACTCCTACGCGAACATTTACTACGAGGGCTCACCCACCGAGTGGTCGAGCGTAAGCGTTGACTCCAGCGTTGACCTTAGCGACGTTGATATCTGCTATTATGCGGACAGCGCCGAGGGCGTTTACGGCTACGGCTACACCTGCTGGTGCTTTGGCAGCGACGGCTACGTTTACGAGTGGGTATACGATGACTCTACCTCGTCCTGGGTAGCGAAGCTCAACGAGGCACTCTCGCTCGGTAACTTTGTATCCTAAATTGTAAAATTAATAGCCTTCTCCAGTAGGATGGAGCACGCAAAGCGTGATGGGTGGGGTGTTGCAAACACAAATTACTCCTCATCCACCGCAAGCGGTCCCCCTTCTCCCACAGGAGAAGGCTTATTTTTTTATTATTTTCGCTCTTTCTATTGACAAACGCGCGCGGGTGTGATAAAGTACAGTTAAGCGCGTGTACGCGCGTAAGAACAAGAGAGAAATGAGATAGTTATGAAAATATCAGTTAGCTCGTATTCATTTCAGCAGTACATAAAGGCGGGCAAGCTCACGCAGTTCGACTGCATCGCAAAGGCGAAGGAAATGGGCTTTGACGCTATTGAATTTACCGACGTTATCGCAGACGGTCTTGAGGCGCAGAAGAAGCTGGCGGCAGAATTCAAAAAAGAGGCTGAGAGAGTCGGCATTGAGATAAACGCCTACACCATCGGCGCAAGCCTCTATCACGAGAGTGCCGAGGACTCACAGCGCGAGATAGAAAGGCTGTGCGGTCAGCTCGACGTAGCGAAGCTGCTGGGCGCTAAGGTAATGCGCCACGACGTGTGCTATACCCTCGGAAAGAGCGGTAATGCGCGCAGCTTTGACCTTATGCTGCCTGTGATTGCGGAGAATGCACGCAAGGTGACCGAATATGCCGCATCTCTCGGCATTCGCACCTGTTCGGAGAACCACGGCTTTATCGCACAGGACAGCGACAGAGTTGAAAGACTGTTCAACGCGGTGGGACACGACAACTACGGACTGCTTGTGGATATGGGCAACTTCCTGTGTGCTGACGAGTGCCCGATACACGCGGTATCGAGGGTCGCGCCCTACGCGGTGCACGTGCACGCAAAGGACTTTATCCGCTTTGACGAGGCGGTTGAGGGACGCACGCTTATGACGCGCGGTGCAAATTACATTGCAGGTGCGGTTATCGGTGAGGGTGTTGTGCCCGTAAGACAGTGCCTTAAGATACTTAAGCGCGCAGGCTACGACGGATACGTGTCCGTCGAGTACGAGGGACGTGAGGACTGCATAGCAGGAATCTCACGCGGCCTAGAAAACCTTAAGAGATTCATTAGCGAAATATAATTATAGAGAGAGGTAATTTAAAATGAGAGCAATACCAAAGGATATGGAGCTCCCGATCTATTGGAAGACAACACTTTCGGAGGTCGAGGAGGCACTTGAACTTGTAAAAAAAGGTAAGGTGACCAAGGAGTGCGAGTCCGCAGGCGGTCGCCCGATCTATATGGTAGAGTACGGCAAGTCCAATCTGCCTAAGGGCACGGCAAATCTGTCGAGCGCGCTTGGCGCACATCACCCCGAGTGCTACGCCGACAAGTCGGGGGAGGACTATATCCCCACCATCTTCCTCGTAGGCTGTATTCACGGCGGCGAGTTTGAGGGCACCTCGGCGATGCTCAACCTTATAAAGATAATTGAGACCGGCACGGACTATGCAGGCAGAAAATACGACGAGCTCAAGGAGCTCGCAGAAAAGGTACACCTTGTGCTCGTACCTATGGTCAACCCCGACGGAAGAAGCCACATTCCCTTCAACACCTTTGTTGGCAAGTCGTTTGAGGATCTGCGCTACTTCAATCAGGGTACCTGGAAGGACGGCACTCTTGCGGGTTGGCCGGAGTGCAAGATGAAGCACCCTATTCTTCCCTACGTTGACTACCTTGGCGGTTACTTCAACGACGAAGGCGTTAATATGATGCACGAGGACTTTATCGGCGGCAAGCTGTCGACCGGTACTCAGCTTGTGCTTGACGTATGCAAGAAGGAGGCTCCCGACTTCTCCGTGCTTTTCCACGGCGGCTCTAACACCACCGCTTGTATGCTTAATACCGATTACGGTGCTTACAAGTATAAGCTTGAGGCAAACGAGATCGAAAGGATCGTCGAGGAAAAGTGCACTGCCGCAGGCGTAAGATACAGAGCGACCGCCGTACCCGAGCACGAGAAGAAGGACGTTCCCGTTTCCTTCAACCTTCCCTCCGCTATGCACCACTGCTGCGGTACTCCCTGCGTTACCTTCGAGTCCAACCAGGGTCTTACCGATCACGGCACGGTTATCTACGATCACGAGGAGATCTACGCTTCGCATATGATCACCATGACCGAGATCTTCCGCTACTACCTCAAGAAGTTTAACAAGATCTAAGCTATGTCCAAAAGAGATGCTGCGGCGATTGACAAAAACTTCGCTGTTTCCAATAGCATAAACAAGGACGGCATAAAATTCTACAACGCGGAACAATTTGACGTCTACGGCGTTAAGCTGATAGACGGCGTGTATCGCAGAATGAAGGCCGATGACGCCACCGCCATAAATGAAAAGATATTTATGATTTCGACGGAGTCGGCGGGTGGCAGAGTTCGCTTTGCGACAGATAGCAAACGAATTGCGATCTACGCTGAGTACCGTTCGGTATCAAAGGTGCCTAACTACTCGTACAGTGCGACGATCGGCTTCGACCTGTATTCCGACGAGCGCTTCGTCGGAGTGTTCGTGCCGCCACTCGACATCACGGATTCATACGAGAGCGAGCTAATCACGCCCTTTAACGACGGACTTATGCACGAATACACGATATGCTTCCCTGTATGCAGCGAGGTAACGAAGCTCCTTATCGGTGTAACCGACGGCAGTAAAATAGAGTCCGGAGCAAGCTATGAAATAACGACTCCCGTGGTGTTTTACGGCTCGTCCACCACTCAAGGCTCCTGCTCATCCCACCCCGGTAACAGCTATGAAAATATAATCTGCCGCGCTTTAAGTTGCGATTATGTCAATATGGGATTTTGGGGCAACGCAAAGGGCGAGGAGACGATGGCAAGATACATTGCCGATATGACTATGTCCGCCTTCGTGTACGACTACGACTATAACGCACCGACCCCCGAGCATCTTGAGGCAACGCACGAGAGGATGTTCCGCATCATAAGGGCGGCACAGCCGAATCTGCCCATCGTGATAATGTCCGCGCCCAAGCCCTACCCCACCGAGCGCGACCGTCTGCGTGAGGAGATCATAAGGCAGACCTATGAGAACGCTCGCACGTCAGGGGACGAAAACGTGTACTTTGTTTCCGGAACGAAGCTCCTCGAGCGCGTGCGCGACGTGGCACTCGCGGACAACATTCATCCCGGTGATATAGGATTTGCAGCTATGGCAGAGGGGCTTATTCCACTGCTGTACAAACTGCTGAAGTAAAATTAACGACTATAAATAAGGCAAGCGCCGACGAGTGATCGTCGGCGCTTTAGTTTATTTTTGGTTATGCGGTGAAGACCTCGCCGCTGATGACCACCTTTACAAGCTCGTCGGCATCGGTAACAACGATGAAATCGGCGTCGTAGCCGACGGCTATTTTGCCCTTGTTGAGTCCCATATACTCGGCTGGGGTGGTGGAGGCCATATAGTACACGTCCTCACGCGGTATTCCCATAGCGACGGTGCGGCGCACATCCTCAAGGAGGTGGCACCAGCTGCCGGCGAGGTTGCCTGCCTCGTTGCGAATGACGTGATCCTTTATGATGCGGCGTGTGTTGCCTGCAACGAACTCACCGTCGGGAAGTCCTGCGCCCGAGACGGTGTCACTGATCATTATCATACGCTCCTTACCGAAGGTGCGATAAAGCATTCTTACGATAGATGGGTGTAGGTGCACGCCGTCGCAGATCGCCTCGGCATATATGCCCGTATCCAGCGCTGCACCTATAACTCCAGGTTCTCTGTGATGGATGGGCGGCATGGCGTTGAAGGTATGATTCAGACAATCTGCCCCGTTTTTTATTGCGTTTATTGCAGTATCGTAGTTGGCGCGGGTGTGGCCGATGGAAATTTTGACCTTGCCGGACATTTCCTTTACGTAGTCGAGTGCGCCATCGATCTCCGGGGCGACGGTGACGTATTTTATCTTCTCATAGCTCGCAAAATCATCAGCGTGCGGCAGTCGCATATTTGCAGGATTTATAGCACCCGGCTTCTCCTTGGAGAGATATGGCCCCTCGAGATGTATGCCTGCAATATTCGCGCCGACGGGGGCGCGTTTGGTGCGGCTGACTATATTTCTGGTAAAGGATATCATTTTATCGATCGGCCCGGTGCCTACCGTGGCAAGCACGCTCGTAACTCCGGCACGTGCGGTGTGGATAAGTGCGTTAGCAAAATCCCCGTCAGAGGCATAATGAGCCATCGCGGCACCGTGAGTATGTATATCTATAAGTCCGGGAAGAACGTAGCTTCCCTTTGCATCGACGACCGTGTCACCGACGAGGTCATCGCCAATGGCGGTTATTCTGTCACCGTCGATAAGCACGGAGGTATTAAGAAAGCCTCCAAAGTCGGGGGCTACAACCCGGCCGTTTTTAATAACAGCAGTCATATGCTAGCTCCTTTATATTATCTTACAAAAGCATTATAACATCGCGTTATATATAAGTCAATTGCTGTTTTCTTGAAAAAAAGATTATTTTTTTCAAGTGACGGTTGAGTTTTGACGCGAGAACGGGCGATTTGTAAACCGCCATCGCAGTATGATCACCGCGGGATCGAGGGGGCTGTCGCATTTAGGGATAACCGAATAAAAAATGAGTGGAGACATTATAAAA
>CAZQTN010000115.1:0-5683 GCA_964596195.1 uncultured Ruminococcus sp.
GAGTCGCTATTGGTCTGAGTGACAAGACTTGAACTTGCGGCCTCTACCACCCCAAGACCGATTTTTATGTTTTTCTAGTGTCATTTAGTGCTTTTTAGTGCTATTCTGTCAACCAAACCGTACATTTTCGTGCTCTCGTGTACTACTGTTTCCATGTAGTCCACTCCCCGAAGTGGTCAAACATGTGGTCAAAAAATTTAGCCCTGTACATCCGTTTTTAGAGATACGCAGGGCTCAATTTTTTATTTACAGCACCCCAAATTTTGGGGCGCAATAAACAAAGAAAAAGCAAAACAAATTTATGTTGGAATAAGAAGATTCGATAATGTCGATAATTGTATGTCGAAACTTTCGACGAAATCTTGTCGAAGGTGTTGACAAGCCTACTCCTCAATGGTATAATAATAACACATCATAAAACGAAAATACTAGGAGGCAAACATGGCAATACCGGTAAATATAGAGGATTTGATTAACAAAAGAATTGTGGAATCAACACGAATTGAATATAAAGGGGATTGGAATCCTAATCCTATCATTCACAGTATTTGCGCTTTTGCAAATGACATTGATAATGTTGGTGGTGGATACATTATTGTAGGCGTTGAAGAGGTTGACGGCAGCCCTGTTTTTCCTATAAAGGGAATCAAACAAAGTGAAATTGATGGGATTTTGAAGGAGCTTGTTGGCTATTGCCATTTCATAGAGCCATTGTACAATCCCATCGTAGAACCCGTTATTTTTGATGAAAAGTATATCATCGTTATTTGGGTACCCGGCGGCTACGGTAGACCTTACAAAGCATCCAAGGATGTTTTTACCGAAAAATCAAATAAGCTTCACTATATTAGAAAATTTAGTAGCACCATTGTAGCATCTGCCGAAGAAGAAAAACAACTGTTTTATGTTTCCTCTGATATTCCTTTTGATGATAGGGCTAATCTTGCGGCAGATGTTTCAGATTTAGATATCGGTCTTATGCGTCAGCATTTGAAAGAGATAGGTAGCAGTTTATATGAGATTTCGTTGAAAGAAGATGCATTTAAGATTGCAAAGGATATGCAATTGGTTTCCGGACCTGTGGAAAATCTCAAGCCACTCAATGTGGGAATATTAATGTTCTCTGAACGCCCCGAAAGATATTTCAGATATGCAAGAATCGAGGTTGTTGATATTCCTGATCCAACAGGAACGAACATGGTGGAAAAGGTATTTACGGGTCCGATACAAAGACAGCTAAAGGATGCTCTCGCGTATATTAAAAACTATATTTTGAAGGAAGCGGTTATTAAAGAATCTCATAAAGCTGAATCTGTGAAGATTTACAATTATCCGTATGCTGCCGTTGAAGAATTGTTATCTAATGCGGTATACCATAGGTCTTATCAAGTGAATGAGCCTATAACTGTAAGAATAACGCCGACTTATATAACCATTACAAGCTTTCCTGGATTTGACAGAAGTATCTCCAACGAAAGTATTTCGGTGTATAACATCACATCACCTATTTATAGAAATAGAAGAATAGGCGACTTTTTGAAAGAGTTGCATTTGATCGAGGGGCGCAATACAGGTTATCCAACTGTATTAAAAGCTCTTCGCGATAACGGTTCTGACTTGCCCAAATTTGATATGGATGATAATAGAACCTATCTTTCAGTCACTCTTCCAATCAATTCGTATTTTCTTCCTAAGAGCGAAATAAATCCTAAAGAACTTGAATACCGAGAGCGCATTTTCACTGCGCTTAAAGGAAGAACAATGTCGATGAACGAGCTTGCTAAGGCTATGGGATATAAAGGAATATCCGCAAAACTATCCTCGACAATAGAAAAAATGATTGAAATTGGTGCTCTTGAAAAGGTAATGGTTGGTGCGTATGTGAAGTTGCATATTCCGGGTGATATTTAAAAACTAGATACTCTAAAGAAAGATGTTAAGTCTTTCTGTCAGTGCGCTGTAAGGAATAAGCTTATTTGGGAGGTGTATCAATGATTATAGAAAAATATTTAAACAATATACTTTCACCATTGTTGGTGGAGTACAAAGTTAAATATCGATATGTTCTTAAAATTTGCGAAGATATACGCAATAGAATGTTCTCAATTTTGCATTTGTGGAATGATGAGGAAAAGCGTAACGCGATATTATTCCTTTCAAAGGAAGAGGCACCTTATTATTTGCCCAAGAGTAAACCTTTTGTAGCTGAATTTGTTGTTACAACTATTCGAAATAGTATGTTGGAAGTGGCGGCAAGCGACAACTGTCACTCTATAAAAATGATTCAAGCACTTAGCAATGAAGAAATCAAAAAGATTACATCGTCGGCAATTATATATTTTGGCGAATATAGTTTTGAAGAAATGATGCATGAGTTGCCTATGGAGTTTGCGAATGTTTATGAAAATGCTATTAATAAGTATCCGATAGCATGGAATTCCTTGTTGAATATTTCAAAGATGGATCAACAAACTCTCGAACTGTCAAATATTGAAGCAAATGAGCCGAGGGCGTTATCCAACGAAAGTGTGGCAACTTCTAAAATTGAAGTTGCTGTTTGCGATGGATATTCGTTGAGCTTTGATGCTCAGCTGTGCAGTATGCTTAACAAAATCATTTCTGGTGAAAATAGTGTTTTCTTCGTGGATTGCTCCAAGATGCTGACCAGAAATTTCGAGAAATACTTGCATGTTCTTGAGATCATTTTAAAAAGCAATGGCGTTTTTTGCACATGTAATTATTTCATAAGCAACCATTGTCTTGAAAAGAGAAAAAGATTTATAAGAGCAGCACATACCAGTCGGGATTTTGCTGATAATATGGGGAAAACTGTTAACGCTACTCCTAATATCAGAAGAATAATGGAATCATTCAATAAGAACTAGATAAAAACTTACAAGAATGAAAGTGCAGTATTGCCTGTTCTTATATGAACTTCTACATGATATTATTTAACGGAGGCTGATATGATATTTTATGCTACAAAGGAAACACTTGAAAGATACAAACTAAAAATGCCCGAGCAGATGTCAGAGCCTATGAAGCCTTTTGTAAAAGCTATCATTGAAAAAGAACAAGGCGATTCTATGTATGAGTGGGGCTGCAAACTGTTTCATTTCGATAAAAGAAAATGCCTTCAGATGATTCATTTCAAAACACGTTTGGTGGTTTTCCTTGTTGATATTAAGATGGCTGATGTAGAGCACGCACCAGATATGGTTGCGCAATATTTGTTCAATCTTTATGCAGACGATCCTAATATGCAAAAAGCGCTTGAGAAATACTTTGAATCGTCCCCAATTGCTTGCTTCGACAAGATAACGAATAGAAGTATAATAACAAAATTAAATCATATTCAAAGCGATTGGGCTTGGGACGGTCAAAGATTTTATAAATACATTCGAGATGGTATTTTGCATACAAAGGAAATAAATAGAGATGTAAACGATTATCCGTTCTCGACTAAGGAATCAGGGAAAGAGGAGTGGCATATTCCTTATCGTTACTTTGCGGAAGTTATTAAAGAAAATTTTGGGGTATAAATAGGTGTAATATGAGAATTGAATTACGAGATTATCAAAAAGAAGTTGTAAATGCAGTTGTGCAAAGTGCCACGAAAGGGCAAAAGAAAATACTATTTAATATGCCAACTGGGATGGGTAAGAATTCTATCATTCATAATATTGCACTTGATTTAATAGAAAAAAGAGTTATAAAGAAAGCACTAATCGTGTATAACACAAGTGCTGAAGCACTACAATACAAAGCGGTATTTTCTGATACAGCAAATGATATTTTACGTGTTACAATTTATGATGTGATCAATAAGTCCTATGTTTTTGAAGAGATCGGGTGTATTTTGTTCTCTGAAGCCTATAGCGCGTCAAATGATATTTTTCAGTGTGTAGATAAGGATGCGATATTAATAGGTTGCACTTCGCTAGCACAAGTTAAATCAGGTATTTTTAGTGAAGTGGCTCCCGTTTATATATACACATTGCAAGAAGCAGCAATAGATGGTGTGTCTCGCTTTTCGGGTGATGCAAGACTTCGTGCATATGAGTTTGAAGGGGTTTGTCGAAGATTGTTTGAAGCATTGTCGTTTGAGGTAATTGCACCTAAGGTGGAGCCCCTGGGCGATAACATTCCGTACGACTTTATTTTGAAAGATGGAGCCCACACACTTATTGTAGAGGTGAAATTGTTCAGGGGTAAGAATGTTTCTCTTGAAAGAATAAAAACAATAATAGAGCGTATAAAACTAGCATCCAAAAGGGTAGGTGGGGAGCCTCTTTTGATAACATCGTCCGTATTTCCATTTGATGTGAAAAAGATGGTTTATGATCAAACGAGTGTTACCATATGGGATCTTCCAACTTTACTGTATTATTCGAATGGTAATTCGCAATTAATTTCAGATATCGCTAAATATACATATTCTGCGTTAGATGAAATATTGCCGGAAGAATCGTGCGGTTGGAAACCACAAAAGAATGTTGCTAATACGCCAGAAACAGTAATACAAAGAGGCGTTGAACTGATCAGAAGGATTGAAAGTTGCTCTGGTGGTCAAAAAAATTACAAAGAATATGAAGTTGTTTGCAGAGATGTTGTTGAATACTTATTTGGCGACGAATTTTCACTAATGAGTACACAGCACCAGACGCAGGATAAGATATTTAGAATGGATTTGCTGTGCTCGATTAAAGGAAACGGAGAGTTTTGGAAGTGGTTGGTACAGCATTATAATTCGAGATTCGTAGTTTTTGAATCGAAAAATTATAGAAAAGAAATAGATCAAAATCTTATTTATATTACTGAGAAATATTTATTCGACACTGCTTTGAGAAATGTTGCGGTAATAATATCCAGAAAAGGTTTTTCTAAAACTGCGAAAATTGTAGCTGACGGATGTCTTAAAGAACACAAAAAACTGATAATGGACATTACAGATCACGATTTAATAGAGATGCTTAATATGAAAGATGCTGGAGAAGAACCGTCTGATTATATGTTGAATAAACTTGAAAATTATCTAATGTCCATAAGCAAATAATAGTTTAGCAAAGACAGAGTTCTTATATTGTAATGATTTTTTCTTTGTCCACATATCTCTATTATTCTTAAAGATAGTGAGAAATTCTCCTTTGCTTTAGAAGTTCTAGTGATAAATTATTCGAAAAGTTATTTTAAAAACTCTTAAAGCTTGTTGCGAAACAAGCAAGAAATGATAGAACTCTAACAACATACCTCTATAATTTAGCCGTTAATAGTCGAAAATTTCGTGTCATTTAGTCTTTTTAGTGCTATTTAGTGTCATTTAGTGATAACTAGTACATTCTTTCACCTTTGATTTTCAAAAAAATTGCAATTCTGGCTTTACCCCAAGACCGATTTTTATGTTTTTCTAGTGCTAAATAGTGCTTTTTAGTGCTATTCTGTCAACCAAACCGTACATTTTCGTGCTCTCGTGTACTACTGTTTCCATGTAGTCCAACTCTCGAAGTGGTCAAACATGTGGTCAGAAAATAAGCCCTGCGTATCCGTTTTTGAGATACCCAGGGCTGTTTTTTTGATTTACCGCACCACAAATTTTGGGGCGCAATAAACAAAGAAAAAGGTCGACGGAAAATGGAGATAATTTAATAAAAGCTATTGACAGTAACGCTAATAACTGATATAA
>CAZQTN010000116.1:0-5637 GCA_964596195.1 uncultured Ruminococcus sp.
CTTCTTCTGGGTATCCCGTATGATCTTCTCCGGTATGGAGCATATGGGTGAAAAGCCCTTCTCGACCGTATTTATCCACGGCCTTGTCAGAGACGCCCAGGGCAGAAAGATGTCCAAATCCCTCGGCAACGGCATTGATCCCCTTAAGGTGATCGACGAGTACGGCGCCGATGCGCTTCGCTTTGCGCTAGCTACGGGCAACGCCCCCGGCAACGATATGCGCTTCTCCGATGAGAAGATCGAGTCGGCGAGAAACTTTGCAAACAAGCTCTGGAACGCATCGCGCTTCGTTCTTATGAACCTTACCGAGTCGGATGAGGAGCTCCTTAGGATGCCCGCCGAGGATGAGCTTAGCGTTGAGGATAAGTGGATACTCTCCAAATTCAACCGTCTTGTCAAAACCGTCAATGATAATATAGATAACTACGAGGTAGGCATCGCCCTTGCCGAGATCTATTCCTTTGCTTGGGACTACTTCTGCGACTGGTATATAGAAATGGCAAAGAGCCGTACCTTCGAGGCGGGCACTCCCGCCGCCCTCACCGCAAAGCGCGTGCTCGTATACGTGCTCACCGGTATCGTAAAGCTCCTTCACCCCTATATGCCCTTCATCACCGAGGAGATCTATCAGGCTCTTCCTCATACCGACGAGTCGATAATGATCTCTGCGTACCCCACCTTCGACGACAAGCTTGACTTCGCCGCCGAGGAGGACAGCGTAAACAGAATAGTAAACTGCATCGTTGCCATCAGAGCAAGACGCGCGGAGATGAACGTTCCCCCATCGAAGAAGGCAAAGCTCTACGTCGTTACCAAGTATGAGGACACCTTCCGCAAGACCGAGAAGATCCTTATGAAGCTCGCCTCGGCATCCGAGGTCATCATCACCGATAAGTACGAGAGCGATGACGCCGTTATGATCGCCACAGATTCGGGCTCGCTCTACATTCCGCTCTCCGAGGTCATCGACTTCGAGAAGGAGCGTGCGAGACTTGCCGCAGAGATGAAGAAGAACGATTCCGAGATCGAGAGAATAGAGAAGAAGCTTTCTAATGAGGGCTTCGTTTCAAAGGCACCTGCCGCCGTAATAGAGGGGGAGCGTGCGAAATTAAACAAGTATCTTGAGACTCGCGAGGCGCTCACCGCGGCTCTTGCAAAGCTCGGATAAGATAATTACAAAGGAAGATCCGATGGATTTTAAATTTACAGAAAAACAGGACCCCACAGCCCCCGAGGAGAAGATCACGGTCGTCTTCTCGGGCAGCTATGAGGACACGCCTGAAAACGCGGAAATATGGATAGAGGAGGGCATCGTTGAGATCGCGGAGAATGCCTTTCGCGATTTTGACAACCTCACCGCAGTCCATTTTCCAAAGAGCCTCAGGCAGGTTTCCGCCTGCGCATTTGCAGGGTGTAAAAACCTTGTCAGCGTCGATATGAACTTCGGCCTTGAACAGATACTCGATGAGGCGTTTTCCTCCTGTCCGTCGCTCTCGACGGTGATAATTCCCGATAGCGTAAAGAGAATAGGTGAGGGTGCGTTTGAGGGCTGTGCCTCTCTCTCGAAGCTGAAGCTCTCCGAGTCGGTTATGATGATCGGTGCCTCGGCGTTTGCATTCTGCTTCAATCTGCGCGACGTTACCGTGCCCGACAGCTGTATACTTGTTGAGTTCAACGCCTTTGCATCCTGCTTCGGCCTTGAGTCGGTCAAGCTCTCCGATAATATGGGACTTATCGACGAGTCAACCTTTGAGGGCTGTCGCTCTCTTTCGATCGTCGATATGCCCGTCAAGCTCACCCGTATAGGCCGCCGCGCCTTCAAAGGATGCACCGCGCTTAAGTCGCTTATCCTTCCGCACGGCGTAAAGGAGATCGGTCTTGATGCATTTGCCGAGTGCTCGGCACTCTCTCGCATCGCGATCCCAAAGGGCGTGCGCGAGCTTGAGGACGAGGACGTATTCTCATCCTGTGATTCTCTTACCGATATCTCCTTTGGCGGCTCAAAGGAGGCGTGGGAGCTTCTGACTCACGCAAAGACCGTAAACGTTCTTCGCAGCGACCTTACGGTCTATACGCCGAGAATAACCTTTTTGGATTTGAAAGATGAAATATAAATGCCTGATCCTTGATCACGACGATACCATCGTCAACAGCTCGGCCACGATACATTATCCCTCGTTCGTCGAGTATCTGCGCGATTATCGCCCCGCACTTGCGGATAATTATACCTTCGAGTCCTTCATCGTAAAAAACTTTGATCCCGGCATCGTATCACTTCTTCGTGACGAGGTTGGCCTTTCCGAGGAGGAGATGCAGCACGAGGAGGAGTATTGGGCCCGCTTTGTAGAAAGCAAGACCCCCGTTGCCTACGACGGAATGAAGGAAATAATGGAGAAGTTCCGTGCCCGCGGCGGCAAGGTCGTAATTGACTCTCACTCCCTTCTTCGCTACATCGAGCGCGATATCCGCGCAAACTCGCTTCCCACACCCGACCACATTTACAGCTGGGATATCCCAAAGGAGCAAAGGAAGCCGAGTCCCTATACCGTTCTTGATGCTATAAAGCGGTTTGGTGTAGACCCGTGTGAAGTTTTAGTGGTCGATGACCTTAAGCCCGGCTTTGATATGGCGCGCGGTGCGGGAGTCGATTTTGCCGCGGCAGGCTGGGCGTATGACGTGCCCGAGATCGAGTCCTTTATGCGCAAGAATTGTGATTATTACCTCTCGTCGGTCGAAGAGCTTGATAAGCTCCTGTTCGGCTGATGCAGCAAAACGAAAAAATGAAGAAAAATGAAGAAAAAATGAAGATATTTGTTATTGGATGCGGCCGTTGGGGCTCGTTTATCGCGTGGTATCTTGATTCGATCGGCCACGAGGTCACCCTTTACGGCCGACCCACGTCCGAAAAAATGAAAAAGCTCCTCTCGGAGCATAAGAGCGGAGCTCTGCAAATTCCCGACTCCGTGAAGCTTGTTACAGAGCTCGATGGGCTTGAAAAATGCGATACGGTAGTCGTTTCCGTTGCCTCACAGGCACTCGGATCGCTTATGTCGGAGCTTGCAGTCCTCGCCGTGGAGCACAAGACGTTCGTCCTTTGTATGAAGGGTATTGAGATCTCCACCGGCCGTCGCCTCTCCGAGATAGTCACCGAGGCGCTCTCACCCACCAACTCCGTTGCCGTTTGGCTCGGCCCGGGTCACGTGGAGGAGTTTGCCGCCGGCCGCCCGAACTGTATGGTTATAGATTCGGCCGACGATGAGGTAAAGCACCGACTCGTTGATGCGTTCTCAAGCAGCCTCATCAGATTTTACTACGGCACCGACCTCATCGGCAACGAGATCGGCGCGGCGGCAAAGAACGTCGTCGGTATTGCCGCAGGTGTGCTTGACGGCCTCGGCCTCTCGTCGCTTAAAGGAGCCTTGATGGCGCGTGCACCGCGCGAGATCTCCCGACTCGTTGAAAAAATGGGTGGCGACCCCGTATCGGTCTATGGCCTTTGTCACCTCGGCGACTACGAGGCGACCGTGTTTTCAAAATACAGCCACAATCGCGCCTTTGGCGAGTCGCTCGTCACCGGCGCACCCTTCGATGGATTGGCAGAGGGCTATTACACGGTAAAGGCTCTTATCGAGCTCGGCGATCGCTACGGCACTGATCTGCCCATATGCCGCGCAGTCTATAACGTTGCCTATTGCTCCGCCGATATCCGCACCGAAATGGACGCGCTCTTCTCGCGCAGTCTTAAATACGAGTTCGGTATTTAATTTTGACAAAATCGCTTGACTTATTTGACTTTATATGTTAAGATGGACAAAAAGAGGTGATTAATATACTTAATTTAAAGCTTTTAGCCGCAAACGGCGACGTAAAATTCAAGGCGTACGGCGAGGATATCGACGTCCGCTACGAGGGTGTATACGAGCCCGGCGATAAGTGGAGGATCGAGCTGACGTACTGCGAGTTCGTCAAAATGAGACTTGACCCCGCACTTGCCGAATCCATCGTCTACGTCCCCGACGGCGTTTTCGAGTTCCCGATCCCTTTCGATTATCACAGGGCGGCCTGCTACGGCAAGGACGCATTCTCAGGTGACGATCACAGAGTCACCGTATCCGAGCCCACCGAGGCCGAGATATATGATGATCGACTGATATCGCTCAACTCGCACGATATGCACAACGTCACAAAATACTACCCGCACGCAGTTGCGAATTTCGTCACGCGCGAGGATCCCTGCTTCTTCGAGCGCAATGCCATCGACGGCGTATGCGACAACACGAGCCACGGCCCGTATCCCTACCATTCTTGGGGCGGCGGTCTGCGCGAGGATCTTGAGTTTGAGGTTCACTTCGGCATGGAGGTCGAGGTCAGCCGCGCTGTAATACATCTGCGCGCCGATTTCCCGCACGATACCTACTGGAAGGAAGCCGAGCTCGAGTTTTCCGACAAGTCGAGAGTACATATCGACCTTCAGGGCACAGCAGACGGACAGGTATTTGATTTCGAGCCGAGAAAGACCGAATTTGTCCGTATGACGGGTCTTAAGCAGCAGAGACTTGAGGACGGCTCGCTCTCGTTTGCCGCACTTTCACAGTTTTCAATTTACGGAAAATACATTAAAAAGGAGATGGAAGGAATGGAAGTCAGAGACGCTTCTAATGCAAAAGACGTCAGATATTATACTACTGACAGACTCAGAGAGGAGTTCCATATTGCGAACCTCTTTACCAAGGACAATATCAGAATGGTTTACAGCCACACCGACAGAATCATCGTTATCGGAATGATGCCCATCAAGCTTGAGCTTAAGCTTGAGGCAGGCAAGGAGCTTGCAGCCGACTATTTCCTTGAGCGCCGTGAGCTTGGCTGTATCAACATAGGCGGCCCCGGCGTTATCACTGTTGACGGCACCGTATACGAAATGAACCCCCGCGACGGTATATATATCGGTAAGGGTAACAAGGATCTTCGCTTCAAGAGCGTTGACGAGACCAATCCTGCAAAGTTCTATATAACCTCTTGCCCCGCACACACCACCTATCCCACCGTTAAGATCGATATCACCAAGGCGCGCAAGGTACCCTGCGGCTCTGTTGAGGATTGCAACAAGAGAGTTATCAATCAGTACATTCACCCCGAGGTAATGCAGTCCTGCCAGCTCGCTATGGGTCTTACCCAGCTTGAGGTCGGCTCTAACTGGAACACCATGCCCTCCCATACTCACGACAGACGTATGGAGGTCTACCTCTATCTCGATATGGGCGCTAACGATGCGGTCTTCCATATGATGGGCGAGCCCAAGGAGACCCGCCATATCGTTATGCACAACGAGGAGGCTGTCATCTCTCCCTCCTGGTCTATCCACTCCGGCGTAGGCACCAAGAACTACTCGTTCATCTGGGCTATGTGCGGCGAGAACCAGGAATTTACCGATATGGACCATATCGAAACCAAGGAACTCAGATAATTTTAAAAAGGAGAATACATAAAATGGCAAACAACATTTTCTGTCTCAAGGGCAAGGTTGCTCTTATCACCGGCGCATCCTACGGTATCGGCTTTGCTATCGCAAAGGGTCTTGCTGCCGCAGGCGCAACCATCGTATTCAACGATATCAAGCAGGAGTTCGTTGATAAG
>CAZQTN010000117.1:0-5569 GCA_964596195.1 uncultured Ruminococcus sp.
GTTGCGGAGTGCCTTTGCCGCCATTCTGCGTGCAAGTGCGCGGAGGGTCTCCTCTCTCTTTGCACGGTAGCCCTCGATATCAATGGTAACGCGGCTCTTGTCGCGCTCGCCGTTGATGTTCTTTCTCGCGGATGCGAGGTTTGCAAGATACTGAAGCGCGTCGAGAGTGTCGCCGTGGTGGCCGATAAGGGTGGATGCATCGTCACCGGAGATAACGATTCTTCTGGTGCCGTCCTCGCAGGAGTAAAGCTCTGCCTCTGCCGCAAGACCGATATCCGAGATAAGGGTCTTTACGAACTCGTAGGACATATCCTCGCCGTCCTTGACCTCGCGCTTCTCAAGCTTGAGCTCGCACTCGGGGATGGCAACGGTCTTTTCCTTTTCAGCCTTGGGCTCTGCCTGCTTTTCGGGCTTTGCCTTGGGCTTGTTGCTCTGACGGTCGTTATTATTATTGTTGTTGTTGTTCTTTTTCTTGTCGTCGTGACGCTTTTCCTTGTTCTGCTTCTCGCGTCTTTGGCGTCTTTCAACAGGGTCGGGAATCTCGATAAAGGCCTTGACCTGTGCGGGCTTAACGCCGATGATACCGAAGATACCGCGGCTGCCTGCGTGGATTATTTCAAAATTTACGTCGTCGAGCGGACCTGCGCCGAGCGCGGCTCTCGCATTTTCCTTAGCTTCGATAATGTCCTTACCGCTAGCAATTATTTCTTTGATCATATTATCAGTTTACCTCTTGTTAGTCTTTAAGCTCGGGCTTGTCCGAGTAGAAGGATGCGTTCTTTTTGCCGTCCTTCTCGTTATTGTTCTTTACGGTGGGGAGCGCGTCGTAGTCGTCCTCGTCGATAAAGTGGAGCGACTTGTACTTAACGTTACCCTTAAGTGCCTGCTTCTGCGCCTTTTCTGCCTGCTTCTGCTCCTTCTTCATAGCCTTAAGCTCCTCCTCAGTGTAACGGGGCAGGGGCATAGCCTTGGCGAGAATGAAGGTCTGCAGAATTGCAAGTACGGACTGGAATATCCAGTAAAGACCCATAAGTGCAGAGAAGCTGAAGGTAATGAACAGAGTCATAAGGGGCATCATTATGTCCATCATCTTCATCGACATATTGTTCTGCGCATCGGTCTCGGTAACCTGCTGAACGCTGTTCCATTTACGGGTGCAGAACATGGTCAGCCACTGGAGCGCCGCCGCAAATACGGGGATAAGGCAAACGAGTATAAGCGGCCATCCCGAGGTAAGTGAGGGGGCGTTTCCAAGGTCGAGTCCAAAGAGCTTAAGGTTAGGCAGCTCTCTCGATACGAGGTCGGTGTATTCAACGCCAGAGCTCTTAATAATGGAAATGATCTGGAGCTGATCGCCCTTGAGCGCGGTGATAGCCTCCTCGGTAACGCCGCTCTGGGAGAGACGGTAGAAGAGAGTGTCAAATGCGCCCTGATCCATTCCGCATATATAGGAGAGGGGATTTCTTATGACCTTGTAAAGCCAGATGATAAGGGGGAACTGGATGAGCATAGGCAGACAGCCTGCAAAGGGGCTTGCGCCCTCGCGCTGCTGCAGATCCATTATCTCCTGCTGCATCTTCTGCTTGGATACCTGGTCGGTGCGGCCTCTGTATTTAGCCTTGATAACTTCGATTTTGGGTGTGAGCTTCGCCATATTGATCTGGTTTTTCTGCTGCTTGATGCTGAAGGGCAGGAAAACGAGCTTAAAGACGAGAGCGTACAGGATAAGTGCAAGGGCATAGCTGTTTGCCGGCATAATGTAGGAAAAGCCGTACAGCATATGACCGAGTAGTTCGTATAACCAATCCATATTTAGGTTTCCTTTTCTGTTTCGTTGGCGGTGTCATCTTCCGTTTCTGTGCGTCGCGGATTGCGAAATCCCTTTTCGGGCACGGGGTCGTAGCCACCCTTTGAGAAGGGGTTGCAGCGTAAGATCCTCCATACCGTGAGTGCAAATCCGACGAAAAAGCCACGCTTCGTAAACGCCTCTATTGCGTAAGAGGAGCAGGTTGGCGTATATCTGCAACAGTTCGGTTTTATCGGAGAGATGAACCTCTGATAAAGGCGTATAAGCCATATCATTACGTGTTTCATTATTATTTGTACATATCGAGCTTTGTAAACGCGATATCGAGCTGTTTTTCGATATCGGTGCTTTTCAGCTTTACGGCGGCGGTGCGTGCGGCAATAACTATCAAAAATCCTGTTTTGAGCTCCCTCTTCTTTTCGACGGAGCGCAAGCCCTCGCGCATTATGCGGCGGCATCTCGATCTGACCACCGCTCCACCGAGCTTCGTAGAGGTCGTAAGACCAATACGGTTCATCACCCTCTTTTCGGGGTGCGCCTTCGCAAGCCTCTTTGCGGCATAGTCGGGCAATACGTAAACTGCGAGAGCGGACGTCACGGCTCTCTTGCCCTTTGAATACGCTTTCGAGTAAAGATGATTTTCGCAGATAGCTCTGAACTTCATAAAACCATCCTTCCTTGTAAAAATGTCATACTAAACAAAAACCCCGATAAATTCGCGGCGGGCGTTTTATCGGAGGTTTTGTATGTCACGAGTGTGTGACCGATCAATAGGTGAGGCGAGCTCTACCCTTGGCGCGTCTTCTCTTAAGAACTTTTCTGCCGTTAGCGGTTGCCATTCTCTTTCTGAAGCCATGTTCCTTTTTTCTCTGTCTCTTCTTAGGCTGATATGTTCTCTTCATAATAGCACCTCCTTCAATTTTTTTAAACGTCAAAAAACGCGTTTTCCGCGTTTATCCTTGCGTATTCATACGAAAGCATCATATATTATAACTGAAAAAAATCAATTTGTCAATAGAAACGTGAAATTATTTTTTAAAACAATATATCTATATAATACGCGCGTAATAAGGGCGCCCTCTCCGTCACGCATACGCGCGCCACCTCTCCCACAGGGCGAGGTTCCCGCTCAATAAAGGCTCTCACTTCGGGAGAGCTGTCGCGAAGCGACTGAGAGGGCACTCCGCGCGCGGCGGTAAAAATTTTAAAAACTGTTGACAAGGAGTTTGTTTTCGTGTAAAAGTATCAAAACGAAAGAGCCTGGCATCGTGCTGGGCTCTCATTTTGCATTCCGATCGAGCCGTTGGCGAGATGCGCGCAGAATTTTGCGCTTTAAGGTCGCAAACTTGTCCGTAGTTATTGACTTTCGTGCAGGTTTCTGCTAAAATAATAAAATAAGATTATTTTAAGATCGTATATGGAGGACTTTATGAATCCGTCAGTTGAAAAAATTTTGGTTTCCGAAGAGGAAATCGACAGGATCACTACTCGCATTGCTCAGGAAATAGACCGCGACTATAAGGACAAGGACGGCAGACTTATTCTTCTGTGCATACTGAAGGGCTCGATCGTGTTTATGGGCGACCTGATGAAAAAGGTTACCGTACCCGTTGAGATCGACTGTATGAAGGTGTCCTCTTACGGCTCGGGCACGCAGACGACGGGCAACGTGCACATTCACCTCGACCTTATCCGCCCCGATCTGCCCGATTGCGATATACTTATTATTGAGGATATAATCGACAGCGGCGTTACGCTTTCCTATCTTACAAAGTATCTTAAGAACAAGGGCGCAAGAAGCGTGCGCACCTGCACTCTTCTCGATAAGCCCTCGCGCAGAAAGGTTGATTTCACACCCGATTACTGCGGATGTGAGATACCCGACGAGTTCGTTATAGGCTACGGCCTCGATTACGACGAGCGCTTCCGTGCACTGCCTTACGTAGGCGTACTTAAGCCCGAGGTATACGGTGGAAAATAAGCGCCCATATACAGTAGGTCTTTACACCCTCGGCTGCAAGGTCTCGCAGTATGAGACTGAGGCGATACGAGAGGGATTTATTGATCGCGGATTTGAGGTGCTGCCGTTTGATGAGTGTTGCGACGCCTACGTCATCAACACCTGCACCGTAACTAAGGAAAGCGACAGAAAGTCGCGCCAGATAATTCGCCGCGCAATAAAGAAAAATCCCGATGCCACGGTCGCGGTGCTTGGGTGCTATACCCAGCGCAACCCCGATGAGGTCGCCGCGATTGACGGCGTTGACATCGTGCTCGGCACCGATAATAAAATGTCGGTCATTCGGCTTGTAACAGAGGCCTTAGAGGGCACCCGTGTCGAGAAAACCGTTAGTGTTGGTGACGTTTGGCAGGCTGATTTTGAGCCTATGACCATCCGCACCGCCCCTCGCACACGCGCCTACCTCAAGATAGAGGACGGCTGTGAGTCCAGATGCACCTATTGTGCCATCTCCGATGCGCGCGGCCGCGTCCGCTCAAAGCCGAAGGACGACGTTATACGCGAGGTCGAGCGCCTTGCCGCCGGCGGCATACGCGAGATAGTTCTGACGGGTATTGAAACGGGCTCGTACGGCAAGGATTTTGATCACAAATACGACCTCGGCGACTTGATCGCCGAGCTTGATGAGCGCGGCAGCTGTGAGCGTATACGCCTCGGCTCACTTGCACCTGAGCTTGTCGGTGCAGAGTTCGTCGACAAGATAAAAAACGCGAAGATACTTGCCCCGCATTTTCATATATCTATGCAAAGCGGCTCGGACAGGGTATTGCGCGCTATGAAGCGCAGATACACCGCACAGCGCGCCATCGAGAATATCGAGCGCCTGCGCTCTGCGTTCCCGACTGCGAATTTCACTACCGATCTTATGGTCGGATTCCCCGGCGAGACCGAGGAGGACTTCCTTATGACGGCGGATTTCGTTCGCCGCGTAGGGCTTCTCGATGCTCACGTTTTTGCCTACTCCCTCCGTGAGGGCACACCTGCGGCTTCATATCCCGATCAGATACCCGAGTCAACCAAGCACGAGCGTAGCGAGCGCCTGATTGGCATAAAAAATGAGGTACGTGATGCGGTTTTAGGGCGCATTGTGTCGCTCGGCGCACCGCTCGACGTTATTGTTGAAACCAAAAACGATGATGGCACGTACACCGCGCATTCCGACTCATACGTTGAGGTTGTCATCAAGCCTGAGAGCTGTGATAATCTGCAAGGCGAGAGAGTCAAGGTGGTACCCGTGTCGCATAAATGCGGTATCGTGTACGGTGAAATAATCACAAAATGTATATAATTATTTACAATGGAGAATAAAAATGGAAAACAGTAAGAAAACAATGGAAAAGGTCGTTGCCCTTTGTAAGACCCGCGGCTTTATCTTTCCCGGCTCTGAGATCTACGGCGGCCTTGCAAACTCCTGGGACTACGGCCCCCTTGGCGTTGAGTTCAAGAACAACGTAAAGCGCGCTTGGTGGAAGAAATTCGTTCAGGAGTCCCGCTATAACGTAGGCCTTGACTCGGCAATTATAATGAACCCCGAGGCTTGGGTTGCATCCGGTCACGTCGGCGGCTTCTCCGACCCCCTTATGGACTGCAAGCAGTGTAAGGCGCGCCACAGAGCGGACAAGCTTATCGAGGACTACGCGTTTACCAACGGCACAAGCGACAACCCTGCGGCTTGGTCGTTCGAGCAGATGAGCGCGTTCATTAAGGAAAAGGGAATTGCCTGCCCCACCTGCGGCGGCCAC
>CAZQTN010000118.1:0-5510 GCA_964596195.1 uncultured Ruminococcus sp.
AGGTCGAGTTCGACCGTCCTACCGCGCTGCAAATAGACGGCGAGACCGTCCTCGGCGTGACCTCTTATACAGTTCACGCTTAATTTAAAGCAGCGAAGCCTACGTATATTCTTACGAAATCGCGTTTTTTCGTTTTAGTGAGGCTTGATGGTACTGGATTCTTGCCCGAAGTGGCAGCTTGCGGGAGCCTTCGAAGTCGAACCGTACGGTCTGTCCGCTATCCGCGATTCCGTAAGAATATCCGTAGGCGAAGCGGAAATAATGGCACTATGTGCTTTGTCCGCCCGGCACATGAATTCTTTTCGAAAGCACGCTCCCGAAGACTGCCGCTTCGGGCATCAAACCGGTGGTTGGTAACATTACTTTATCCGACGAGTGCTTTCGCTAAGAACACCTACGCTCTCGCGGACAAGGTTATCTGTTTTAAAAATAAAAAGAGAGGACAAAGCTATCGATTTTGTTCTCTCTTTTTATTTTTCCGACAGCGAGCCTTGCTTGTACCCAAGCGCCATCATCCTTTTTATAACAGCATCAATAACGACGGTTTTGTCCGAGTTCCATTCGGGCGCTACCAGCATTCCTCTCGGACAGTCGCCGGTCAGTCTGTGTATCACAACGCTCTCGGGCATTCTGGCTATTGCGTACGCCGCCGCATCGCAAAATTCGTTTAGGGTAGGGGGCGTGTAACGTTTTTCAAGGTATAATTTCTCAAGCGCCGTGTCTTTCATAACGTATATTGAATGTATTTTTATACCGAAAATAGGGAAGGATGCGACAAAGTTGGCAGTCCTTTTCATATCCTCGACGCTCTCGCCGGGTAACCCCATCATAATATGCACCACGACCTTGAGTTCGTATTCTCGGAGCAGTGTCATCGCGCGCACAAACACCTCGGTTTTATATCCTCGGTTTATGATGGCTGCCGTTTTGTCTGATGCAGTCTGCAGGCCAAGCTCGACCCACACCTCGTATTTTTTTGCATACTCCGCAAGCAATGCGCATACTTCCTCGTCTATGCAGTCGGGGCGAGTCCCTATTGCCAGGACCTTTATCCTCTCGTCAACAAGTGCCGCATCGTACCGTTCTTTAAGGGCCTCCACGGGCGCGTAGGTGTTTGTAAAATTTTGAAAATAGGCTACAAAAATATCACCCGTTTTTGAATTTTCGAGCCTTTTTATCACTTGCTCACTTATTGAATGCGTGGGATCTATGTGCTCGCCCGCGCCCCTCTCGCCGCAGAAAATGCAGCCGCCAACGCCGCACCTGCCGTCCCTGTTAGGACAGCTGAAGCCGCCGTCTATACATATCTTGTCAAGCCTTTTTCCGT
Organism: uncultured Ruminococcus sp.; assembly: GCA_964596195.1. GTDB lineage: Bacteria > Bacillota > Clostridia > Oscillospirales > CAG-272 > UBA1740. The sequence goes on from CAZQTN010000118.1 coordinate 1,328, forward strand.
ACTGATCTCTCAGATACGAGCTTAAATTGCGGTAAAGCATCCTCCCACCTCCTTTTTTAAAATTCTATCATATTTTTCTCCTCATTTCAATCTTTTTCGTATATAAATTCCGAAAAAACGAAAAATAATGTTGATCCTATTTCACAAGGAGTTTAATTATGAAAGAAAAAAAGCAAACCACAAATAACAGCATTGAGATCCCCAACGAGCGCCCGATAGACGGCAACAATTCCGTCCCCGGTATAAACACCCCCGGCATCGAGCTCCCTGCGTTTAATCCGCCCGTTCCCAATCGCGCTTGGACAGCAATGCGTAGCGGCAAGAATATTGACACCCTCTCCCCCGAGGAAAGACGCAACCTGACCCTCGGTCGAGATAACGTTTAATTTTTGTGCATAGGGATAATTTTTATCCCTATTGCTTTTTTTGTGTAATAATTGTATAATAAGGTAGAAATATCTTTAAAAAGGAGATCACTATGATAAAAGAGAGAATTTTCATAAATCCGAGCGCACCCGAGGTCTGGCTTGAAAGCGTCGCTGAGCCGTCCGACGCGCCGCGTGATGCAATGCTCGTTATCCCCGGCGGCGCATACGCTCACGTTTGTATCGACCGCGAGGGCTGGTCCATTGCCGAAGCATTCCTTAAGCACGGGATAAACTGCTTTGTCCTCAACTACCGCGTAGGCGAGGGGCACCACTATCCCGAGCAGCTTATCGATGCCGCGTTGGCTATTGATTACATAAGAAAAAATGCCGAGAAATATTCGATCAACCCTGACCGCGTCTTCACCGTTGGCTTCTCTGCGGGGGGGCACCTCGTCGGCACGATAGCAACCAAGCATAAGGAGGCAGAAAAGCTTCTCGGACTCCCCGAAAACGCGACACGCCCCACGGGTTCGGTGTATTGTTACCCGGTCGTAAGCACGTTTTGCCCGACCCACGGCAACTCCTTCTTTAACCTCTCGGGCAAGACGATGGATGAGCTCACGGATGAGGAGAAACGCTTCTATTCGGTTGACACCTGCGTCACTCCCGACACTCCCCCTGCATTTATCTGGCACACCGCCACGGACAACGCCGTTCCCGTATACAACTCTCTGCGCCTTGCCGAGGCGTATATAAAGGCAGGCGTCACCGCCTCGCTCCATATCTATCCCTACGGTCCCCACGGCATCGCCCTTGCAACCGAGGAAACCTCGAACGGCGCCCCCGACTATATTCAGCCGCTTGCCGAGGGGTGGGTAGACGCCGCGGCCGCATTCATAAAATCGCTGAAGTGACGTCCGGATCGCACTTGCCTGATAAGGGAGAGAACTATGGAAAAATTTATTATGCCAACGCGGATCGTCGCATGCGAGAACGTTGAACGGGTGGAGCGCATTTTGGACGACGAGCCGCTTCAGGCGACTCCTATACACCCCACTCGTGCGTCTTGCGGCTATGCTACGATCAAAAAGGGCGGATGGGTTTTGCTTGATTTCGGCAGAGAAATACACGGCGGTATAGCCGTCTGCGCCCGTGATATTTCCTCGTTTCCGACAGCGGCCAAGTGCCGCGTGGTATTTGGCGAGAGCGTTATGGAGGCGCTTAGCTGCATAGGTCAAAAAAACGCCACCAACGACCACGCCATTCGCGATACCGTGATCGACGTTCCCATTATGGGAAACGTCTATTTCGGTAACACGGGGTACCGCTTCTTTAAAATCGAGGCTCTTGATGCAGATGTCGTTATCAAGTCCATAAAGGCCAAGCTTGATATGCGCGAGATTGAGTACAAAGGCTCGTTTGAATGCTCCGATCCGAGATTGAATGACGTATGGCACGTCGGCGCGTATACGGTGGAGCTTAATATGGGAGAATATTTGTGGGACGGTATAAAGCGTGACCGTATGATATGGCTCGGAGATATGCACCCTGAGACCGCCGTGATTTATGCCGTCTTCGGTGCTGATGACTGTATTCGCCGAAGCCTTGACAGGACGCGCTCGGAGTATCCGGACGCGAAGTGGATAAACACGTTGCCCTCATACAGCTTCTGGTGGGTCATCAATCTATACGATTGGTATATGCACACCGGCGACCTCGAATATCTTGCCTCGCGCCTTGACTACGTTCGTACGATAGCGCATCTGGCCTATTCGGTCGTGCTTGATAACCCGCAGAGCTTTGCGTTTTTTGTCGATTGGAGCAGCGAGGGTAACGAGCCGCTCAAACGCTTCGGTTTTTATTCGGTTATGTATAAATGCTTTGAATGTGCCGAAAAAATCGCACACGTATTCAAAGATTTGAGCCTTGTCGGTCTTTGTGAGCGCGGCCGCTCCGCAGTACGCGCCCTCAACCTTGAAACACCGAAACAAAAACAAATGGCGGGAATATCCGTCTTCTCCGGTCTTAAGGATGCACGCGAGGTCAACGAGAAAATACTCTCTCAGGATCCGATTGACGGCCTGTCAACCTTTATGGGTTATTACGTTCTTCTCGCTCGCGGTGAGGCTGGCGACGTATCCGGCGCTCTTGATGTTATACGTAAGTTCTGGGGCGCAATGCTCGACCTTGGCGCAACCACCTTTTGGGAGGATTTCGATATCGAGTGGGTGAAGAATGCCGCAAGAATAGACGAGATCACACCCGATGGAATGATCGACGTTCACGGCGACAACGGCAAGAATTGCTATATCGGATTCCGACACAGCCTTTGCCACGGCTGGGCGGGAGGCCCCGTTGCATTCCTTTCGCAGTACGTTCTCGGTGTCAACGTAGCAGAGCCGGGTTGTAAAAGGCTGGTTATAAAGCCGAACCTCGGTGACCTTGAATGGGCACGAGGCACATTCCCGACACCGTACGGTAACGTTAAAATCGACCACAGACGCGACGGCGATAGGGTGATAAGCCGTATCGACGCACCCAAAGAGGTCGAAATTGAACTTATACCTTGACTTTTCGCGCGCGATAGTTTATAATATACGTTGATAATTTAAAAAGAAAGGCACACCAAAATGGAAAGAACCTATATAAAAGACGTGACCCCCGGCGTGCGCAGGATATCCGGCTTCGTTGAAAACTTCCGCAACAAGAAGACTATGGCATTCATCGTTGTCAAGGACATTACCGGTAAGCTTCAGGTCACAATAGAAAAGGAAAAACACCCTGAATTTTCCGAAATGCTCGACACTCTCACCATCCACTCGGTTGTAACCTTTGAGGGCGAGGTCGTTGAGAGCGAGTACGTAAAGCTCGGCGGAAAGGAAATGTACCCCGACGTAATGAAGGTCGAGTCCGTTTCAGAGGCGCTCCCCATCAAGGACGACTCCGAGATCGACGTAAAGATGGACTACCGTTGGATCGATCTTCGCCGCGATCAGAACCGCCTTATGATCCAGCTTCAGACCACACTCACCGCCGCAATGCGTGAGTTCCTCGTGGAGCGTGGCTTCGTGGAGATCCACACCCCCAAGCTTATCGCCGCGGCAAGCGAGTCGGGCTCCGATGTTTTTGCGGTCAAGTATTTCGATACCACCGCGTACCTCGCGCAGTCCCCTCAGTTCTATAAGCAGATGGCTATGGCCGCAGGCCTTGAGCGCATCTTCGAGACCGGCCCCGTATTCAGAGCCGAGAAGTCATACACTAACAAGCACGCAACCGAGTTCACAGGCTTCGACCTTGAGTTCTCGTATATCGATAGCTTCGAGGACGTTATGAAGATCGAGGAGGAGATCCTCGCTTATGCGTTTGCCAAGATCAGTGCCGCGCACGGCGAGGAGATCAAGGCTCTCGGTTTTGACGAGGTCATCGTTCCCAAGCTTCCTTTCCCGAGAATGAAGCTCGCCGACGTTTACGCTGAGCTTGAGGCTCGCTACGGCTACACCGTTCCTGATGAGCTTAAGGGCGACCTTACCACCGAGGCGGAGCGTATGTGCAGACAGCTTGCAAAGGATATGTTTGATCACGAGTTCCTCTTCATCACCGACTACGATGCAAAGGAAAGAGCATTCTACCATATGAGAGACGAGCGCGGCGTTCCCTGCGGCTACGACCTTATCTGGCGCGGCGTGGAGATCACTACCGGTGCACAGCGTGAGCACAGATACGAGCAGCTTCGTGCCCAGGCGGCAGAGAAGGGACTTGACGAGGACGTTAAGTTCTACCTTGAGTTCTTCAAGTACGGTTGCCCCCCTCACGGC
>CAZQTN010000119.1:0-5489 GCA_964596195.1 uncultured Ruminococcus sp.
AGCATAAGAACAACGCAAAGGTTAAGTCCTCTGCTACTACTCAGCTCGTCAGCCAGATCATTCTTTCCAACGGCACTACCCTCTCCTACGGCTACGATGCGGAAGAGCGTATTACCTCCGTTGTTGAGACCTATACGGTTGATGAAACACCTGTAACCAATACCACGATCTACACCTACGATGCGCTTGGTCAGCTCAAAACCGAAACCAAGGATGGCGTAACTACCAGGTTCGAGTATGACAACTACGGTAACATCACCGCCAAGGGTGTAGTTGATGAAACCGGAGAGATTGCGCCTGCAACCAAGATCAGCTATGTATATGGCAACGATACTTGGAAGGATCTCCTTACCTCCTACAACGGTCAGGCAATCGAATATGATGCTCAGGGCAACCCGATTTCTTACCTCGGTCATACACTGACTTGGGAGAAGGGACGTCAGCTTAAGAAGTTCGACAACATCGAATACACCTACAATGCAAACGGTATCAGAACAAGCAAGAAAGTGAACGGTGTTCTCCACACCTACACTCTTGACGGCACTAAGATTCTTCGCGAGATTTGGGATGGCAATACACTTATTCCTCTAAGAGACAATCAAGAAAGCATTTGCGGCGTTCTTTACAACAACGTTCCATACTATTTCATCAAGAACATGCAGGGCGATGTAATCGCTATCGTTGATAAGGATGCTCAGACAGTTGCGAGATACTCTTACGATGCGTGGGGTGTATGTACCATTACGCAGGATACCGTTGGCATCGCAAACATCAACCCCTTCAGATACCGTGGCTACTACTACGATGAAGACCTCGGACTCTACTACCTTACAAGCAGATATTATGATGCTAATACGGGTAGGTTTATAAGTGCAGACGGTTACGTTTCCACAGGCCAAGGCTTGACCGGATACAATATGTTCGCTTATTGTGGTAATAATCCGGTTAATAGAGTGGATCCAACGGGAGAATGGTGGCGGTTTTGTTGCCCTGGAAGGAATGGTTAATTTCGCAGCGGGTGGAATGGTTGGTAGCATTGGAAATATCGGGACTAAGGGCGCATTCCTAAAATCAAAAGAGTGGTGGGGAAAGTTCGTTTTTGGCTTAGAGTTTACGCAACCTTTCAAAATTGGGGTTGACTATATGCGCCATAACGTTAGTTGAAAGGTATCATATATGAAAGATAAGAAAGTATTTAATAACCTATTTGATTCTGTATGTGTTACTTTGTTACTGTTTGCGTGCTTGGCCTTTTATTTGATAATAATTTGGTTTGGAGTGCTTAATGTCAAAGAAGAGGCCAATACGGTCGCGACAATGGTTATTGCTACTTTGTTTTTTGGGGTAATGTTAACTATAACGACCGTTTTGATAATTACAGGTTGCTATGAATATTGGTTTTTGTCCGATGAGTATATTTATAGCAAAAAAATATTCCGCAAGAAAGTGGCAATAAGGCTAAGCGAAATCGATAAGGTGGAGAAAAAAATCGTGCCAGCGATTGTTCTGGGAGTATATAAAAGCGAAGCGTACATAATCTATTCTAAGAATAAAAGGATCTCCATTTTAACTAACGGAAGAAAAAATTTTTCTGACTTGGATTCAGAATTAAGCAAATTTACAAACAGGTAGTTTAAATTTGTTATAATTTAGAAGTCACAAAGAGCCCGACGACGCCGGGCTCTTATTTTCTTTGCGCCTCGCGCGGCGGGGAAAATGAAACTTTTTAAAAAGTTTTTCTTTTGGATTGACAAATATTTTAAAGAGTGATATAATATCTATAATATTTTTTAAAAACGGGATTTTCAAAATCGCCGCGATGCGGCCGACGCACAGGGCAGGGCAACCCACCCAAGTGCAGAAAGGATGAATGCAAATGGATATCGCTATTATAGCCGACGACAACAAAAAAGAACTCATGGCGCAGTTTTGTATCGCATATTGCGGCACGCTCGCAAAGCACCATCTTTGCGCGACCCATACCACCGGCAGATACGTTTCCGACGCTATCGGCCTTGAGATAGAGACTTTTCTTAGTGGCGGCTCGGGCACCGAGCAGATAGCCTCGCGCATATCATTCAACGAGATCGACGTCGTGTTCTATTTCAGAAGCACCGACCCCTCGAAGGAGGTCTACGAGGCGGAGGAGAGCCTTCTGCGCCTTTGCGACGTTTACAACGTTCCGCTCGCTACCAATATCGCTACCGCCGAGGTGCTCGTTACCGCGCTTGAGGCAGGCAGCCTTGATTGGCGCGAATTTATCAATCCCCGCAGTAAGTATAATCTGCAAAAGAGGGGAAAATAACTGATAGCCGAAGGGAGTCGAATCCTTACGAGTTTGACCCCCTTCGGCTATCTTATACTGTTGCGGCCGGGTTACTCTCGGCGGCAACAGTTATTTTTAAATTTGTGCCGCAGGGCGCGAAAAAAGGAAAGGAGTGCGACAGGTGACCGAACGTAAAGTGACCGTTGAGTCGGTAATTTGTGACCCGTCCGTCGGCGTGGCCGAGGGATTTGAGAGATGCGAAAATGAATATACCGCACTTCTTGGTGAGCGCGACGGCACTATGCTCATTTCGTACTCCGAGCAGAGCGAGGGCGGACGGATAAAGAGCGATATTATCGTAACGGGCGAGCACGTAAGAGTGCGCCGCTCGGGAGCTATTGAGTCCGACTTTTTGTTTATCGAGGGTGGTCGCACGCGCTCGCTTTACAAGATACCGCCGTACTCCTTTGATGCCGAGATAAATACCAAAAAAATACGTAATAATTTGACACGCCTTGGGGGTAAGCTTACTATAATCTACGATATGACCGTAGGCGGAGCGGAGAAAAACGTACGAATGACGATAACGCTCGGGGAGGTCGCCGACAATGACGCTTAACGACTTTCGCGCAAGGCTTAAGAGCGGTAATATCGGTGGGTGGTACATCTTCGCGGGCGAGGAGGACTACCTTAAGCGCCACTACCGCGGTGAGCTTGCACGCGCGGCGCTTACCGACGATGCATTTGATACCTTTAACCACGCCGTTTTCGATGGTCAGGAGATGACCCTCGCCGCGTTCCGTGATGCGCTCTACGCACCGCCGATGATGTCTGATTACAAGCTCGTCGAATGGCGGCACGCCGACCTCGACAAGATGAAGGAGAGCGACAGGGCGCTTCTTCTTGAGCTTCTCGAAGCGCGCGAGGACTACCCCTACGCCGTCGTTGCGATAACCGCGCTGTCCGACGGCTTTGACACCGGCACGGACAAGCGCCCCTCAAAGCTCTATACCAAGCTTGCACAGGGCTTCGATATCATCGTGTTCAACAAATCCACCGACTCACAGCTGCTCTCCTGGCTAAAAAAGCACTTTGATGCCGAGGGAATAGCCGTCGACGTGCAGACGGTGCAGGCTATGCTCTTCCGCGTCGGACACTCGATGCAGGTGCTCGCAAACGAGCTTACAAAGCTCTGCGCCTACGCCAAGGCAAACGGCAAAAGCGCCGTTACGGTCGCCGACGTAAACGATATATGCTCAACGACCGTTGAGTGTGACGCGTTTGCCATCTCAAACGCGATAATCGAAAAAAATATGGAAAAGGCATTCCTCGCCCTGACCGATATGCGTCAGCAGAGGGTAGAGCCCCCCGTCGTGCTTGCCCAGCTGGCAAAGACCTACGGCGAATTGCTCTCCGTTTCCCTCCTGATGGACGAGGGTCGCGACGCCGAGGATATTGCCGAGATAATGAAGTTCCATCCATACAGATTGAAGCTTTATATGGCCGCCGCAAAGAAAACCGGCACCAAAAGGCTTTCCGACTCGCTCGAGTCGCTTATTAAAACCGACACCGCCTCGAAGATGGGCGGCATCGGCGGCTACAAGGCCGTTGAAATGTTTATAACACAAAACATATAAGAGGAATTTTGAAATGAAAAGAAAAATCATCTCTCTTGTTCTCGTTGCGGTGATGCTCACGGCTATCCCCTTTGCACTTGCATCCTGCGACAAGACCGATAAGCTGGGAACCGGCGCGTGCGAGTACGCGGAAACGCGCGATATTACAGGCAGGGACGTAAAGTACGTCGAGATCTGCTTCGAGGGCTACGGCAGGGTAATACTCCTGCTTGATGCGACCACCGCCCCCATCACGGTCGCGAACTTTATAGAGCTTGTTGAATCCGGCTTCTACGACGGACTCACGATGCACCGTATCATCAAGGACTTTATGATACAGGGCGGCGACCCCAAGGGCAACGGCTCGGGCGGCAGCGCTAACACCATTAAGGGCGAATTCAGCGAAAACGGCCACAAAAACGACATTAGCCACCTTCCCGGAGTTATCTCTATGGCGCGCTCGCAGGAGAACGACTCGGCATCCAGCCAATTCTTCATCTGTAATGCCGATGCAAGCGCTTCTCTTGACGGCAACTACGCCGCGTTCGGCTACGTCGTTAAGGGCATGAGCGTTATTGAGGACATAACCGAGGAGGTTTTCCCCAAGACCGCATACGCAGATTACTACGGTGATTATACCGTTGATCAGACCTATGGCACCTACAAGCACTACGTATGGCAGTACCTCGGCAACGGCACCGTTGAAAACGACGAGGACAAGCCGGTTATCAAGTATATTAAGGTGCTCGAGGATTACGAGGGCTAAAATATATAAAAAATATACTTGACACGCGCGAAAGTGTGTGCTAGAATATACATCAATAATTAAAAATAACGCATAATAAAAGTGAGGACGAAAAAATGGCGATCTATTTTAACGAACCTTCTCATACCTTCAGCGAGTATCTTCTTATCCCCGGCTACACCGACGAAAGATGCATCCCCGCTAACGTTTCTCTTCGTACCCCCCTCGTTAAGTACAGAAAGGGAGAAGAAGAGTGCCCCCTTATGATGAATATACCTATGGTTTCCGCCATAATGCAGTCGGTCTCCGATGACAGAATGGCTATCGCCCTCGCAAAGGAAGGCGGCGTTTCCTTTATTTACGGCAACCAGTCCATCGAGGACGAGGCCGCAATGGTAGCAAGAGTAAAGAACTACAAGGCAGGCTTTGTTGTAAGCGATTCCAACCTTACCCCTGACAACACCCTTGCAGACGTGCTTGAGCTCGTTGAGAGAAACGGTCACAACACTATGGCCGTTACCAAGGACGGAACGGCAAACGGCAAGCTGCTCGGCATAGTTACCGGCCGCGACTACCGTGTCAGCCGTATGAACGGTGACGAAAAGGTATCCACCTTTATGACTCCCCTTGACAAGCTCGTCGTAGCACCCGAGGGTACTACTCTCAAGCAGGCGAACGACATCATCTGGGATCACAAGCTCAACTCGCTTCCCATCGTTGACAAAAAGGGCAATCTTAAGTACTTCGTATTCCGTAAGGACTACTCTCAGCATAAGGAAAATCCCGACGAGCTCCTTGACGCAAACAAGAGCTACGTCGTCGGTGCTGGCGTTAACACCCGCGACTATGAGAAGAGAATCCC
>CAZQTN010000120.1:0-5137 GCA_964596195.1 uncultured Ruminococcus sp.
CTTCGTTGCAGGCTTCATAGGCACTCCTCAGATGAACTTCATCACCGGTAAGCTTGTGAAGAAGGAGAACGACCTCTACGCTACCTTCGGTACCACCCTCATCAAGCTCCCTGCTGACAAGGCTAACAACCCTGCTCTCAAGGAGTACATCGATCAGGAGGTTATCTTCGGTATCCGTCCCGAGGCTATCCACGACGAGCCCATGTACCTTCAGACCCTTGCTGACACCACTATGAAGGTTAACGTTGACGTTACCGAGCTTATGGGTGCTGAGATCTACCTCTACCTCGGCTTCGAGGGCATGGAGGATGCAACCAACAACAAGAACATCATTGCAAGAGTTTCCTCTCGTTCTACCGCTCAGGCAGGCGATGATATCACCGTTGCTATCGACGCATCGAGAATCCACATCTTTGATAAGGATTCCGAGAAGTGCATCTGCCACTGATCAAAACATTTTTGAATTAATTAAAATCCCCGAGGGTCGATTGGACTCTCGGGGATTTTTTATCTGTTATTATTCTTAAAGAACTGATAAAGATAGCACGGTATCATACCGTTATAGAGCTTGCGCACCTTGTCTGCCTTGCGGCCGTAGAGCCGCTCGAAGGACGGGTGCGAGGTTATGATATAGACCTGCCAGGGGGAAAGACCGCGGAAGTGCTCGCCGATCTCCTTATAGAGCTTTTCAACCTCACGCGCACTGCCAAGGCGCTCGCCGTACGGCGGGTTGGTCACGATAGTACCGCGACGGCCGGGGGCGGCGATCTTGCGGCAGTCGCACTCAAAGGCGCGGACTATATCTGAAACGCCTGCTTTCTGGGCGTTTTTCTTTGTCAACTCGACGGCTTCGGGGTCAATATCCGAGGCAAAAACCTCGAATTTCGTTACACGCTCCCCCTCCTTTGCCTCCTCACGTGCATTTTCCCACACGGACGCAGGGATAAAGGGGAACGCCTCTGCGGCAAAGTGACGGTTCACTCCGGGAGCGATATTTTTCATTATCATTGCCGCCTCAATGGCGATAGTGCCGCTACCGCACATAGGATCCCACAGCAGCACCTCCTCGCGCGGACGCGAGGTTGCGGCAATTGCCGCGGCAAGGGTCTCGCGGATGGGGGCGGCGTTGGCCTCGCGGCGGTATCCGCGCTTGTGAAGCGCCGTGCCCGAGGTGTCTATCATAAGGGTAGCGACGTCGTTGAGGATGAAAAACTCGATCTGATATTTCACCCCATCCTCGGGAAAGATATCAATACCGTAGCACGAGGACATCGAGCGCACCACTGCCTTTTTGACTATCTTCTGACAGTCGGGGATGCTTGTCAGCTTGGATTTTATCGAATGTCCCTTTACGGGAAAGGCGTCGCGAGAGCCGATAAAATCCGGCCAATTTAACGCACGGGTCCCCTCGAACAGCTCATCAAAGGTATTTGCAGGAAACGAGCCGAGCTTTATAAACACGCGCTCAGCATAGCGCAAAAATATGTTTGAAAGAGCCACCGCCTCCTCGTCGCCGAGGAAGGTAACGCGGCCGTCTATGGTCGATACGCGCTCGTAGCCAAGGGCGTCGATCTCCTCGCCGAGCAGGTGCTCAAGGCCGAAAAGGCAGGTTGCAACGAGTTGAAATTTCATATTGCGCTAGATCTCCGATTTGTAATTTTCAAAAATAAATGAGGTAAATCCGTGCTCCTTTGCGGCGGTCTCCTCCTTGTGGCTCCTGACCGTCCAGCAGACGAGGGGAGTCTTAGGGTAGAAGGTGCGCACCATCGCAAGGCCTGCGTTTTTCCACTCGCCGTGATCGTATGCGATAAAATCCGGCTTTGAGTGGAAGTTGAGCATCATATTCTGAACGATGAAATATTTGAATTTACGCATTTTCGGATTTTTCAGATAGTTCGTGCACAAAAATCCGAGCGCAACCTCCGGCATAAGTCCGCCGAAGCACTTAAGCGCAAAGGGGTTGAACGACTCAACGATGTACTCGCCGTGATACTCGCGGAGCATTTCTGCGGTCTTCTTGGTAACGCCGTACTTGCCGATGTCCTCCTTTATCTCAACGAGAAGCGGCACCTTACCGTCAACGAGCTTCAAAACCTCGCGGAACGTGGGCACGGTGTCCTCGGTGCCCGAAAGACGGACGCGCGAAAGCTCCTCTGCGGTCATAGTGTCAACGCGCCCCGTAGCGTCGGTAACGCGGTCAAGGGTATCGTCGTGGAACACCACGAGCTCGCCGTCCTTGGACAGACGCACGTCAAGCTCAATGCCGTAGCCGTGCTCTACCGCGGCGGCAAACGCGGAGAGCGAGTTCTCCGCCTTTTCGGAATCGTGAAGACCGCGGTGGGCAAACTTCACGCCCTTATATCTTTCCATTACCCCACGCTTTTTTGACGAGGGCTTGATAAGAATTAAAAACACTATAAAGCAAAGCGCAAGAAAGGCAACCACCGACCCAAGCACTATTAAAAATATTTTCATATGGGTTTCCTCCAAAAATCAGGTTCATATTTATTTTATCATACGCGCGCACGCTTTGTCAACAATCCGCCTTGACTTTTCCAAGCTCAGATAGTATAATAAATATATCACACGCGAAAGGAGTCGACACTATGACGGTATACGAATACGGCAAGAACGAATGTCCGAGCGGTAAGCGCGTCGTGGCGCTCGGCTTTTTTGACGGAGTGCACCTCGGTCACCGCGCTATCCTTTCCGCCGCGAGAAAAAGGGCGGACGAGCTGTGCGTGCCCTGCGCGGTGTTTACCTTTTACTCAGAGTCCCCCTCGGCCAAGCAGTCGGCCGTCAGGCTCTATTCCACCGCCGCAAAGCTTGAGCTGCTTGAAAATTGCGGCATCGACGAGGTAATGATCGCCGAATTTGACGAGGTGCGCGGCGTGTCGCCGGAGAGCTTTGTCATAGACCTGCTCGCAGGCGAGCTTGGCTGTGCTGCGGCCGTCGTAGGCAAGGATTTCCGCTTTGGCTACCGCGCGATGGGAGACGCTTCCCTGCTCTCGTATCTTATGTCCGAATCCGGCGGCGAATGCATTATTGCAGATGACGTAATGATGGACGGCAAAAAGATCTCCACAACCGAGATCAAGAAATATATGGCGAGCGGAAATATCGCCGCGGCAAACAAGATGCTCGGCGCGCCGTATTTTCTTGGGGCAGTCGTTGAGCACGGCAGAGGTGTCGGCCGCACGCTCGGCTTCCCTACCGTAAATTGCCCCCTGACAGATAGACAGGGACTGTTAAAGCACGGCGTTTACGTATCAAAAATCGTTACACGGGGTGGCACATACCCTGCTCTTACCAACGTCGGGGTATGCCCGACCTTTGATGCGCGCCCCGAACACGCCGAGGCATTTATCCTCGACTTCGACGGCGATATTTACGGCGAGTGTGTGCGTATAATTCTTACGTCATTTTTGCGCCCGGAGCTTCGGTTTGATACACCGGAAGCACTCAGGGAGCAGATCAGTAGCGATATAAATAAAGTAAAGGAAGAATTCAAAAATGGCAGGTAATTGGACAAAGCTCACGGCAACGGCAAAGACGAAATTTCTCGACGATCTCACCGCCGTGATGAGTATGCTTGACAACGGACTTATGATCGAGGACTTCTCCGACTTTTCCTTAAACGGAATGTACGGCGACCTCGTTGACGATCAGATACTTAATGCAGACAAGGACACCGTACGCGTTTCCCTTTTCGTCCCCGAGGAAAAGAGCGTTGCGGAGTACAGGGCCTTTCTCATAGAGAGATTCAACGCCCTCGGCATCGAGGCCGAGATCACGTCGGACGGCGTGCGAGAGGAGGACTGGGCAGAGAGCTGGAAGCAGTACTACAAGCCGATCCCTCTCGGCCGCGTGACGATCGTGCCCGCTTGGGAGAAATACGAGGCGAAGGACGGCGAAATCCTCATACGTATGGATCCGGGGATGGCCTTCGGCACGGGAACGCACGAGACCACGCGCCTCGTTATGCTGATGATGCAGGACGAGGATCTCGCGGGCAAGCGCTTCCTTGATATGGGTACGGGCTCCGGCATTCTCTCCATCTGCGCATCTAAGCTTGGCGCAAAATCCTGCAATGCATACGACATCGACCCCGTAGCGGTCAAGGTAGCGCGCGAGAACGCCAAGGACGACGGCTGTGACAACATCACCGTCGGCGTGTCCGACCTGCTTAAGGGCGTTGACCTCTCCGAGGGAAAGTACGACTTCTGCGTTGCGAACATCGTCGCCGACGTTATTATAAGGATGCTCCCCGACCTTGACAAGTATGTAAAAGCGGAAGCGCCCATCATTCTCTCCGGCATCATTTCGATGCGTGCGGACGAGGTGCGCGAGTCAATAGCACAGAACGGCTACACGATCACCAAAGAAATAAAGGAAAACGATTGGCTGGCCATAATGGTCACGCGATCCGAAAAGTAATATGCCGAGATTTTTTACCCCGTCCGACGGAATTGCGGACGGCATCATCACGATAAAGGGCGACGACGCGCACCACATCGCGCGCTCCCTCAGAATGGCCGAGGGCGACGAGATCACCGTGTGCGATATGCACGGCTTTGAGCACGCCTGCCGCCTCACTCGCATCCGCGACGAGGAATGCGAGTGCCTTATTCTCTCATCGAAGAAGGGCGAGACCGAGCCCCCCGTCTACATAACGCTCTATATGGCCTATCCCAAGGGCGACAAGCTCGAGACCGTCGTACAGAAAGCCGTAGAGCTCGGCGCATCGAAAATAGTTCCCTTCGAGTCCTCGCGCTGTATCAAGCGCCCCAAGGCCGACAAGGCGGACAAGACCACCGCGCGCCTTGAGCGCATAGCCGAAGAGGCCGCGAAGCAATGCGGCCGCTCGATCCTGCCCACCGTCACAGCCCCCGTCGATTTCAAAACCACCATCCGCGAGGCAGCCACCGCCGACCTGCCCCTCTTTTGCTACGAGGGCGACGGCACGAGGCCGATAAGAGCCATCCTCGAGGAGCACCCCACCGTAACGACGGTCTCCGTCGTAGTCGGCTGCGAGGGCGGCTTTTCGCTCGACGAGGCCGCCGCCGCAATCAGCGCAGGCCTCCTGCCCACCGGCCTCGGCAAGCGCATTCTGCGCTGTGAAACCGCCCCCAGCTAC
>CAZQTN010000121.1:0-180 GCA_964596195.1 uncultured Ruminococcus sp.
GCTCTCCCTTGAGGGAGAGCTCCTGCGTAGCAGGTGAGAGGGGGGATAGGGAGAGCTGGCGCCGTAGGCGACTGAGAGGGGGTTAAGGCTCGCCCTTGAGGGAGAGCTCCCGCAGGGGCAACGCCCCGAGGGTGAGAGGGGGAAAACAAAAACGGCGCGGTTGCCCGCGCCCATTTAAAT
>CAZQTN010000121.1:280-5074 GCA_964596195.1 uncultured Ruminococcus sp.
CAATGGCTTTGCTCCGCTTCGCCGTTGAAACAAAAACGGCGCGGTTGCCCGCGCCTATTTAAATCAATGGCTTTGCTCCGCTTCGCCGTTGAAACAAAAACGGCGCGGTTGCCCGCGCCGTTCTGTCAATCAATCAATACAATCGTATGCTTTGTTTTTTTAGTTTAATTATTATTTGGTTGTGTCCCTTTGGGGACGGGGTGTGTATGTTTGCCGATATTAGTTGTTGGTGTTACCAATAGCTGCGAGTGCATACATAGCCTCAAGGAGTGCAAGCTGATCCGCGGTAGCCATAGAAGCCATCTCGTTGTAGTATGCAGCAAGGCTGTAAGTACCGGTAGCGAGAACTGCGCCATCAGCATCGAGAACCTGAATGGTGAGATCCTTAGCCGCCCAGTTGCAAAGGCTGGTGTTAGTAAGCATTACAACGCCGTCCTTAACCTCGGTCTGAAGGGCCTTCTCGCCTACTATGATATTAACGGTATTGGTCGCATCGACAGGAGTGATGAGCATAGAACCGCCGCGGCTTGAGTTAACGCTAACTGCAACGCCGGAGATGTACTGTCTGAGCTGGCTGAGATCAGAGAGATACTCGGTAGTAACTGCGGGAATGGTTACCTTCTCCTTAAGTGCTGCAAGAGTCTCGGAGAGACCGTTGGAGATGGTCACCGCCTTGATCTTGTTAGCTGCCTCAACGTACTGAAGAAGAGCAGTAACCTGCTGGATCTTCTCAAGGTCGGTAGCGTAGATATCAACAACCTTTGTTGCGTAGTTAACTACGTCAACGGTTACTCTGTAGGTAACGTTGGTTCCATCGTAGGAGTAAGTGATATCCCAGTATGTACCCTCGTCTGCAGACCATGCGTTAGGCCAGGCATGAGTAGCCGTGTAAGCAACGCCGCCGATGGTGTAGTTGCCGCTAAGGGTTCTGCCGCTGGTTCCGTCCTTGGCGATCTCGGTAATTTCAATACCCTCGGGAAGCTCAGCGGGAACGTAAAGGCTGGTTTCAAGGTTGTCGGTAAGCCTGTAGTTAGCGTAGAGCTTAGGAGTACCTGCCGCATAGGCGTAGCCGTACTCGGTTACGTTTGCGATATCAACAACGATATCCGCGGTAGCGTCCTCGGGAATGGTGTAAGCGTAGGACTTGGTAGCCAGGATCCAGCCGTCAGCAACAGCCTCAGTCGTGCCTGTAGTAGGACCAATTACCTTAGCGCCCGCCTTACCTGCAGCGGTGCCGAGAGTGGTCTCGCCATCCTTGAAGGTTACGTTTACAACCTTGCAGCTCTGGTAAGCGTAGGTCACCTCACTAACGGAGGGAGTGTAGGTAAGAGAAACCTCATGATCCCAAACGAGATCGTCACCATCCTTGTAGTTAAAGAACTTGTGGTCGTATACGTTGTGCTGAGCGGTGTACGTCTCAGCTACGAGAGCGATACCTTCATCGAAGGTAGCGTTATCGACCCAGGAGTTATTGGTGAAGTAACAGCCGTCACCCACGTTGATCTCTGCAGCACTGATGCTGCCTGCTACGTAGGAGTTCTTAAGGTTTACAGAAACTTTGGGGAAGCTAGAGCTGATGAAGCTGCCGAGGATAACGGAGTTCTCAACGTTGATAACCTTGTTGGTGCCAACCTCAGCGACATTGTAGTTGATACCGATGGTAGCACCACCGAAGGTAGCGTTCTTGATGTTAACGGTGATCGGGCCATAGTGGTAAATGGTAGCGGGGTTCTCCTGTCCGTTATCAGTGTTTATGTAGCAATCCTCAATGTTTATCGTCATGGCGTGGCCTGCCCAGCTACCGTAGAGAGCACCGGTAGCAACTCTGAGGCCTGCGCCCTTGAAGTTAAGAACGGTGCCTGCACCGCCGCCGGAGAAGAGAGTACCGCCGGCAACGTTACTAGCGGTCTCAGTGTACTCGCTCTTGGGGAAGCCGTGAACAAGAGTGGAGCCTTCCTTCTCACCAAGGACGGTAAAGGTCTTACCGGTGGAGAGAGTGAAGGAGGTCTGCTTAACGGGGCAAAGCAGGGAGAGGGTCTGACCGTTGAGGTCAAGGGTCAGGCTATTGGGAATGGTAACAGTCTCATAGTGCTTTGCGGTGTCGTAAAGAGTAATGGTGGTGTTGGGATCTGCACCGAGAAGAGCAGTCTTAACAGCGGTGTCGCCGGTGAGGTAGATGAGCTCGCCGCCCTTTACGTAAGTAAGAGTAGCGCTCTCGGTAGCGATCACGGGGTAAAGGGTCATCTCGGTGAGGTCATCACACATCTCAGCAGTGATGACGGTGTTAAGATCAACGGGATCACCGTTATCATCAACCCAACCTGCGAGAGAGTAAACGGTTGCGCCAACGGTGCAGGACCAGTTGAGATCCTTGGTGTAGGACGCGCCGATGGTGCCGCCCTCCCAACCAACGGTATCAATGCCGCCGGGGTGAGTCTCGTCACAGACATCACCAAGGCCGCACTCGCAAGCCTCCCAGAAGAGATAGAACTCGCCCTGAGTAGCCTCGGTGGTGTAGGTCTTGGTATCTGCGTCGTAGTCGTAGCGATAGCCCTGACCTGCGGTTATGTCGGCGATGGTGTAGTCGCCGCACTCGATGGTAACGAGCTTGTCAAGAACTACGTGAGTAGTTACGTTAGCCTGGAGAACGATGGTGTCGCCGCTAGCTGCTGCTGCGAGAGCCTTATTAAAGGAGTCGTAGTAGGTATCGCCGATCGTTGCGATGGGAGTACCAAAGGGCATATTGTCAGCGTCGTAGAGGTTAGACTCCCACTTGGTGAGGTCTGCGCCTACGCCATCTGCAAGAACGGTAGCAAGGTTACCGTTGTAGTCCTTGGTGAGGGTACGGATAACGTAGTTATCAGCTGCACCCGAGCTGTACACCTTGGTGGTAGATACTCTACCGAAGATGTCAAGTCTGATATCTCTGGAGTAGATAAGGGTTCTGTCGCCGTTAAGCACATCCGTCACAGCTACGGTGCTCGCCCACTCAACGTAGTCAACTATAACGCCGTCGACTGCAAGATACTGCTTAAGAACAACGTTAGTGCCGTCGTCATCCACCTTGGTGCCGAAGCCCATTATGTAGGTAACGTGAGACCACGTACCGTCAGAGCCTACGGAAACCGTCGTGTTACCGTTCTGGAGGCCTGCAACAACGGCGCTGCCGCTCTTCGTGAACCTGATACCGAACTGGCCGTTGGCAGCAGCCGTGAAGCTGTTTCCTGCAGCGTTGGTCCAGCCGAGGTAGGGGTAGAAGAAGCCGGTGCCGTCGTAGTTAGCGGGGTCGAACCACATAAGGTCAACGTCCATTACGAAGTACTGGGTATCGATGCCCCAATACTCGCCGGCGCCTACTTCATTATTGCCGCTCTTTCTCATTCTTGTCTCGGGATCTGCGATATAATCCCAGCCTGACATCGAGGTGTAGGAATTAAGCATGTGTCCCGAGGAAGCGGTTTTGAGAGTGGAATTGTAGTAATAGGGAAGCATTTTGTCGGAGGTCTCTACGGTGAAGTAGCTGTTCTCGTCGTACACGCTGGTAACTACCTTACCGATAGCGGTGTTACCCATCTGATGCTTGAACTGAACAGCTTTAGCCGAGCCGCTATCCTTGTCAAGGTTAGTAGAGAGCTGGTTGATGGTACCGCTTATGCTGAGGCCATCAGCCGCGATAGTTCCCTTGCTTTCAACAGTAGGAAGTTCCGTAAGGTACGGGTCTTCCATATCGGCGGAGTTATCGAGACGTACGCCGACGATCTCGGTGGTCTCACCCTCTGCAAACGCTGCTACAACGAGCGCGCCGCAAAGAAGCGCCAACGAAAGCACGAGAGTTAAGATTTTAACTGACTTTTTCATTGGAATAAGTTTTCCTTTCTGAAATTGTTTTTTGTTTTTTTGTGTTATTCTCGCGAATAACGAGTTTTGCACAAGTGCCAAGAGGCGAACAGCGGTTCACCACGCCGCGATCGCTTCTCGAATACCTTGTACCACAATCTTACACCTTTTAAAAACAAATGTCAACCACTTTTCATTATATTTATAAAATAAGTCGAGCAAATTTCGGCAATTCAACCATTTTCCGCCACGCCTTTTTGTGCACTATTTTTAATCGCCGCTCGGCACCGGAAGTGAGAGGCTGCCCCCTCTCACCCTCGGGGCGTTGCCCCTACGGGAGCTCTCCCTCAAGGGAGAGCCTTATTGCAGGGGTGCTTTAATGCGTAAAAGGCATCTTTTGGGTGGCTCGCCCTCTGGGAGAGCTCCCGCGGTAGCGGGTGAGAGGGTTGCCGAGCGGTACATCCGCAGGCTACGTCGGTTGCCACTACGATAGCCTTTCTCCCGAAGTGAGAGGCTTTGCTTAAGGCTCGCCCTCTGGGAGAGCTCCTGCGCTAGCAGGTGAGAGGGCCCTCTCCGTCACGAGCAAAACTCGTGCCACCTCTCCCGGAGTGAGAGGCTTTGCTTAAGGCTCTCCCTATGGGAGAGCTCCCGCGAAGCGGGTGAGAGGGTTGCCGAGCGGTACATCCGCAGGCTACGTCGGTCGCCCCTACGATAATCTTCCTCCCGAAGTGAGAGGCAAGGACACAAAAAACACCACCCGAAAATGGGTGGTGTTTTTTGGTGAAGTGCGGACAAAAAAGATATTTTCGCGTCTTTTTGTTTGGAGTTGAACTGACGCGATTTTGCTTTATAATAAATTGCTTTTCGACCATCGGAAGAAAAGCTACATCAGCACTTTTTCACTATTCACTATTACCTATTACTTCCGCCAAAAATCGACAAGGGATTTAGTGAAAA
>CAZQTN010000122.1:0-3304 GCA_964596195.1 uncultured Ruminococcus sp.
TTCGCGGAACTGAAGGTCTTAAGGAAGCTACTTACAATATCGCAGGTATGGAAATCAAGGTTGCAGTTGCTTCGGGTGCTGCTAACGCTAAGCTTGTTATGGACAAGATTGCAAGCGGCGAAGCTGATTGGACCTTCGTTGAGATCATGGGATGCCCCGGCGGCTGTGTAAACGGCGGCGGTCAGCCCATCCAGCCTCAGCACGTACGCGATACCGTTGACCTCAAGGCGGTAAGAGCTAAGGCTCTTTACGACCAGGATGCGGCTATGGAGATGAGAAAGTCTCACAATAACCCCACCATTAAAGAGGTTTACGACAACTACTTCAAGGGTGGTTACGGCTGCCACGCAGCTCACCACGCTCTCCATACCTCTTACGTTGCACGTGAGAAGTATGAGAAGGTAGGAAAGTAAGATAAAATAGAACAACCAAAAAGGTCATCTGTCTTTCGGCAGATGACCTTTTTGGGTTTAAAGAAGAGAGAATAAAGCAGAATTAAGAGATAATAAATGGGTGTCACGAGTGAGAACGCTGTGCTTTATTCTTTATTCTTTATTCTTTATTCTTTTTTATTCTAATTCTCACCCCATCGAGTGAGTAAGCACATTTGCAGTATTTACTGCGCCGTAGCAATGGTAGGCTACGGGCGTGCCCTGCGGCTTGTCGCCAAATGGAAGGATCTCTGCCTCGAGCTCGTCGATCTTATCGAGCTTGCCTTCGGCATAAGTGAGGAGGCGACGGCGGCAGGAGTCTACGCGCTGCCAAAGAGCACCGAGACGGCCGTCCTGCACCTCGAAGCCCGAGGGCTTGTTGTCTATATACCACTGCTTCTCAAAGGCCTTATGGAAGGCACGGATGCGCTTGCCGAGCTCGGTATAGTCCTCGTTTGCGAGGCGGGCAAGCTCTGCCTTATCGCCTGCTTTATAGGCTTTGCGCGTTTTTACGCCGAGCTCGTACTTGATCTCCATTACGGAAGAGAGTGCGGCGAGGGTATTAAAGACGTAGCCGTATTTTCTCGTCTTCTTCGCAACGGCGGAAAGCTCGTCGGCGTACTTAGCGTAGAGCTTGCCTACGCCCTCGGAGACTGTGTAATCAAGGAAGCCGAGGAAGGGATCGGAATAAAGCATAGTCTTGGAGGCTGAGGAAGAGTCTGCCGCGGGGGTGTCGGTAACGTAGTTAGGCAGGTCGACCTTCATAAAGTCGTCGTAGTCGACGCCTACGATACGCTTGAACCTGGCCTTGATCTTTTCTTCGTCGGTGTTGCCTTTTGCGCACTCTGCGATGTACATAAGTGCGGGAAGCTGGGAGAAGTGAGAGCACTCCATACCGTCGTCGCCCCACATAGTCATAAATATGTTTTTAACCTTGTTCTTACGGCAGGCTGCGAGCGCCTCGCGCATAGTATTTATGGAGAACTGATTAAGGGGCGCGAAGCCGTGCCAGCACCAAGCGCCTCCTGCAAACCAGGTCTCGCCCTTAAACTGCCTATGCATTTTGATCATAGCGTCGTACTGCGCTTCGGTGGGGCTGTAATAATCCCAATATACGGGTGCTACGCTGTCGGGAACGGCGTTTATAACCTCGGTAGGAACATTTTTGACCTCGTTAAGGTAGTAGTCACCGTTGTTCCAGGTACGGAAGAACATATCTGACCACAGAAGAAGGGTGTAATCGTACTCCTTTGCGATCTCGCAGATCTTATTGAGATGCTCCTTTATGATCTCGTTGGGGGTGCGGTAGCCGTGCTTGTCGAGGTATTTGCCCTTGCCGAGCATATGTGCCTCGTCCATACCGATATGTATACGCTTGGACTTAAAGCACTTCGAGAGGGTCTTGAACATATTGGAGATAAGCTGATAGGTGCGCTCCTCGTCCACGAGAAGAATATCGTCGCAGTCAACGGGAACCTGATTCCACTTGAAGAAGGTTCTCATATGTGCGAGGGTCTGTATACAGGGGATCGCCTCCATACCGATAGAGGAACAATACTCGTCAAGCTCCTTCATTTCTGCGATGGAGTAGCGTGAGCGCATATAACCGAAATAGGGCTCGCCCTCAACCTCGTATGTATCCTCCATATAAAGGAATACGGTGTTGTAGCCCATCTTTGCGATGGTGCCGAGGAATTGCTTGATCGAGGGGAGCGTCATAACGCCGTTACGGGAGAGGTCGATCATAACGCCTAAGGTTTCGTAGTTCTTTGCCATTTTTTGCTCCTTGAGGTATATTTTTTACAAAACACGGTACCCCGTGTCAAATTTTCGAGGATTATTTATTGTTTTTGTCCTTCGTTTCGACGAAGTAGGTTGCCTCGCTGTCGGCGGTAGAGAGTGCGAATGCGAGGGGGAACATCTCAAACGCGGCGGATACGTTGCGAGGGTCCTCGGTCGAGGAGTAACCCATATGGTAGCGGATAGCGAAGGCCTCCTCGCGGGTGAGACGCATATATCCCGAAATTATATACACGCTCTTTTCGCCGTGGCCGTAGGGCATTTTGTCGTCGTACTCAAAGGTATCGACCCTCTGCCACGCGCCCTTCTCATCCTTGACGTTGCGGAAGCCCTTTTTGTACACGTCGATCTTGCACAGGTCGTGCAGAAGCGAAACGATAGCGATGCTCTCGTCGCTGTACTGCGTGCCGATGATGTCGACGGTGCGAGGGGAGCTAAGGTAGCTCAAGAGGCAGTCATACACGTTGAGCGAGTGGTCGACGAGTCCGCCCTCGTAGGACGAGTGGAAGCGCGCGCTTGCCGGTGCGGTGAAGAAATCGGACGAGAGAAGATAATCAAGCAGCTTTGCCGCGCCTTCCCTCTTTATGTATTTGTTGTAGATCTCAATAAATCTTTCCTTGCTTGTCATAGCTAGCTCCGTTTCAAATTATTTTTCTTTAGATAGTCAACGCTTGATTCCAGTCCTGCGACCGTTTTTACCTCTATGAGGCAGGTGTCACCTCGGAGTGCGGCAAGCTTACCCTTTATATTCACCTCGCCCGTACCGAGAGGCAGGTGGCACTTCGTGCCGACGGCGTCGTGCAGATGCATATGCACAAGCTTATCGGGATAGCGTGCAAAGACGGCGGTGTCGGCGTGGTTAAGGCAATGTTCGTGCCCTGTGTCGAGGGTAAGCGCAAAGACGGGGCTTGCCATAAAGAGGCCGAGCGCCTCAAGCTGGCTTGCCGTGAATGGATTGGTATCAACGTTTTCGATAGCTATTTTCAGGTTGGAGTCACCTATCTCCTCCTCGCACATCGAGATAAACTCGCGCACGCGGGCAAGATACTCGCCTCGGTATATATCCGAGAGGA
>CAZQTN010000122.1:3404-5036 GCA_964596195.1 uncultured Ruminococcus sp.
GAGATAAACTCGCGCACGCGGGCAAGATACTCGCCTCGGTATATATCCGAGAGGAGCACTACCCTATCGGGGAGTGTGACGTATACGCCCTTTAAGAGATGCATATTTATAACCGGAATATCAAGCTCAAGAGCAAATCGGACGGTGTCGCGCATTACTCTGAAATAACATTCGGACACGGTGGGATTAAAGTCGAAGGGATTGAGCTGCTCGTCGGCGTGGATGGTGTAGAATATGCCCTGCTCCGCGGCTAGGGTGCGAAGAGCGGCTGTATCGAGGCTGTGCGGCTGATACTGTGGGAAGCTCATATTGATCTCTATGAAGGCGAGCGCGCATCTGCGCGCCACCTCAGCGCACTCGTATATATCGGCGCATTCGACAAGTGTGGGCATTCCGAATTTCAAGACGTACACCTCCTTTTTTATCTATATTATATTTATAATAGCACTTTGGAGTAATTATTTCAAGTGTAATTTGCAAAAATAATCCAAGTACGGGATAAACTAAAATTTGCGATATATTTTTAAAAGTTTAGTCACATTTTTTTGCGCAAAATACTTTACAAGCGGCGTTTTTTCTGCTATACTAATATGGTGCTAAAAAGTTTGTCCATATATTGGACTTAAAAAGGAGTGATTTTCAATGAGCCGTATGATCGGTACTGTATCGCGCGGCGTTCGTGCGCCTATAATCAGACAGGGTGATGATCTCGTTGAGATCGTAACCAATTCTGTGCTTGAGGCTGCAAAGGATGACGGATTTGCAATCCGTGACCGTGATATCATTGCTATGACCGAGGCAATAGTTGCACGCGCGCAGGGTAACTACGCAAGCGTTGACGACATTGCTGAGGACGTTAAAGCAAAATTCGGCGGTGAAACGGTGGGTGTTATATTCCCCATTCTCAGCCGTAACCGCTTTGCAATATGCCTGCGTGGAATCGCAAAGGGTGCAAAAAAGATAGTTCTTATGCTTTCCTATCCCTCTGACGAGGTTGGAAATCACCTTATAAGCCTTGACGCTCTTGACGAAAAGGGCGTTGACCCCTATCGCGACGTGCTCTCACTTGAGAAATACCGCGAGCTTTTCGGCTATGAAAAGCACAGATTCACCGGTGTTGACTACGTTGAGTACTATGAGCAGCTCATTCGCGAGAGCGGTGCAGAGGCTGAAATTATATTCGCAAATGACCCAAGAGCAGTTCTTGCATATACGAAGAACGTTATCAACTGCGACATTCACACCAGAGCGCGCACCAAGAGACTGCTCCGTGCGGCAGGTGCTGAGATCGTTTACGGCCTTGACGAAATTCTCCGCGAGCCTGTGAACGGTAGTGGCTTTAACGCTGATTACGGTCTGCTCGGCTCGAACAAGGCGACCGAGGACACCGTTAAGCTCTTCCCCCGTGACTGCCAGCCGATAGTAGACGCTATACAGAAGAAGATATACGAGGCGACCGGCAAGACGGTTGAGGTTATGGTATACGGTGACGGTGCATTCAAGGATCCCGTAGGTAAGATCTGGGAGCTGGCCGATCCGGTAGTTTCCCCTGCTTATACCACAGGACTTGAGGGAACGCCCAACGAGCTTAAGCTCAAGTACCTTGCAGATAACGATTTCGCAGGCCTTTCG
>CAZQTN010000123.1:0-5035 GCA_964596195.1 uncultured Ruminococcus sp.
TTTATAATGTCTCCACTCATTTTTTATTCGGTTATCCCTAAATGCGACAGCCCCGATCGTGTTACGCCTTTTTGGCGAGCTTACGCTGGATAAGCTTTACGAGCTCGACTACCGGAATGACCACGAAGCCGAGTGCGATGGCGATCGCGTACTCTCTGAAGCTTACGGCGGCGAAGCCGAACGCTGATGCAAGGAAAGGAATCTCACATACAAGGGTCGTTGCGACAAGGGAGATTGCGGCCGCGATATAGAGCACCTTGTTGTGTGTCTTGAGGGTGAAGAGGCTGCCTCTCTGCGAGCGCATATTAAGGCTGTGGAAGATCTCGGCCATCGACATGGTGAGGAACGCCATAGTCACGCCGTGCGTGCTGTTGGTGATCTCCCAGTTGCCCGTTTCCATAAAGTGACCGATGAAGTAGGAGGCGAGGACGAGCACGGTTACAAGTGCACCCTGATATGCGACGTCAACGCCCATTCCGTCAGCAAATATGCCGGAGGAGGAGCTGCGGGGCTTGCGCCTCATAATGTTGCTCTCTGCTTTTTCCATTCCAAGCGCGAGAGCGGGGAAGCAGTCGGTAACAAGGTTGATCCAGAGCAGGTGTACAGGCTCAAGGATGGTGAAGCCCATCAACGTTGCGAAGAAGATCGCAAGCACCTCGCTCATATTTGAGCCGAGGAGGAACTGTATAGCCTTACGAATGTTGTCGTAGATGCGGCGACCCTCCTCAACGGCACCAACGATGGTTGCGAAGTTGTCGTCAGCCAGAACCATATCCGCGACGTTTTTGGTAACGTCGGTTCCGGTGATGCCCATGCCGACACCGATATCAGCGGTCTTGATAGAGGGAGCATCGTTAACACCGTCGCCGGTCATAGCGGTGACGTAGCCCGCCTTTTTCCAAGCGGAGACTATACGAGTCTTGTGCTCGGGCTGAACGCGGGCGTATACGCCGATGCTCTGGAATTTGCTCTCAAACTCCTCGTCGGACATATCGTTTAGCTGTGCGCCGGTTATGGCACAGCTTTCGTCGGTGATGATGCCAAGCTCCTTGGCGATCGCAACTGCAGTGTCAATGTGGTCGCCCGTGATCATTATGGGGCGAATGCCTGCCTCGCGGCATCTGACGATAGCGTCGCAAACCTCGGGGCGTACGGGGTCGATCATACCCGTAAGGCCAAGGAAGCAAAGTCCACTCTCAAGCGCCTCGGGAGAGGTGTCCTCGGGGACCTCGGTGAGCACGCGCTTTGCGCAGGCAAGCACACGAAGAGCCTTGTCAGCCATCGCCTTGTTGGCGGCGAGTATCTCGGATACGTACTCATCGGTCATAGGCAGGATCTCTCCGCCCTTCACGTAGTGAGTGCATCTCTCGATAACCACGTCTGGTGCGCCTTTAGTGTATTGGATGTACCCCGTGTCAAATTTATGCACGGTACTCATCATCTTTCTCATCGAGTCAAAGGGCGCCTCGGCAACTCTCGGATACTGCTCCTTGAGTGCGGACTTGTGCTTGTCGAGCGCGTTTGCCCAGTATACGAGCGCCGCCTCGGTAGGCTCGCCCGTCACGTTGTTTTCGTTGTCGATCTCTGCATCGGAGCAGAGCGCCATAGCGCAGGCGAGCTCAATATCATTCTCGCCGAAGTGGTCGACAACTGTCATTTTGTTCTGTGTGAGCGTACCGGTCTTATCCGAGCAGATGATCTGAGCACAGCCGAGCGTTTCAACTGCGGTGAGCTTTCTTATGATCGCGTTGCGCTTGGACATATTGGTAACACCCATAGAGAGCACGACGGTAACAACAGCCGCAAGACCCTCGGGAATAGCGGCAACGGCCAGCGAGACCGCGATCATAAATGCATCAAGTCCAAACTCAAAGTTAACGGGTGAGTTGGTTGCAAATGCACGGATAAGCTGAACGCCGAATACTACGATGCTTATACCAAGGACGAGCCAGGTAAGTATCTTGGAAAGACCCGCCAGCTTCTTCTGCAGGGGTGTCTGACCGTCCTCTGACTGGGTGAGCGCGTCGGCGATCTTGCCCATTTCGGTGTCCATGCCCGTTGCGGTGACTACCGCAACACCGCGGCCGTAAACGACGGTCGAGCCCATATAAAGCATATTCTTGCGGTCGCCGAGTGAAACGTCGCGCTCGCCGCTTTTAAGGTTGATAATGTCGATGAACTTCGTTACGGGAACCGATTCGCCCGTGAGCGCCGCTTCCTCGACCTTGAGGCTCGCGTTTTCAATTATTCTCGCATCGGCGGGAACCGCATCGCCTGCCTCAAGCAGGATGATATCGCCGACTACAAGGTCCTCGCTGTGGATCACGCACACGTGACCGTCACGCATTACCTTTGAGGTCGCGGCCGACATCTGTTGGAGTGCCTCTATCGCGCGCTCGGCCTTGCTTTCCTGATATACGCCGAGAATAGCGTTGATAATTACAACTGCGAGAATGATTATGACGTCGGCAAATCCCTCGCCCTCAAGTGCGGCAACTACACCGCTGATCGCCGCCGCGACCAAAAGGATGATCGTCATAGGGTCTGCCAGCTGCTCAAGAAATCTTCTTATGAGCGATTTACCCTTTGCCTCGGCAAGCTTGTTCTTGCCGTTTTGCCCGAGTCTTTCTGATGCCTCGGCTGATGTGAGGCCGTTGCGGTCAGAACCGACCTCTTTAAGGACGGTATCGCCGCTTTCGCAATAAAATCTCATTGCATTTCTCCTTTTTATAATATTATGATACAAAAAAGTCCGTGCATACCTTGCACGGACATAAAAAATACCCATGCCACGGTGTGCATGAGTCTGGCAATTTAAAGCAAGCCGGGCGCGAAGCCGAGATGTTGACTTGCTACGTCTACGGGGGACGCTCGCTACTCCCTCATCAGGATCTTACAAACGACATTTTACCATTATTATAATGATTTGTCAATACCAAACGCAAAAATATTTTTTAACGTGCGCGTATTAAAAAAGGTTAAATATACGCCGTTTGCTTGACAAAATGATAAAAAAGAGTTAAAATACCCTTGGTAGTGGGCGCGAAAATTGGCGCGCGTACCTCAAAAAAGGAGAAAAAATGGAAAAGCTTTATAAAATAGCAATAGATGTAATGGGCAGCGATAAGGGCCCGGAAATGATGGTCGAGGGTGCCATCAAGGCGCTCGCCGCAAACCCCGATATGGGCGTGGTGCTCGTCGGAGAGGGCGATGCCATCAGAGCCGCGCTGGCTTCGGCTACATACGATAATGACAGAGTTGAGATAATTGACGCAGCCGAGGTCATCACCAATTACGATAACCCCGCAGAGGCAATTATGAGAAAGCGTGACTCATCGCTCGTAAAAGCGCTCGACGCGCTCAAGCGCCGCGACGATATCGTCGGACTCATCAACGCGGGTTCAACGGGCGCGTTGCTCGTCGGCTCAGCACTCTACCTTCCCACCCCTGACAGAAAGAGACCGGCCTTGGCGGCCGTGCTCCCCGCAGAGAGGGGCGGATTTGTGTGTTTAGTTGACACGGGTGCCAACATAGACTGCTCCGCGGCACAGCTGCACGGCTTTGCAGAGATGGGCGCACAGTTTATGCGCGAGCTGTACGGCATTGAGAGCCCGAGGATCGGCCTGCTCTCAAACGGCGCCGAGGAAACCAAGGGCAACAAGCTCGTTAAGGAAACACATCAGCTCCTCAAGGCTGACGCGTCACTCAACTTCGTTGGCAATATTGAGGGCACCAACGCCCTCACGGGCGACTGCGACGTGCTGGTAGCTGACGGATTTGCCGGCAATCAGGTGCTGAAGAACTCCGAGGGCATCGCCAAGAGAATAATTAAGGATATAGTAAAGTACGCAAAGAAGACCGAGAACCCCGAAATTATGAAGCTCGTCGGTTATCTTATGGGCATATACGACTTCAATTCGCTTGGCGGCGGCATCGTGCTCGGTGTAAGCAAGCCGGTTATCAAGGCGCACGGCGCGGCGAATGCCGAGTCGATAGTCAACACCTCATCAATGATACTCAATATCGCCAAGAATAAGGCCGTTTTTGAGGGAAGGGACGCGAGATAATGGAGAACAAAAGATACGTAATGTGCACCTCGACGGGCTGTATAGAGTACGCCCCCGAGCGCTATCGCAAGCTGAACATCGGCATCATAAGGATACACGTCAATTTCAAGGGAAAGGAGTACCTCGAGGGGCTTGACCTCGACCCCGTGTCATTTTATCGCGAGCTTGAGGAGCTCGAGGACCCCAAAAACAATCTGCCGTATACGGCAATGCCCCTGCCCGAAACGATCGCCGCTCAGTTCGAGGAGGCGTATGAGAATGGATACCGCGAGATCATCGTGATCTCCTTAAGCTCTGCAATGGGCGGCACCTGCAATCTCATTCGCCTGGTTGCAAAGGACTTTGCCGACAGGATGAAGATAACCGTTATCGACTCGAAGATCGCCTGCTTTGGCGAGGGATTCCTCGCTATACGCGCCGCCGAAATGGTTGAGCAGGGCGTTCCCACAGATACGATACTTAAGGAAATCGATTGGATGATGAAGCGTCAGGAGTTTGTCGGTGTTGACGGCAAGCTCGATTACCTCATCTACAACGGCCGCCTTAAGGGCGGCAAGGCTCTGATGGGTAAGATGCTGGGTATCTGCCCCGTCGTCCACTTCACCCACGAGGGTGAGATAGTCGCACTCGAAAGCGTAAGAACCCCGAAAAAGGCGCTCGCGCGCACCTGCGAGGTCGTTAAGGAGCTTCTCGGTGACAGAGATCCAAAGGACTACGTGCTCTGGCACATCTACACCGGCCCCTCGCTTATTGAACAGCTGGTCGAGATAGAGAAGAAATACGATCTCAAGACCAACCACGAGCCCGTTATTATGTCACCCGTCAGCGGCGCCCACAACGGCCCGTGGCTTGCGGGATACGGTATTGCCTTTTTACGCAGAGAGGACGAACCGCTGGGATAAGAGAAAAATGCCTCCA
Organism: uncultured Ruminococcus sp.; assembly: GCA_964596195.1. Classification (GTDB taxonomy): domain Bacteria; phylum Bacillota; class Clostridia; order Oscillospirales; family CAG-272; genus UBA1740. The sequence continues at coordinate 4,986 of CAZQTN010000123.1, forward strand.
TATGGAGGCATTTTTTAAATTGTTACCCTCTCACCCGCTGCGCGGGAGCT
>CAZQTN010000124.1:0-4854 GCA_964596195.1 uncultured Ruminococcus sp.
ATCGCGCCGTGGTTTGCGCCCCAGTTGTTCATAACGCTGTACGCATTCTCAAAGGGCGAGCCCTCCTTGCCGTCACATCTGGGTGCAAACCAGGTGCAGGGCCAGGTGTAGTCGGTGCGCTTCCAAAGCGTGTCGGTAACCTCGTCGGGCAGATCCACAGTCCAGCCCTCAGCGATCTGAAGCACAGGGCCAAGACCCTTAACAAGGTTAAGTCTGATCATAGTGCAGGGAACCTCTGCCTTGGTGATAAAGCGAGAGGAGAATCCGCCGCCTCTGAAGTATCCGTTGTCAGCAGGCGCCCACTCAACGTTCTTGAGTATCTCGTCCGCATCCTTTTCGGTAACGTCGAACCACTTCTTGATCTCGGGCTCGCCGTTCTCGTTTACCGCACGGCAGTTAGCGTCAAGGCACGCCGCACCGGAGTTGATAAGGTGGATAAATCCGCCTGCCTCGGCCGCCTTGCCCTCTGTCTTGTAGCCGGTAACTCTCTCTACCGCCTCGCTCGACCAGTAGGTACGTACGTCTGCAAATATCTGTGCACGGTTGGTAAGCAGCTTCATAAGCAGCATACCGATGCCGTTGAGCACGTCGTTCTCGGTCGCGAGAACGTAGGGCTCTCTCGTTCCGTTCCAGTCAAAGGACGAGTTGAGCACAGCCTCGGCAAAGTCGCCGTTGGGGTAGAAGTCAGTCCACTGTCTCTGACCCTGGAAGCCTGCCGCAAGCGCGTTGTGGCCAACCATTTCCTCCTCACAGCCCTTCGGCAGATTCTTGTTGCCGTTCATAAGGTCCTTGATGATGATAGCCGTCTTAACGCAGAACTCAAGCTCCTCTTCCTTCTGCGCGTCGGTATGGCGGATAAATTCGGGGTTCTTGTCGAAGCCGATGATGCACTTTTCCTTTGCCCACTTCATCGCCTTGTCGAATTCTGCCTTGTCGTAAATGCCGTTTTCCATTCGACGGATGATTTCCACCTCGTCAACCGACTCAACTCTCATTCCGAGATAATCCTCGATGAAATCGGAGCTGATGATAGAGCCTGCAATACCCATGCAGATCGAGCCGATCTGAAGATAGGACTTGCCTCTCATAGTAGCAGCTGCAATAGCCGCACGACCAAAGCGGAGCAGCTTTTCCTCAACGTCCTTCGGAATAGAGGTGTCGTCCATATCCTGCACCTCGTGACCGTAGATGCCGAATGCGGGCAGACCCTTCTGTGCGTGACCTGCAAGTACAGCCGCAAGGTAAACCGCACCGGGACGCTCCGTGCCGTTGAAGCCCCATACGCCCTTTATGGTGAGGGGATCCATATCCATAGTCTCCGAGCCGTAGCACCAGCAGGGAGTAACGGTAAGCGTGATGTCAACGCCCTCGCGGCGGAACTTCTCCGCACACGCGGCAGCCTCAGCTACGCGACCGATGGTCGTATCAGCGATAACTACCTTTACGGGCTCGCCGTTAGAATACTTGAGATTGTCGGTGAAGAGCTTTGCCGCGCTCTTGGCCATATTCATAGTCTGATCCTCGAGCGACTCGCGTACGCCAAGCGCACCGCGGCGACCGTCGATCGTGGGGCGGATACCGATAACGGGGTACTCGCCGATAAGTCTGGATTTTGCCATAGGTAATTCTCCTTATGTGTTATTAAATAAATATCCATCTTTAATTATAATAACTTGCGCCGACAATTGCAATAGTAAAAATCAACAAAATTATTCAACGATTTTTACATAATAAGCCTTCTCACCACGCCTCATCACGGGCGATTCACGAATCGCCCGTTCACCGCCTCCCCACGTATAAAACTGCCCAACTTCACCTGAGAAGTTGGGCAATCAATCACTTCGGCGGCACGAACTCGAGCAGGTCTCCAATTGTACAATTCAGTGCGGTGCACAGACGTGCCAGCACATCCGTGTCGAGCCGGGTGATCTCGTTTTTGCAGTAGTTGTTGATCTGCGTGCGTTGCATTTCTGCCTTGTGACTAAGCTTGTTTTTGCTGATCCCTCTGTCCTTGATCAGCTCATCAAGCTTAATAATTATCCTTCCGTATTCCTCCACGAGTCTGCGCCTCCTGAAAAAAACTGTTGACAAATATAGTATATCAATTATATAATAGAAATGTAAGTTGTAAGAAATTATGTCTAAAAAGTTGCACCCCCGTAATTGTGCCTTACTTTTCCAACATTATTCTTCATAAAAACTGTACGTTTCTCGCCATTTTCGCGCACCTGTCCACGGACTTCTGCAACCCAAGCGACACAAAATTGCACAAAAAAGCGTATCAAAAGCATCAAACAAACCGTTTCTGCAACGCTTTGTTTCGTTAATTTTAACAAAATGTTTCGGGTTTAAGAAATTTTAATGACAAACTTATTGACATTTGTTCGCTTTTCCTATATAATATGTGCATCAAAATGGGGCAGGTTTTTTTTACACGCATACGCGCAACCCTCTTGCCCATTCTTGAACCGTAATATTTTAAAAAGGAAATACATAAAAGGAGAAACACTATGGACGAATTATTGCAGTATGTGATCATCATTTTTATGCTCTTTCTTTGCGTCCTTTGTCTTTTCGCAGTTCTCGTTATCGCGCGCGACGTCGTGGTCGAAACTGTGAAGCGCCGTAAGGTTAGGGATGAAGAAGATGACACCGTTCCCCAGACGGCAGCAGCTCCCGCAGCCGCACCTGCTCCCGTTGTCATCGTTAAGGAGGTTGCCGCACCCGCACCTGCCCCCGTTATCCAGGAGGTAGTGAAAGAGCCTGAGCCTGTAAAAGAGCCTGAGCCCCAGCCCGAGCCCGTAAAGGAGCCTGAGGTGGAGGTAGAGCTTACCGAGGAGGACGACGAGAACGCGGTTAAATTCTCCACCAACCATAAGCTCACGATGGAAGAGAAGTACGCGACCCTCTCCTCCGAGTTCAAGGGTTACTTTGATGCGATCATCAAGCACGCTCTTTCCAAGGAGGGCGTAAAGGAAAATAAAAACACCGGCTACTACGATTATAAGATCGGTGCCGCTCGCGTAGTCAGAGTTTCCATCAAGCGCGGCGAGATCGTATGTGAGTTCATCTTCGTCGATCCCGATTTCAAGAACTACGCTGACAACGTCAACGTAAAGATGAAGCAGTCCGCCACTAAGATCAAGGTAACCGAGCCCTCCGCAGTTGGCGTTGCCAAGGACGGTATCGACCTTGTCTGCCAGCAGATCGCAGAGGAAAAGGAGCGCAAAAAGGCTCTTGCAAGAGAAAAGCGTAACGAAAGACGCAGAGAGCAGCGCCAGAAAGAAAAGGAAGAAAACAGCGAGGCTGATGCAGCCAACGAAGTCGCTGTGGTTTAATAGGTATGATTGAAAAAAACGTTCCCGAAGCGCAGACTAAGGAACAGGCCGGTCGAACGCTCGATAAGAAACAAAAAGTATTGAATATAGTAGGTATAGCGCTCTGCATTATACTTATTCCGATACTCATAGTTAACTGCGTCCTTATCGTGAAGGGTATAGCCAATGAGGACGAGGTACCCGGCATATTCGGCCGTACACCCCTCATCGTACTTACCGACTCGATGTATCCCGAAATAGAGTCGGGCGACATCATCATTTGTAAGGATATAGACCCCGAGGACGTTAAGGTTGGTGACGTTATCTCCTTCTTTGACCCCGAGGGCAATGGCACGAGCGTCGTAACGCACCGTGTCAACGACGTTATCACCTATGAGGGCAAGCTCTACTTCCGTACACAGGGTGACAACAACAATGCAGAGGATAAGGCGTCTGTCCCCGCAGAGAACCTCGTAGGTATCTGGACAGGCACTCGTCTTGCCGGCCTTGGCCACGTTGCATTGTTTATGCAGTCCACCTGGGGACTTATCGTATGTATCTTCATCCCGATAGCCGCATTCGTGGTGTACGAGGTTCTGAGAAGAAGAAAGCAGGACACCAAGCAGCAGTCGGATATGGATGCCCTTATGGCCGAGCTCGCCGCCCTCAAAGCTCAGCAGGCAGAGCAACCCCAGCCTCGCCCTTCGGGAGAGGTGGCAGGCGATAGCCTGACGGAGAGGGATAACGATACCCCCGCACAATAAGCGGCGCGCCGCTTATTCGCCGAACGCCTACGCCGTTCGGCGCCCCAATGCGCCTCAGCGCATTTCAAGAATGCCTCGGCATTCATCCCCTCGCCCCCTCTCACCTGCTAACGCAGGAGCTCTCCCTCAAGGGCGAGCCACCTTGTGCGATAGCTTAACAAAGAGAGGGAAGTACTGTCACCGCGGAGCTTTTCACAGCTCCAATAAGCTTCCATTCCATTAAGGCTCTCCCTTGAGGGAGAGCTCCCGCAGGGGCAACGCCCCGAGGGTGAGAGGGGGCACTTTACGAACTACGGTTCAGAGTTTTTGGGACAGGGCATAGCCCTGCGTTTGGAAAAAGGCTCCAAACGCGAAAACTCACAGACACGCCGCAGTTTGTTCAGTAACAGACTAAAGCCGGCGCGTGTTGATTTACGAACTACGGTTCGGAGTTTTTGGGACAGGGCATAGCCCTGCGTTTGGAAAAAGGCTCCAAACGCGAAAACTCACAGACACGCCGCAATTTGTTCAGTAACAGACTAAAGCCGGCGCGTGTTGTTGTTTATTTTAATACCTTGGAAGTCACGGATTCAAGGGATAAATATATTAACCGCGGTGCCAATAGGCACTGCATCCACAATTTCGTTTTTAATTATGCCTGAAAAAGGCAAATAAAAAAGGAGAAAAAACAATATGAAAAACAAGTTTATGAGAATAGCAGCAGTTATGCTTATGCTTTGCCTCGTTACCACTTGTGCAATCAGCGGTACTTTCGCAAAGTATACCACTGAGGC
>CAZQTN010000125.1:0-4845 GCA_964596195.1 uncultured Ruminococcus sp.
AGGTTTCCAATATGCCCACCACCAACGAGGCTGTTGCATACCTTATGCAGAACGGCGTAGTCGTTGCTCCCTCTAAGGCAGTAAATGCAGGCGGCGTTGCCGTATCCGGCCTTGAAATGTCTCAGAACTCCATGCGTTACAGCTGGAGCGCAGAAGAGGTTGACGCTAAGCTCCACGACATAATGAAGAGCATCTACGACAGCTCCGTTGCCGCCGCCAAGGCCTACGGCATGGAGGGCAATCTCGTTGCGGGTGCTAATATCGCCGGATTTATCAAAGTCGCCGACGCTATGCTCGCTCAGGGCGTAGTCTGATTTTTGGTAACAACCGCCGTTTTTCGACGGGCTCGACGTAGGTAACTACGCCTTCGGTCGAAAGAACGATGCTTCTTCCTCAAAAATCGAGATTTTGGTAACAACCGCCGTTTTTCGACAGGCACGACGTAGGTAACTACGCCTTCGGTCGAAAGAACGACGCTTCTTCCTCAAAAATCGAGATTTTGGTAACAACCGCCGTTTTCGGCTCTGGTTAAAAACAAAGCAACAATAGAAAGTGCCACGGAAGCTAATCCGTGGCACTTTCTATTTATGAAATATGAGCCTTTTTGTAATCTCTTGGCGAGAGGCCGTATTGATTTTTAAAGGCTTTGCTGAACGAATAAATAGATGAATATTGAAGTCGTTCGGCGATTTCGGAGAGGCTCAGCGCCTCCTCGTGTATCAGGGCACGCGCTACCTCAAGGCGCCTCTGACGGTAGTATTCCGATATGCTCTGCGAGGTCGTTTTTGTGAATATCTTTGACAGGTAGGTGTAGTCGTAGCGAAACAGGTCGGCGATCTCGGTCAGCGAGGTGATCGAGTATATGTGCGTGTTGATATAGTCCATCACCTGATAGCACAGCTCCTCCTGTCTGCCCGGTGCAAAAACGGCAGGCCCCTGCTTGTTAAAGGCGCGGATAACGTGTATCACGATCTGTGAGAAAAGCGCCTCAAGATAAGCTCTCTGGTGCAGTCTTTCCTTTCCGAGCTCTGCGATTGCAGAGGTTAACAGAGAAGAGGTGGTGTCGCTGCGAATGACACGCTCGTCCGTTGCCAAGCGAAGTGCGGATATCTTTTCCATATCTGCGAGCAGGGCAGGATCCTTGAGGAAAAAGGCGAAAAACATATAGTTCATTCCGTCGTGCTCGTCGGCTTCGATGCTGTGCGTGTCGTAGGGAAACGATACGAAAATATCGCCTTGCTCCACGGGCACGGACGAATTGTTTGCTGATATCACACCGCGGCCGAGGGTAACGACGGTAAGCTCAAAGAAGCCCTTATGCGTGTGAAGATTTATCGCTGCTTTTGGCGGAAAGTGCGAGCTTCCTATCTGCAAAAGATCAATACAGCCGTATGGCATCGGGTCGTTGCAGTACGGCTCGTAGTGGTAGTTCATTTTTCTTTCGATCAAGGGTGTGTCCATCGTGCAAGGCTCCTTTCTACACTCCTATAATATACCAAGGACGGGAAATTGTCAAGAGATTTTCAAAATTGCAACTCAGGATAAGTTTTTGCATAAGTCAAGATATTCACAAACGGGTGTCGGAGGATTATAATTTTCTTAAAGGGGCAAACGCTCCGTTATCACAATTTAGGAGACTATTATGAAAACTACCGTAATTGCTATCGTTGGATGCGGAAGAATCGCAAGGAACGCGCACTTTCCCGCAATCTCAAAGCTTGATGACGTAAGAATCAAGTACGCCTGCGACATTATTGAGGAAAAGGCTGTAAACGCAAAGGCTGACTTCCCCAAGATCGAAAACGTAATCACCGACTACAAGGTTGCTCTCGCAGACCCCGAGGTAGAGGCAGTATACGTCCTCACCCCCAACTACGCTCACTACGTAATCACCATGGATGCACTCAAGGCAGGCAAGCACGTCTTCTGCGAGAAGCCCATCACCGTTAATTACGCACTTTCCTGCGAGATGGCAGAGGAAGCAAAAAAGCAGAACAAGCGCCTCGCTATCGGCGTTTGCAACCGTTATCACAAGTCCGTAGAGATGCTCAAGGCTTACAACGACGAGGGCAAGTTCGGTAACATCTACCACATCTACTGCTCCTTCCGTTCCTTCCGTTCTATCCCCGGCCTTGGCGGTGCGTTTACCGACAAATCACAGTCCGGCGGTGGTGTTCTTATCGACTGGGGCGTACACTTCTTCGACCTTATTATGTACATTCTCGGCGATGCAAAGCTTAAGAGCGTTACCTGCGACGCATACAGCGAAATGGCAAAGGATATGAGCGCCTACAAGTACAACTCGATGTGGGCGGAGGAAACCAAGGATCTGAACGGCGTTAACGACGTTGACGACCTTATCACCGGCTACATCCGTACCGACAAGGGCACTATCTCCTTCAACGGCGCTTGGGCACAGAACATTCCCAACATTGAAATGCTCGTCGACTTTATGGGCGACAAGGCAGGCGCGCGCCTTGACTACGGACAGAAGTTCGTATACACCGACGGTGCAACTCTTGAAAGCACCACTCCCGACTACGAGCTTGCTAATATGTACGAGGACGAGAGCCGCGGATTCATCGACTCCATCAACAACGGCACGCCTAACAGAAGCGATATCGACAGAGTGCTCGAGACAGCAAAGCTGCTTGAGGCGCTTTACAAGTCCGCAGAGCTTAAGAAGGAGATTACGTTCTGATGAAGACCATAGGCTTCGTTGATTATTACATAAGCGAGTGGCACGCTAACAATTACCCCATCTGGTTCAAGGAGATTGCCGAAAAGTCCGGCAAGGACTTCGTCGTTAAGTATGCTTGGGCAGAGCAGTACGTTTCTCCCGTAGATGGCAGAAATACCGACGAGTGGTGCGAGGCATTCGGTGTCGAGCGCTGTGCGACGCTTGAGGAGCTTTGCGAAAAGGCCGATTATATAGTCGTCCTTGCTCCCTCGAATCCCGAGAAGCATCTTGAATATGTAGAAACTGTCTTCAAATACAAAAAGAACACCTACGTTGACAAGACCTTTGCTCCCGATTATGCGACCGCAAAGGCGATATTCGACGTGGCAGAGAAATACGGCACAAAGTTCTTTTCATCCTCGGCACTTCGCTATGCGTCGGAGCTTGACGAGCTTGGTGGCGGTAAAGCGGTTCTTACGGTTGGCGGCGGTGGATCGTTTGAGGAATATATCATACACCAGGCAGAGATGCTTGTGAAGCTCGCTTGCGCGCGTCCCGTGACGGTGACCGTTAACCTTAAGGGTGTGGGTCAATATATTTGTGACGTTGAATTTGAGTGTGGCAAGGTCGGCACGATGATCTACTCAAACGAGCTTCCCTATACCGCATGCGCAGAGGACGAAAATGGCAATTCCCGTTACACGGGTATAGCCTCCGACTTCTTCAAGGCGCTTCTTGCAGACATTCTGCGCTTCTTTGAGGAGGGCGAGACCTCATTCGACGTTAACGAGACTTTGGCTGTTATGCAGCTTCGCGAGATGGCGGTCAAGGGCAAGTGCGAGCTTGGCAAAACGATAACTATTTAATGGAGAATGATTATGAAAATAGGCGTAATCACAAATTGCTTTAATAAAACTCACTTTGAGGGCATTGAGATAGCCGCAGGCCTCGGCCTTGATGGCGTTCAGGTGTATGCGACCGACGGAGAATTTTCTCCTTGGTCGCTGACCGAAGAGAAGAAGCAGGAGTACAAAGATCTCCTTGCCAAAAAGGGTATGGTGATCTCCGCACTCTGCGGCGATATGGGCGGTTACGGCTTCGAGCGTGCCGAGGATAATGCAGAACGTATTGCAAAAACCAAGGACATTATCGACCTCGCTTGCGAGTTCGGCACTAAGGTTGTAACTACTCACATAGGCGTTATTCCCGCCGACAAGAACGATCCTACATATCCTGTTATGCTTGCCGCTCTTACCGAGTGCGGTATCTATGCAAAGGAGCGCGGCGTGACTCTCGCTATCGAGACCGGACCCGAAAAGGCCAAGACCCTTCTCGCCTTCATCGAGGATACCAAGGGCGGCGTTGGAGTTAACCTCGACCCCGCGAACTTCACTATGGTAACCGGACAGGATGCTGTTGAGGCGGTATATCTTCTCAAGGATCATATCGTCCACACGCACGCAAAGGACGGCGTTATGCTCGATCCCGATCAGGACCCCAAGGACGTTTACCACGCATTTGCCGTGGGCGGCGTAGATGCGCTTAACGCTTGCAAGGGCTTCAAGGAGGTTCCTCTAGGCGAGGGACAGGTAGACTGGCCTAAGTATATCGCGGCGCTTCGTGAGATCGGCTTTGACGGCTTCCTTACAATTGAGCGCGAGTGCGGTGACGACCCCAAGGCGGACATCATCAAGGCAGCAGGCTTTCTTAAAGAAATAACCAAGTAAGCAAGAACGCTCCGCTTAATTTCTCATAAGATACTTTATAAATTGAAACGAACCCCGACAGACCTTTGAACGTCTGTCGGGATTCGTTTTGTTCTGTCAGATAAATTGGAATTTATTATTCTATATCGATTGCCGCTTCTTCAGTACCCAAATATTGAGGGGTTAATTCTTTAACCATACACCAATTAGCGTTTTTTCTTTGTCTTTCACGTGATAAATATGATATTGGCAGGTCGGTACGTATCCAAAACGCGGATAATAGGAAGGGTGTCCGCAAAGAAATACTGCGCTAAAACCCAACTCTTTTGCCCGTTTGCACCCTTCTTCCATAAGTGCTTTTCCAATCCCTCGTTTGAATTGGTCAGGTCTTACCGCAAGAGGTGCCAAGAGTTACTATATAAAGGGTAGTTTCTGCTACCTAATACATAGTGACTGCGG
>CAZQTN010000126.1:0-4728 GCA_964596195.1 uncultured Ruminococcus sp.
CTATTGTTTTGATGCGATCCAACGGTTTGAAATATGACTATGCCGTATCAAAAGCAATCAAAGGTGCGATCGATACCAAGCAAAAAGATAACGTAGTTGAGAAGAATACTATCCGTAATATTTTGTCCGAGGTCAATGGACTAAAAGAATATGAAGAATGGCAATGGATACAGATTAAAAATGTTTATACATATGGTGTCAAAATCATAAAAGATGATTTTGCATATCAAATTCTTTCAGTTATGTTTGAAGAGCTATTAAATTGCTTGAAAGAACCCAATGAAGATAGAATTTACGATTTAAAAGACGCCCTGCATAATATACCTGTTATTCTTGCTGAAGGAAATAAACATAGTAAAAAACGAATTGCTCGTGAAATATCTTTTTACCGAAGCAAATGGGATAAACACTTTTTGAAAAGTTTAATAAAATAGTTTGCTAAATCAATATTGCGAAACCCCCGACAGACCTTGAAAAATCTGTCGGGGGTTACTCTTTGTTTACTGCAGATCATTTTTCCCGTAGGGGCGTTCTGTGAACGCCCGCGGGCGAACGCAGTTCGCCCCTACCGTGTGTTAGGCAAGTATTTTGTGATTTCTCCGCTAAGAACATCGCACATTTGGCTCTCGTCCTTTTCCTTAATCTATCATCAAATCGTATATCTCCGATTTTGGCACGCCGCGCTCTTTGGCAACAGCCTTTATCGCATCCATCTTGCTCATACCGTCCGCGATATATTTCTCAACGTGCTCACGCGGCGAGAGGGAGAGCAGGGGATTTTCGATCGTACCGACAGGGCATCCTGCCTCTTCCGCACCCTCAAGCACCAGCACGTATTCGCCGCGAGGCTCCTTTTCGGAGTACAGCTTTACTGCACCGCCGAGCGTCGTTCTGATTATCTCCTCGTTGAGCTTGGTAAGCTCTCGGCAGAGTGATATTTTCCTCTCTGCGCCAAAGGTGTCGAGCATATCGGCAAGCGTCGAGCGAAGCTTGTGCGGCGCCTCGTAGAATATCATAGTGCGCCCCTCGCCCTTGACTGCATCAAGGCGTTTTTTTCTCTCGCCCTTTTGAGCAGGCAGAAAGCCCTCGAACGCAAATCTCGCCGTCGCAAGTGCGGAAAGTGCAAGCGCGGAAATCGCCGCCGATGCACCGGGAATGACCGAAACCGTCACGCCTGCCTCTGCCGCCAGCCTGACTATGTCCTCGCCGGGGTCGCTTATAGCAGGCATACCCGCATCCGTCACCAGAGCACAGGACTCACCGCCAAGCAGACGCGCGATTATCCTCTCGCCGCTTGATTTTTTGTTGTGCTCATAGTAGCTGACCAGCTCCTTGTGTATGCCGAACACCGAGAGCAGCTTCATTGAGTTGCGCGTGTCCTCCGCGGCGATAAAATCAACCTCTGAGAGCACCTTTTTTGCACGGTCGGAAAGATCCTGCAAATTTCCTATCGGCGTGCCGACAAGATACAGCGTGGACCGCTCGACCTTGTTCTTCTCATTATCCATACTTTACCTTTTATATTCGGGCGGGAATGAGCCATTATCCATTATGTAGCTCATATCCTCACCGTATTCCTTATGACTCTTGTCCTTGTATATGATCAATGGCTTCGTGAGCAAAAGCCCGCTCCTTCCGCCTCTTTTTCCTTCAATCAATACCATAGACGGCTCAGCCTCTGCATTCGCGTGCACAAAGGTCATTCTCTTGGGCTCAAGTCCCTCGTCCCTCATCGCCGCTATAAGATCTATAAGCCTGTCGGGGCGGTACACCACGGCAAACGTGCCGCCGAATTTCAATATCCTCGCACCCGCGTGGCATAGCTCGCGTATATCGCCGAATATCTCGTGCCTCGCTACCGTCTTTGCCGTGCGCTCGTTGTGCGCGCCCGATGTCGCCTTCATATACGGCGGATTGGTAAACACCACGTCGCACTCGCCGTCGGGTCGGTAATCGCGCACGTCCGCGTGTACGGGAGTCAGCCTGTCCGCGAGGGAATTAAGCTCGGCATTTTTGCCGATAAGCGCGGCGTATTCCTCCTGCACCTCAACACACTCAACGCGTGCAACCTTATCTCGCGTGAGCACCAGCATCGAGATAATACCGCTTCCGCCGCCTATCTCAACGCCGCTCTGATGCTTGCCGCTTATATATCCCGCAAGCAGGAGCGCATCCGTGCCGAATGTGAGTCCGTCTACCTTTTGTATAAGTGAGAGCTTATCGTTCACGTAGTCGATACGCTCGTTTTTTTCAAGATCCATACAGAGTCTCCGTTCCGTGTTAAATAAAAAACGGAGCGCGAAACTCCGTTTTTTATTTATGTTAGTGAAGATAAATTACTCTTCAACAGGAGCGCCAACAGGGCAGGTCTCTGCGCAAGAGCCGCAGGAGATGCACTCGTCAGCATTGATAACGAACTTTCCATCACCCTCAGAGATGCAGCCGGTGGGGCAAGCATCTGCGCAAGCGCCGCAGGAGATGCACTCGTCAGTAATCTTGTATGCCATATTAAAATACCTCCGTGTATTTTGGGTTACTTATATTGTAGCATAAATATAGAAAAAATCAAGAGTCTTTTACAAAAAAGTGAGAAAAAAAGAATTATTCCTCTACCTCGTCGTCCTCAAGCTCCACCTTTTCCTGTCTGCCGGGTGTCTTGATGATCTTAACGTCGGAGCACTTGTAGAACTTGGGTGCATCCTTATCGTTGTCGTTGAGCTTTACCTTGATCTGTGCGGCAAGGGGCTTCGTCTCGATAACCACGCCCACACCGTCAGCCGTCTTAACTACCGAGTTTACGGGCGGCGTTACCTTGATCGCCTCCTCGTAGATCTCGTGCTCGTAGCGCAAGCAGCACATAAGTCTGCCGCACGCACCCGATACCTTAGACGAGTTGAGTGAGAAGTTCTGCTCCTTCGCCATCTTGATCGATACCTGTACGAAATCGGTCAGGAAACCTGCACAGCAGTATTTTCTGCCGCAAACACCAAGTCCGCCCATCATCTTCGCCTCGTCGCGTATGCCTATCTGGCGCAGCTCGATGCGCGTGCGGAAGGTCGATGCCAGATCCTTTACAAGCTCTCTGAAATCAACTCTCGATTCGCAGGTGAAGTAGAATATCAGCTTCGAGTTGTCAAAGGTGTATTCAACCGCCACAAGGCTCATCTCAAGTCCGTGTGCGGCTATCTTCTTCTTACAGATTATCGCCGCATCCATCTCCGCCTGGTGGTTCTTTATGTCCTTTTCGATATCCTCAGGCGTTGCAGGACGGATTATATTCTTAAGCGGCGGCACGATCTCCGAGGTGGGCACCTCCTTGTTCGCTACCTTAACAGTACCGATCTCAACGCCGCGCGAGGTATCTACGATAACCCTCTGTCCCACGGTGAGCTTGTACTCTCCGGGCGCAAAGTAATATATCTTTCCCGCCTCGCGGAAGTTGACACCTATTATCTCAACGAGCTCATCAGCCGCAGGCTTTACCTGCTCGTTCTTCTTTGCTTCTTCGTTCATTCTTATCTCCATTTATTTATATAAGCTTTATTTTTGCGCCGAGCGCCGTAGTCATTGCAGATACGTTCACGTTTCTTGCAAGGTCGTCGAGCGAGTCCGAAATTATGTCGTAAACCTTGAGCAGTCTGCGTGAGGTAAGCGCCCCTGCAATCTCCTTTGCCTCCTCGCGCACAGGATAGAACACGAGCGGCGCACCCGCATCCTGCTTTATAAGTATAAGATCGCGCAGGGCATCCGTAATGCTCTCAAGTGCCTCGGCAAGCTCGTCCTTCTTAGTCGGCAGTGCGCGTATAGTAGTGTAGAGTGTAGAGTAGGGCGTGCTTTGCTTCAATGCGTTGATAAAGCTCACGGTCAGCTCTCTCGCCTCGCGCACCTCCTCGGCGCCGCCGTCTACAAGCTCTATCGCGCGGCCTATCCGCCCGTCCGCACACATCATCAGCTCGCGCAGTGCGCTCGCATCCTGTACGGGCATTCTTGCGCCTCGCTCTCTGAGATAGCCGATGAGGCCATCCTCGTCAAAGCGCTCCATAGCCACGTATTGCGCGCGGCTCTTTATCGTCGTGAGTATCGCATCGTCTGACTCGGTCAGCATAAATATGACCACGTTTGACGGCGGCTCCTCAAGCACCTTAAGCAGCGCATTTTGCGCATTCGGCGTCATTCTGTCCGCATCGTCGATTATATACACCTTATGCTCCGACTCGGTCGCAGAGAGGAACATATCCTCTCTGAACACTCGCACCTCGCCGACACCGATAGTCATTTTGTCCTTCGGCTTTTCAAGCCGCTTCACGTCAATAAACGAGCCGTCCTTTATCCGTCGGCAGGTGTTGCATCCGTGGCAGGGGAGCTGTGCTCCGTCGCGCCTCTCACAGTTGAGCGCGGCGGCTATCTCCAAAGCAAGCGTCGTCTTGCCGGAGCCATCGGGGCCCGATATGAGAAATGCGTGCGGCAGCGTGCCGCCTCTTATGGCTCTGCCGAGGCGCTCTTTGGTCGCTTCGTTTCCGTAAAGCGCGGAAAAATATTTACCCATAAGCGCACCCCTTTCTGCCGTAGCCTGCTATAACATACTATCTCAATATAATATTATACAATCAAATAGGCAAAAAGTCAATCTTTTTTACCCCACCGCAGAAAAAAGTTTAAATTATGTCAATACAAAAGTGCGCGCAGAATTTTCTGCGCGCACCAAAAAACGAAGTAAGTATTACGGTT
>CAZQTN010000127.1:0-4708 GCA_964596195.1 uncultured Ruminococcus sp.
CACACGCTGAGCCTATAGGCTCGTCGAAAAATCCGCCACTTGCGGTAGTTGCCCTATCGCCACAGATGTGGCAGTTGTCTTTATGCCTCGTCAGATTGCCAAGCCACTTCCGCTGCGGTGGGAACTGTGCATAGCTAAAGCTTTTTGGAACCACAAGCCGGACTGGTGGTTTTCTCGCCATCCTTTTATTTGAAACGGATGGCTATTACAATAAAGAAAAAGGTGAAAAGCGGTTATCTGATCCGTTTTCACCTTTTTTCAAATTCTTTGCCATTTATCAAAAAGTCTATCGACACATTAAAATACTCGGATAATCTCCGAAGCATTTGTAAATCGGGGCTTCGCTTTCCGTTTTCGTAATACGAAAGCGCCTCACGGCTTATCGCCAGATCGAGAGCCACCTTGAGCTGGCTTATTTTCTTCTGTCGCCTGATAATTTTCAAGCCAACGAGGCCATAACTGTTTTTCATATCTTAATTTTCCTTTAAATATCTAAAAAACCCTTGACAATATTGTAACAAAATGTTACTATTAAAATGTAACAATATGTTACGATTGGCAAAAATTTAATTGAAAGAAGGAATAAGCTATGAGAAGAATTATAGCAATTTTATTATTGGCCACCATAACGCTTTCGGTTACAGGATGTGATTCCGCATTTTTTACAGGAGAAACCCCCAGCGAACCCAATTCACCGAGCAAATCACAATACTTCATAACAGTAAATTATTACGATACCGTAACCAGAACATACACAGTAAATAGTGGCAACTATTTACAGGCCGAAAAAATATGCCCTTCCGGAAAAATTATTATCGGCTTGTTCGATGCAGACGGCGTACAATACGCAGACAGCACATGTACAACCAGCGTGGTATCCGATACCTTTCCTGCACAATTATATGCAAAATACTTGGATGTTTCGACAGAAAAAATCAATTTTAGTGGTGACATTTTAATGGATGAAAACCCTACCACGGTATCGTTTTACAAAACGTATACTCTTACTTGGGATCACAAAAGCAACTCTACCTCTGAAGAAAAGGAATTTATAGAGGCATGCGAATGCAATCCATACGCCGATCTTACCATTACACTGACATTTGCCGCCAAAGGCGCCCCGACATCGATGAATGAGCTTATCGTAAAATTAAACATATTAGACGAAACGGTAGCAAGCATCACCAAGTCGGAGCCCGGCAACTCATACACCACATACACACTTACCGCGACTATTAAAGCAAAGCAATTAACAAATGCAGACTACAAGGCGGTAGCAAAAGCCACATCAAAACTTGGCTATGATGACTACATAGTCAAAAACTTTGACATCTCGTATCAATTTGATTTTGATTGACGGGGAGGTGAAACTATGCTTTCGTCTACAATTGATATCGTTATATACGCAATTTTCGGTCTTTTTCAGTTGTTTTTTGCGTTAATTCTATTATTTTCCTCTGGTTTGAGCGGAGTAGTTCTCACAGGCGCAGATGAAGACAGCCCGGTAAAACTAGGTTTATGCCTAGTTATAAGCGATGTGATCCTATTTTTTGCAGCAAGATATTTGAGCACTGCCGTCAACGCACTTTGGCTAAGCAAACATATTATGGCCAGTGCACCCCCCGGGAGAAACTTCCAGTACCTTGTAAATGAAATATTGATCAATGGTAACGGATGGATGAGAACAGAATATATAAACGGCAGTTGGCTCTTGACTCTTCTTGCCGGAATAGGTCTAGTTATACTCTGGATTATTACGATAATCATATTAATGAAGAGTTTTGACTCCATAATGAGTTACGACGATGAACGCAACCGTGAGATTGCCAAACGAAACGCCGCAAAACCGAAAAAGCTTTCGTTAAAAACAAGATACGAATACAATCATATTAATAATACTCTATATGCAGACACAAGGCTGGTGGACAACACGAACTACGAGCCGCCTGAAGCCTCAATGTTTACAATTTTCGTAGCGGTTATAATTTCGCTTATCTGCATGCCGTTCTTTACGCTTGTAGCTGTGACGCTTGGATATATAATTTGGTTTATAAAACTGCGTGCTGATGCCGTTAAATACAGAAAGAAAAAGTAGAATCTAACGTAAGGTTGCACTTACAGAAAATTTAAAATTTAGCGAAAGCAACACGGCAGTAGACTGAACGATGGTCGTATGCAACATTATTATTGCAATTTTACGGACAAAAACCACGCGCGAGCGAAGAGTAATATTGCACATAGGCCGTTCTACAACCTTTCTTCGTTAGAAGGTCGGCTCTCACTCCTATCACCATCACAACCTAACAACCAAAGGCACCCGTGTCAAAAAAGCGACACGGGTGCCTTGTTATGCTATTAAAGAGCTTCAAGAAATTCGCGCAAGCACGCCGCAATAACGTGGTGTCCCGCATCGTTGAAATGCAGTCCGTCAGAGGTGTACTTTTCCTTTTGGGCGAGATCGGTGGGGTCAATGCCGAGCTTCTCGTAGAGATCAAGCACGGGGATATCAAAGAGCGCGGCGGTGTCCTTGATTATCTTTGTGTAGCCAAGGAGAGGCAATGCATCAGCGCGCTTGACGGGGCGTGCAGAGGGCTTCGAGCCGTCCATGCCGTCGTAAAAGAAGCGAGCGGGGCTCATAAACACTACCGTCTTGCCCGGGTATTCGTTCTTGATAAAATTCATAAGGAAATTGACCGCGCCCGTGAAGGTTGCGGGAGTGGTGTCGCCCATTTGTCCAATGGGAGCGTCGCCGTGGATGAAGTCGTTTACGCCGCCGTAGACTACTATGATGTCAGCATCACGATTGAGGTCATATGCTCTGCCGCAGAAGCAGAGGTCGAAGCGCGGCTTTTCGCTCGGTGTAGTCTGATGTGCAAGCCTTGTGCCACCAATGCCGTAATTGTAGACGGCCTTGAGGCCGCATTCCTTTTTCAGCACGTTATCGTATCGGTTGTTTTCCCTGTCCAGAACGCCAACGCCCTCGGTTATGCTGTCACCGAGGAAATCTATGATTTTTCCTTTAAGCTCCATTTTATATTCCTTCTTATTTTTTAAATTCTATTGCCTTAACCGAAAGCACGCACTCAATAGTGCTCGGCGCAATGCGAAGCGAACTGATCTCTCCAAGTCCTTCGGGAATGGCGACTTCATAGAGGTGCATATCCGACACTATCGGCAGGGACAGCTTCGTCGTGCCCGACGAGCCCGTCAGCTCAATATTCAACACGTCGCCCTCTGCCGCGCCGTCAACCTTAAGCTCGAAAGAGAGCGTATTGCCGTAAAGCGCGTCCCTCGCTTTCTCTGCAAGCAAGGATGCGCCCGTGCCGGGAGCGGAGCCGAAAACGACGGCGTCGCCTACCTGGCGAAGATTAAAGCCGAAGTAAAAGACCTTCATTTTCGGTGCGGTTTTGATCTCAAACCAGGTGGGGTTGCCGGGAGCTGCATATTTTTTATATTCGTATTCCTCGGTAAAGGCGCCCTTGGGAATGGTCGCAAGTGCTTCCCTTGCGCAATCGAGCATCGCGGCAGCGATGGCGGCGTGCCCCTTATCGCTCGGGTGAGTGCGAAATTCAACAGCGCCCATGGCGCGCCTCTCGTCGTATTCGGGGTAGTCGGCAAAGGCGTGGTAAGGGTTGTCGCGACCGGGGGTTTCGTGGATAAAGGAAACGTTCACGCTTAAAAATCCGTACTTATCCGCGACAGCCTTTGAATACGCGTGCTGTGCCGGGTGCTTCATTATACAGATCACCACGGCATCCTCGCGCTTATACTTTG
Organism: uncultured Ruminococcus sp.; assembly: GCA_964596195.1. Classification (GTDB taxonomy): domain Bacteria; phylum Bacillota; class Clostridia; order Oscillospirales; family CAG-272; genus UBA1740. Next base: position 3,775 of record CAZQTN010000127.1, read on the forward strand.
CGATAAGATCGTAAAGAACCTCAAAAAACAGGGTCAGAGATTTCTCGTCGTTGGCGGGGGTGTTGCCACCGCCGATGAAAACGGAAATAACGTTAGGCTTGAAGCGCTCAAGCACTTCTTTCATATGACTGTACTCACCCGAGGAGCGATACTTTTCCACGGTCGCATCGGTGGTACAAAGGCGCTCGTATGCCGCGTGATTTTCCGCGATGGCCTCTATGTTGCAATCGAAGGCCGACTTCAAGCCGTCCTGAAATTTATGAAAATAATCGTTTTCGGGCTTGGTTGCCGCCATACCCCAAAATCCGTCGGTCTGCCAGCCTACAAACGAGCCGTGCTTTAAGTATGATTGCCCTATGGCGTAATATCTGAAATTGTACATTTTTCTCTCCGGGTTTTAGTATAGTAATTGCGTTTATTTTAGCACAGCGTAGTGCCCTTGTCAAGAAAAAACGGCCTTTTTTGAGGTATTGCTTACGGCGGTGGAGAGATGTGCGCATGACTCTGCCGCAAATTTGTACCCTGCCCGATCTCTAGAGAAAATATTTTTTCAAAAAGTCTATATTTTTTCAAAAAAGTGGTTGACAAACCAAAAAAGATATGCTATAATAATCCTCGCTTGCGGCAAGTGCCGTTAGTATTCCTCCTTAGCTCAGTCGGTAGAGCGCATGACTGTTAATCATGATGTCGCTGGTTCGAGCCCAGCAGGGGGAGCCATAGAGCAGTTCTGAAAAGGACTGCTCTTTTTTTGCGCTTTGGGCTCGAACTTAAGTGACATCAGCTTAACAGTCATTGTTCCGCTTCGCGAAACTGACTGTGAATGAGCTAGCGTGCGGAGAATTTGTGCTATGCGTTCCGTTTTAGTGCTAACCGTTTCGTATTCCCACGCAAACGCTCGATACCGCAAGCGGTATGCACGAGTCACCGGTTAGAG
>CAZQTN010000128.1:0-4689 GCA_964596195.1 uncultured Ruminococcus sp.
CTGGAAGCAGATAAAGCCGAGCGCACCCATGATAAGTGCTGCGATGAACACGCGCTCGCCGATGAGGTTGTTATCGCTGTCGTAAATGATGAAAGGAAGGATTACCATAGGCACCATGTTGCCGAAGATAGATCCAACGGAACGCCATGCGGAAAGAGAAGCTCTGTCCTTTACATCTTCGGAGATGAGTCCGAGAAGAGAGCCGTAAGGAACGTTAGCTACTGTGTAGAAGGCATCCCATACTACGTAACCGGCGATAAAGATGATCGCCTTTGCCCAAGGCTGGGCGTTCGGAAACGGAAGGAAGCAGCACGCGCCGCCTGCGATCAATCCGATCGAGCCTGCCCATATGTAAGTCAGGAATTTGTTTCTCTTGTACTTATGCTTATCCGAGTCGACGATAGAGCCGATCAGGGGATCGTTGATAGCATCCCAAACCTGAACCACGATAAGCAGAAGTGCATACCAAAGGTCCATACCCATAAACTGAGTCCAGAAGATCGACATCGTGCTCTTGAGTGCAAAGCTCATATTGCAGCCAAGATCACCCGCAGCGTAAGCAAGACAGTCACGCATACCAAATGCGCGCTTGCCGTTAGCATCAAGCTTTGGTTGTTTTTTCATACCTTTTCCTCTTTTTAAATCGTTTTTTTAGGGAGTTCTTACAAACAAACTCCCCATTTCACTACTATTATAATTTATTTCACGCGCGTAGTGTGAGTAATATTTTTATGTGTTTTTGTAATTTTTTTATATTTTTCAAAAATTTTAGTTGTTTTTTTACAAAAAAGTGATATAATTGGTATGAATAATTAAAAAATGCGCACAACGGTGCCCGAGATTACCCGTCGTGCGATGCGGAGTCAATTATGTTTTATCAGAGGGATCTGTCGTTTTTATGCGACGTGTTCAAAAAAAGCCGCGTTCACGCGGTGGCGATGGAGAGGCGCGAGCTGGTCAAAATTCTCGGCGAGGAGGCTATGTATGAGCTGTTATACGTTAAGGACAAGCTACGCGGAGTTGTGCCCACGCTCAGGGAGAAAACGCTGTACACATTCACGCACAGGTCTGCCTTCGCCTTTAGGCTGCTTATTCTGCCGGACACGGACACGCCGACCGTGCTGATCGTTGGGCCGTATCGAACGGTGCAGTTAACGGAGAGCAGACTGCTTGAGTTGGGTGAGGAATTTGGAATACCGCCGCAGAGGCAAAAGCACTTTGCGGAGTATTACGAGAGTGTTCCCCTATTGCCGAGCGACTCGCCCGTGTGGCTGATGCTGAACACCTTCTGCGAGCGGATATGGCAGAGCCCTGCCTTTGCGGTCGAGGATATTTCCCTATCTGCCCGTGATGAGCACCAAGAGGCGACGGGCGAGCCCCCTGCCTCGTTTGCTGACGGCACGGAGGTGAGCATGAAGGCGCTTGAGAGGCGCTATGCCTTTGAGAACAATATGATACGGGCGGTGGAGCAAGGCCAGCTTCACGTTGAGAAGCAGCTGATAGCGGCGTTCTCGGTCAATGCGTTCGAGAAAAGAGTGCAAGACCCATTACGAAACGCGAAGAACTACGGAATTATAATGAATACCCTGCTTCGCAAGGCGGCAGAGCGCGGCGGAGTGCACCCTATGCACATAGACCGCACCTCGTCGGAATTTGCAAGGCGGATAGAGGAGATGGCCTCTCTCGACCGCAACACCGAGCTGATGTGCGAGATGTTCCGCGCGTATTGCCGACTCGTGCAGGAGCACGCGACCGCGGGCTTGCCGGACGTGGTAAGGACTGCGATGCTGAACGTTAACGCCGACCTGTCGGCCGATCTATCGCCGCACGCGCTCGCCGAGATGCAGGGCATCAGCCCCGCCTACCTCTCGACCGTTTTTAAGCGAGCGACGGGACGGACTCTGTCCGACTATATTCGCGAGCGGCGAATGGAGCACGCGGCGCACCTGCTCGGCAGCACTAATCTGCAAATTCAGACTATCGCGTTGCACTGCGGAATTATGGACGTGCAGTATTTTTCAAAGCTTTTCAAGCGACAGATGAACCTCACGCCCAGCGATTACCGCGCGTCGAGGCGAGGGACGGAGATGACCTAAACTCCAGCAATAAATATAATTCAACGAAGACATCTATTTTTACGGAGAATCATATGAGATACGCATTAGATGAGAATGGCAAAAAAACACACATAAATCAAACACATGTTAAAAACGACTATTTCTGCCCGATTTGTAATGAAAAATTAATTTTGAGAAAAGGCAATTTAAGGGCGCACCATTTTTCGCATATGGCGGATACTTTTTGCAACGATAATTGGAATTATGATATGTCGGAATGGCATCTTGAGTGGCAAGAAAGATTTCCCACAGAAAACCGCGAAATCGTTTTAGAAAACAATGGCGAAAAACACAGAGCAGATGTGTTGATAAACAACACGGTAATCGAGTTTCAGCATAGCTCGCTATCGAGTTATGAATTTGACAGGCGAAATGAATTTTACCTATCGTTAGGGTACAATGTTACTTGGATATTTGATGTAGCAGATCTATACGATACAGGAGCGATCTCACTTCTGGATAATAGCGAAACGAAGTATAAATGGAGGCGTCCTTATAAAACATTTGAAAACTTTAATCCAAAAAACAAAAAAATTGAACTGTATTTTCAGCTTTCCTATGAAGACGAAGAGTTTCTCAAAGATTTTGAAGAAAGTTCAATTAATTTGATAAAAATCGATTGGATTGCCCCCTCCGGCATGGAAAGATTCGTCAGCAACAGAATTTATGGACCAGAACACATACTAGACAGATTCATGCACAAAGAGTCTGTTAAAAAAGAAAATTCTCTAGGTGATAGCATACTGAACGTTTGGCGAAAAATCAATCCACGTTCAGTAATTATTCTGGAAAATATTAGAACGGGATACTTCGTCAAAATAGCCAAGCGACAAAAAACTATGTTGGAGAACACCGGAAAATGCTACGGATATTTATCTAGGGATCAATACAAATATCCGGAAAACGAGAGCGAGATATATTACTTCAACCAACCAGAATGGATATGCGTTTGGCACAAATAAACGGAACCGCGATAATCTCCTCATCCATCGCAAACAGTTCTCTGTCAGCTTGGATAAGCAAGGTAAAGATGGCCAATATCCGTAGCAAATGGATTGTTAACCTTTTCTTTATACAATCCCTCAGTCGCTTTGCGACAGCTCCCTTTGCACAAGGGATCCTCCGCTATGACGAGGCCTTTACTAAATTTATGATATTGCACTTTTGATCATAATCGCGGCAGTGCTGTTCGTTGTGAAAAGGACGGCCAAGACGCAGCGTGCGCGCAACATCTAGCTGCTTTGCGCGGCGCTCGTAACGATACTGATCCATTACAGCGAGCAGATATTCCGCTGTATTACGGGCAACGGTGCGCTTGAATATCTGAAAGCAAATCCGAACTTGATACTGCCGATCTATCGCCGCACGCGCTCGCCGAGATGCAGGGCATCAGCCCCGCCTACCTCTCGACCGTTTTTAAGCGAGCGACGGGACGGACTCTGTCCGACTATATTCGCGAGCGGCGAATGGAGCACGCGGCGCACCTGCTCGGCAGCACTAATCTGCAAATTCAGACTATCGCGTTGCACTGCGGAATTATGGACGTGCAGTATTTTTCAAAGCTTTTCAAGCGACAGATGAACCTCACGCCCAGCGATTACCGCGCGTCGAGGCGGGGGCGTGACTGAGATATGGCAAATCCTTTCTTCTCCGCGCAAAAAAGAAAAACACGGCACACTCCAATGAGTATGCCGTATTTTTGGCGGAGAATTTCAGAACCTTACTCCTTGCGAGCTCTGAAATCCTTTTGGATTTCGGGCGCATTGCGCCCTTCTTGTGCTACTGCACAAGGCTCGCGGAGCAACTTTGCTCGCCTCCCTGAAAAGCGAGCTTTCCGACTCGGCTTCGCTGCGTTATCTGCGCCGCCGTTCGCTTTGCGAACTGCGGTGCAGAGGTTGGCAAATCCTTTCTTCTCCGCGCAAAAAAGAAAAATACGGCACACTCCAATGAGTATGCCGTATTTTTGGCGGAGAATTTCAGAACCTTACTCCTTGCGAGCTCTGAAATCCTTTTGGATTTCGGGCGCATTGCGCCCTTCTTGTGCTACTGCACAAGGCTCGCGGAGCAACTTTGCTCGCCTCCCTGAAAAGCGAGCTTTCCGACTCGGCTTCGCTGCGTTATCTGCGCCGCCGTTCGCTTTGCGAACTGCGGTGCAGAGGTTGGCAAATCCTTTCTTCTCCGCGCAAAAAAGAAAAATACGGCACACTCCAATGAGTATGCCGTATTTTTGGCGGAGAAGAAAGGATTTGAACCTTCGCGCCGGTTGCCCGACCTACACCCTTAGCAGGGGCGCCTCTTCACCACTTGAGTACTTCTCCATACAGGTGTGGCTATCAACCTGCCATAATAGTATATCAACTTTTTTCCTTTTTGTCAATAGGTTTTTCAAAAAATAACACCGCGCAATCATTTAATTTTTCAAATCGTATTGACAAACCCCTGTTTTTGTGGTATATTATACAGGTAGAAATCGCAAAAGCTTAAATTGCGGATGCGGTTGACTGCGCTGGAAGCGCATCGAATTATCGATGTGTTTCTCTAAAACTTAATATGCAGGTGTGGCGGACGAGCC
>CAZQTN010000129.1:0-2444 GCA_964596195.1 uncultured Ruminococcus sp.
AATTGGTAAATTGCCTGAATTACAGTATTATGAGATGCTTTTTCAATCAGCATAACGTTCGTATATCCCTTGCCCAACATCAGCAAAAGAGTATCCTCTTCAAACGCCCGCAAGTATTTGAGCCAAATATCCGTCCGTCCCGTAGTAAGATCGGAGACGTTGGAATCTCTGGCAAATCTAGACATTATCATACCGACAAGATCCGAAAAGGCTGTAGATGAAAGGAGAAAAACGATTCCTACGGCAAACGTTAAAAGCAACAAAAGCTTTATAGTCAGCCTGCCCTTTTTGAACATAAGCTCAAGAAAGAAAAGCAGAAACAAGCACGCCGCAACGAGGAAAAACGTTTTTGAAACTGCCAGGAATCCGCAATAAGTAAGCAGCATCAGCATCAGTATCAATAAAACCATTTTTCTTTTACCGGTGTTGTTTAAAAGCAATATCATAACCCCCGCCAAGGCGGCAGAAACGTGTGCTGAATAAAAGTTGGGGTCGCCGTAGTATCCCGAATGTCTCACTACGCCAAAAAGCTCATAGCTCTCGATATAACGGGCGATCGATGCAAATTTCGTCAGATACAAAGAGGATATCGCGGCCAGTGCGATTCCTATGGTAAAAAACAGTGTCAACCAGAAAAAATCATACCTTTTGCCAAACTCTATCGATACGAAAGGAACAAGTAGCAATGATGCTGCGAACAAGATAAAGTCGCTATTTATTTCATAGCCAAACAACATTTTTACAAACAGACACAGTCCTATTAGAAGAGCTCCCGGAATAACGTGTGGTATTCCGATTTTTCGGTGGCCAAACACCAAGCATATCAAATACACAACAAGCAACGCGACGGTGAAAAACGAGGTTTGTCCGGGCTGCATTTTCAGAAGTGCGGCGAATGGTAAAAAGAAGAGTAATACAGGGAAAGCCATTCCCTTTATTGCAGACCACGCTACAAGCACCAAAAAGCACACCAAGCATGGTATCAAAAGAACGATGTTGCCTATTGCTTGTGCTATCAACAGCCATACAGACTCAAGCAAGCACGCAAGCAGAACAAGCGTCCTTAATCGGATAGTTAACATAATTCAAAATTCCTCATTTTGCGCCTTCGCCACTTAACACCACTTTAAGCGTTTTGAACATAATTTTTATATCCAGCCACATAGACCTTTTCTTTATGTACTCAACGTCGTATGCGATCTTTTCCTCGGGCTTAAGATAATAGCCTCCGCACACCTGTGCATATCCGGTAAGTCCGGGCTTTACCTTCAGGCGCTCGTGAAATCCGTGAATGTACTGCTCAAACTTGTCGTAGAACACCTCACGCTCAGGTCTTGGCCCCACTAAGCTCATCTCACCCTTTAAAATGCACCAAAACTGCGGCAGCTCATCCAATCTGGTTCTGCGCAACAAGCGTCCCATGCGAGTAATTCTGGGATCGAAATCTCCGTTCGACCATTGGACGCCGTTGCTTTCCGCATCCATACACATCGTGCGGAACTTTATCACGTCGATCTTAGCACCGTTTAAGCCCAAACGCTCTTGATGGTAGAACACACTTCCCTTTGAGGAGCATTTGACCAGCACGGCGATGACCATCATCGGTATTGCCAAAACTATCAGCGCTATGAGTGAAAGGACTATATCTAATGCACGTTTGAAAAAGGAATACACGGGCTTTTTGTCAATTTCACCAAGATCCTCAACGTAAAATTCCTCGGAGCTTTCATACGGCATGATCACAATTGTTTCTTCTTTAGCATCCACACTCTGTTTTGTCTTCAATGGTGTCATCACCACTTCTTCTTGCTGCGTTTTTATTTTCAATTTCACATCGACCTTCAAAACAAAAGTTTAATCGGGACAAATTCCGTAAATCTCATTGACTTTGCTGACCCATATTCGGGTCATACTGTCAACTTACGAATAAAAATCCGCCCCATTACCAATAGATTTTATCATACATTTGTCCGTATTTCAATAGTTCTGCGCAAAAAAATATTAAAAAAATATTAAAAAATATAAAATGTTACAATATATACTTAAAATATTAATATATTATAGGGGATTACGGAAGCTTTTCGGACTTAAGATCGAACCGCGTCGTTTACTGTTTTTTGCCTCACGCAATCGGTCGCTTCGTTTTCTTCGGGACTTTACCAGCCTCTTTTTTCGTTCAATACGCTGCCATCCGATCCTGTGACCTTGCCGGTCTGACAATCTATCTCATATTCATATGTGACATCATCGCCCTTTAGTCCAAAGGATACAAGATACACCGGCAATCCGCTTCCGTGCTCGTCGGACGGCTTCCTTTGTATGTCGTACCATTCAATTTCCGAGGTATCGACGTCGAGCACCGCAAACAACAGCACCAACGCAACGCTCTCGCTTATGCTTACGCGGTCATCTTCTGTTGAATCATCCTCATTGGACGAACCGTT
>CAZQTN010000129.1:2544-4675 GCA_964596195.1 uncultured Ruminococcus sp.
TGACGCACCGTTTTCATCTTTTCCGGACGGATCGTTTTCGTTGCCGCCATCCGTTTTTTGAGAGTACATCTGATTGAGCTCCTTAATAGACATATCGACGAGGCCGGAAACGTCCTCGGTGTTGAAAACGTCCATTTCGCCGACCATTTTGTCGATAAAATGCATCTTGCCTACCGAAACACCGTTCTCCTGTGCCCTTTGCTTCAGCTCGTCGTTGACCTTTACGCCCTGCGCGATGACAGAGCATTCAATGGTGGAGTTTTCAAACACGGCATTGATCTTGTCCGTGATATCGACGAGGAGCGCCGAAACGGTCTCATCGTCCTTTGCATCAACGCTGATCAGAATAGAGTTGGCCTCCTCGGTAAGATAGCCGTTAACGCACATCGCTCCGGTGAGAGCCGTAAGCGCGGTTTTCATATCCACGCCCTCAAGCGTCAATCCCGAAAGTATTGCTTGCGCATCCTCGTTTATTGCCAAGCATTCCAAGATCTTATTTTCGTTGTCTATCCTGAGCTCAATGCTCGGGTTTACATCAAGATAAACGAATGCCTCTGCGTCGACAGGTGCCACCGTTTCGTCCCCGTTCGGAATAAGCAAGCCTATCAAAAGACCGGAAACAAAAATTACAAGGCAGATAGCACACACTGCCGCTCGTTTAATTACCGGATTGCAGTTGTATCGCCTTGCGGGCGCTTTTACAAACTGCGCGCGCGAAGACAAAGCAGGAAGCTGTGCTTCCTTTTCACAAGAAGCGAGTATTCTCGAACGAAGATCAGGTGCTTCTGATCCGAAAGCCTCGGTTATTCTGTTTTTCAAGTCCTGCTTCTTCATATCCGCTCCTCCTTTTCCTTTATTTCGATCTGCAGCCTTTTAACGGCGCGATAATATTTTGAGAGTACCGTCGAGAGCGGTTTTTCCAAAAGCTTAGCTATTTCTCTGTGCTTAAGACCCGAAACGACATGCAGAGTTATGATCTCGCGTTCCTCCTCGGACAGGATGCTCAGCATTCGTTTCAGAAATACGTTATCGATCACGCTTTCCGTAAGATCTCCGTCATCGGGCTCGACCTCAACCGTATCGTCCAGCGGAACAAATCTTTGATTTTTGTTAAATTGCCTGCGTATCAGGTTCATTTCAATGGTAAATATCCACGCAAGCGGCTTGCCCATAGGCTTATACTGCGTTGCACTTTTCCACACCTGAACGAAGGTATCGTGGGTTATATCCTCGGCATCACTTTTATTGACGGTCTTCGATAATGCATATGCATAAACGTCTTTTTCTATAAGCTCGTAGAGATCACCCATAGCAGACATCTCACCGTGAGACATCCGCTCGACGAGCTTTTCGATTTTGGTATCTCGGCTTAGAATATCTACTTCCGTCATTGCGCATATTATAAGCACGGTCGTCATCACCTTTCGCAATTAATGAATGTTTTCATTAAATTATATCACAAACAGTGACAAAAAACAATGCTTTTCTGTGAACGCCGCCCGATATCAACAGCATTTTCTGCATTTTTTCATCGCTCCCTTTATTTAAATAATCAATTTCAAGGCCTTTTTATTGCAAAGAAAATAAAAAAAATTAAAAAGCCGAACGAACACGACGCGTAGGGCACCCTTGAATTGCGCCACTCCGTGCGGCAAATTGCAGCATCACGCACGCCGATAAAGTGACACGGGTGCCACCAACGCGCCATTTTTGTCCAAAAATACAAGCAGAAAGAGCAGGTACGCATCAATATAAATCAGCCTGCGCGGATTTATATCGTATTGAATTTGCCGCAAGGCAAATATATCGAGCCAAGCGAAGCAACAGCATATCCACAAAGCCAAAACAGCTTTTGTTGACGCGGAAGCGGTGCTTGTAAAAAAAGCAAAAAAGAGGACGGGAAATTTCAACAATTCTTCGTCCCTTTTCTGCCGGTGTGGGCTATTCAATTTACTGCTTCCCTTTTCTTTGGTTTTCAGCACCTGCTTGATAACCCATAGCTGCGTTCTTCTCGGCAATGCGTTCAAAAGCAGCAAAAGCGGGTTTCGATTTATGCTGTATGAAAAGCGAGGGGCACGCTTATTCAGTATACGTAGCGCTTTTTTTGCGACCTTTTCGGGCGCTATGCTCC
>CAZQTN010000130.1:0-4643 GCA_964596195.1 uncultured Ruminococcus sp.
TGATTAAACCCATTTTGCGTAAAGTTTGTTGAGCGACAAATCGGAGTTTGCGTTTTTGTGCGACGACTCCGTTCGTCGCACTTTTTATATGCATTTTTATTAAACAAAGGAGAGAAATAATGAAAAAGTATTTGACATTGCTTGTGATAATCGTTTTCGCTTGTATGCTTTTGATGGCGTGCGGAGATAACGAGCACGAGCACACCCTCGTTGCGGTCGATGGAACGGCGGCGACATGTACTGAGGTCGGCGTTGCCGACCACTACCGTTGTAGCGATTGCGGTAAACTGTTTTCCGATGCGCTCGGAAACAGCGAGGTAACTGATGCTTCTATACCTGCTCTCGGACATACAGGGGGAGAGGCGACTTGTCAGAACAAGGCGGTCTGCACTCGTTGTAATCAGGGATACGGCGAGCTTAAAGAGCATAATTTCGGTGCATTTGAGCAAACCTTGGCACCGACCTGTACAGATGCGGGCGAGCGCACATCCACCTGTTCCAAATGTGGTGAAACAAAATCCGAGGAGATTCCCGCATCAGGACACGCCGGTGATTGGAGAGTCGTAGCCGAGCCGCGTTGCTTTGATGACGGTGAGGAGCAGCTGATATGCACCATCTGTGATGCACTTGTTGAGAAAAGCATTCCATCCTTCGAGTTGCACGATTTGCAGGACTCCACTTGTGTGGGCGGAAAGCAGTGTACGCGCTGTAATTACGCTGAGGGCACGGGAAACGGACACGCCTTCGATGATTGGCAGATCACTAAATCTGCAAATTGCACCGAGGATGGCACAAAGGAAAGGAAGTGCCTCGTTTGCGATTATAAGGAAAGTGGCATTGTATTAAGGACGGGTCATACGGGTGACTGGAGCTACGTTACCGAGCCTACCTGTACCGAAAACGGAGAGCAGGGAAGAATGTGCACCTCGTGTAGCCATTACGAAACGAAAATCGCCTATAAAACGGGACATTCCGGCGAATGGAGCGTAACCACCGAAGCTACTTGTACCTCGAACGGAGAGCAGCAGCGTGTTTGTACCGAGTGCGGACAAACCGAAAAATCGGTTATCGCAAAGGGACATTCCTACGGCGATTGGAGTGTTACAAATGAGCCGAGCTGTACTCAGGGGGGCACGCAGACCAGATATTGCTCCGGGTGCGGCTTCACACAGGACAGCCCTGTCGGTAAAACCGGACACTCTATGACGTGGGATGTCACCCAAGAGCCCACCTGTACCGAGAACGGCGTGAAGGTAGGCACCTGCACAGTTTGCGGACAAAACGAAAACGCCGTTGCAGAAAAGCTTGGCCACGATCTTCAGGGCGGTACATGTGTAGACCCCACTCGCTGTACGAGATGTGGGTATGCGGTAATGAATACGCACGTTTACGGTGAAGCCTACGAGATCATATGGCCTGACTGTGAGCGTCACGGAATTATGAATCAAAAATGTGCGGTGTGTGAGGACGTATATCAATACCACACACAGCCCGTCGGACATACGTACTCGGATTGGGAGATTCGCGTTGCGCCCACCTGCACTGAGCTTGGTCGAGAGAGAAGGCAGTGTACAGTCTGCGGTAAAGCGCAGGATCAAAGCGTGCCACTTGAGGATCATACCCTCGGCGATTGGATCATCCTTGAGGAGGCGGATTGTACGAGTGACGGTCTCAGGCATAAAATATGCACGTCTTGTCAGGGTGTTATGGCCGAGGAGATCATTCCTGCACTCGGACACGATTTTGCCGATGCAACCTGTGCAGATCCTCGAACCTGTAAAAGGTGCTTTTATACCGAGGGTGAACGCCTCGGCGAGCATTTGCTTGAATATAATGCAGATATCGATCGCACAGTTTGCTCCTCGTGTAACGCCTTGCTTCTTACGGACAAATTTGCAGTATTCACCCTGTCCGACGACGGTAATTCCTATTGGATCACCTTCACAACCGATAGATATAATTATACAAGCGAAAAAGATTTTTCGGGCGTAATATTGCCTGATACCTACGAGGGCAAGCCGGTTACTGCCGTGATGTCGATGTACGCCGACCGCGGATATGCGATCGAGTTGTATCAGGAGAATCTGTTTATCCCCAAAACGATTCAGTTCGTCGGAGATTACGCGTTTGGATCGTATAACAGCAAGCTCAAAAGGGTGTTCGTTGAGAACGGCAGCAGCTTGAAGAGTATTGGCAATTTCGCTTTTCGATCCTGTCGTTTCTTGGAATACGTTGAGTTGCCCGAGGGGCTCGTAGAGATTGGAAATAACGCCTTCGAATCATGCTCGAGCCTGACGGAAGTGGCCTTCCCAAGTACCCTTGAGAGCATTGGCGACTGTGCGTTCCGTACCTGCACGAGTCTCACGAGTGCACACCTTCCAAGTAATCTTAAAATCATTGGCGGTGAGGCCTTCGGTTGGTGCGAGGCTCTTGTCAGCGTGACTCTGCCCGACGGTGCGCCCGATATAGACTCCAGTACCTTTACCGAATGCAATAATATTCAGTACACCGTGCTCAAGGATGGTCTCAAATATCTTGGAAGCTCGACCAATTCTTACCTCTTCCTTCTGGGGGCAGAGCCCGGCATTACCTCTGCGATGGTGGAGCCCGGTTGCGCTTACATAGGAAGAAACGCCTTCAACAGGTGCTTGCAGCTTCAGTACGTAATTTTGCCCGAGGGTCTCAAGGTCATCGGTGGCTATGCGTTTGGTAGCTGTCCGCTCGTTTATGTAATCATTCCGAGCAGCTTGGAATTCCTTGGATCAAATGCTTTCGACTCTAACTGTGATGAGGACATCGTATATTATCTCGGAACCTACGAACAGTGGCAAAGCATAGCGTACCCCGAGTGGGAAGAGTGCTTACCGTTCGATGGTGAATATATCTGTTATTATTCTGAAACAGAGCCCTCGTACGGGGCGGACGGGCGCCGGTATTGGCACTATGATGAAAACGGAAATCCTACGGCTTGGTCATAGTACAACGCCCCTGCTCATAGCAGTATAAAACACACAAAAAGGCGAAGAACGCAATAAAACGTTCTTCGCCTTTTTGTGTGATGTTTTTGCTTGCGCAAAAATGATGTTATGCTACGCATAATGATGCTGCGAGCATATGCTCGCAATGATGTGATGCTTGCCCACTACGCCGTCGGGCGTAACACCATTCACGAAGTGAACATCATTGCCAAAGGCAACATCATTTGCCCGAAAGGGCAAGCATCGTTTATCGTGTTCTCCTTCAAGGATAACACGCTAATTTCACACGGGTGGCCGCTTTTGCGGTATTTGTGCGAAAAAATCAAGCCTTTTTCTTCTTGTTCTTGCTCTTATGCGACTTCTTGACCTTTTTGAGGAAACGAGCCTTCAGCTTGCGATGCTTGTCGTCCTCGACGAGCTTTTCCGCCTCCTCCTCGTCGATCAGCTTGGTCAGTCGCTTGATCTCGACGGCCTGCTTGCGTACGCTTGTAAACACGGTGATAAGGGGGGATACGATAGTAGCGCAAAGGATCAGCACACCGGGCGTCCAGAAGGATATAGAGTGTCCAAGCACCTTCTCAACGAGTGCCCAGGAGTTATTGAACAGCGTTACCTCTGCGACGATAGCCGCAAAGATGGAAACGAATATCTCGGTCTTTGCCGTCTTGCGCGCTTTGATCTTCTTGTCGCGCTCGTTGATCCTCTCAACGTACTTGCTGCATATGTTCTGCAGGTTTGCAATATCGCTCTTGAAGTTGTCGTAGAACGCGCCAACCTGAAGCGCATTCTGAAGCATATCGTAGTAGTCGTTCACGTGCTCGACGGTCGAGGGGCACTTGAAGAACGCGCGGAACTTTAGGTTTATCGCCTCCGCCTCGTATTTCCTTGCCAGCCTGAGCTGCTTGTCCATAATATGGAAGTCGTTGACCAGACGGTCGAGGTGTCCCATTTTACCCATAATATCGATTACCGAATGGCGCTGATGAAGCACGTTCAGGAACAGAAAATAATAGGTGTCCTTCGCCTTAACGTAGAAGTTGTCACGGAAGAAGCCGTCGGTGATCGCATCGCCCGTCAGAAAGCTGATGTTCGTCGCGCCGTTGAGCGATCCCGTCCAATAGGAGTTCTCAAACGGATGCACGCTCTTGATCTTCGTGCACGAGTCGTCAAAGCGGTAGCTCTCCTTGTAGTTCTTCGTCAGGTGCTGTAACAGCTCGCCTATGTCCTCCGGCTTCTCGTCGACGAGAAGGTATGAATATACGAGCGGCTTCGCCTTGCGGTAAGAGAACTCTACTGCACTCTCAGCACAGGTCGCACAGGACAGGAATTTGTCGAGCAGCTCCTCAACGGTAAATTCCGTCGTCACCTCGTCATTTGTCTTCGCTTCCTCGTTCCATATCTTCTCGTGGCATACAAAGCGGTTTTTGTCGCTCTTTGCCTCGCAGATAAAGTAGTTGAGCTCAAGGTAGTCGTCGATGGAGTCGCTCTTGTACTCGCACTCCATTTCCGCAAAGCCAACCTGCGACTCAAAGAAATACAGCTTCAGATCGGTGATGGCAACTTGCATCGTGCGCGCATCAGCCTGCCTGCTCGTAAACTCAATCGGAGCTTCCTTTCTCGGAGGCAGGAAGAAGTACCTTCTGCAGTTGATGTTGAGCTTATAGC
>CAZQTN010000131.1:0-4622 GCA_964596195.1 uncultured Ruminococcus sp.
TGCTTCCCGCGCCCTCGCCATACACGGTCAGGGAATCGCCGGGGATAAAGTTGCGCTTGCCGTCCTGCAAACAGTCGCGCATCAGTATGGTGTACTCGCCGCCCTCGCCGCTGCAAACGTAATATGTCGCGTATTTTTCGCTGTATGCGTCAACGTCGACGAACTTATATTTCACACTCAGAGTCATCGTGACAAATTTTCCGTCGTAGCTCTCGGCATCGCGGTAAAAGTCCTCTGCGTCGACCGTCTCGCATTTTGCGATATATTCATCTCTGTCAAGCGATGTGTCTACCGGCCGATTGAAAAGCTCGGTGATCCCACCTATCAGCATTCCTCCGAGGCCGTACGTCACGAAAATGGTGTACGCGACCGCCAGCACGATAACGAGCACCTTTCGCGACTTCTTGTGCGGACTCGTTGCAAGCAGTATAATACCGATAATGGGTGAGAAGAACAGCATCAGTATGATAAACCACCAGCGATGGTACCAATTTATAAATATGACTCTGTCTGATGTGCCCGTTTTCTTCTTTTTCTGCCTGACGGCTTTGCGGTTGCCGGCGCGCATCTCGTCGGGGCAGGGCTTGCCGCACAGGGGGCAGTCGTCCTGCGAGAAGTAGCAGCCGCAATCGGGGCATTTGTTGAGATCAGGTCTGTCGTTTGATACGCTTCCCGGTGTCATTGAGAGTCCTCCTCTTTGTTTTGATTGCATTAATTATACCACGCGTAAGCGAAAAAAGCAATAGCCGCCGTCTTTTTGGTGCTATATTCCAAAAACACGGGGGAGATACGGTAAAAATCTGTAAAAAATAAAATTTGCAATTTTCGTCATATTGTGCTATAATAATTCGGTTAGGAAATAATATATAAAAAATAAGAGGACAAATGAATGAAGCGTACCGATTTAAGAAATATCGCGATAATCGCTCACGTTGACCACGGCAAGACCACCCTCGTTGACGAGATGCTCCGTCAGGGCGGCATATACCGTGATAACCAGGAAACCACCGACAGAGTAATGGACTCGAACGACCTTGAGCGCGAGAGAGGCATTACTATTCTTGCCAAGAATACAGCAATTCACTATAAGGACGTAAAAATAAACGTTGTTGATACCCCCGGTCACGCCGACTTTGGCGGCGAGGTCGAGCG
The DNA here is from genome assembly GCA_964596195.1 of uncultured Ruminococcus sp. Taxonomy (GTDB): domain Bacteria; phylum Bacillota; class Clostridia; order Oscillospirales; family CAG-272; genus UBA1740. Next base: position 1,153 of record CAZQTN010000131.1, read on the forward strand.
TATCCTTAAGATGGTAAACGGCGTTATACTTCTCGTCGATGCCGCCGAGGGCCCTATGCCCCAGACCCGCTTCGTGCTTGAGAGGGCGCTTGCGATGAATCATCGCGTTATCGTCGTTGTAAACAAGATCGACCGCCCCGATGCACGCCTTGACGAGATTGGCGACGAGGTGATTGAGCTTCTCATTGAGCTCAACGCTACCAACGAGCAGCTCGATTCTCCTATGCTCTTCTGCTCGGGCAGAGCCGGCACAGCATCGTTCGACCCCCACGCACCCGGCACGGATCTTAAGCCTCTGCTTGATACCATACTCGAATATATGCCCGCGCCCGAGGGCGAGGAGGAAGAGCCCCTCCAGCTTCTCGTTTCCGCAATCGACTACAACGAGTTCGTCGGTCGTATCGGTATCGGCCGTATTGAGCGCGGTGTGTTGAAGCAGGGACAGGGCGTGTCCATTTGTAACTATCACAACCCCGATGCAAAGACCAGACCTGCAAAGATCGTTTCCATCTATCAGTTCGACGGTCTGAAGCGTGTTCCCGTTACCGAAGCAAAGGTTGGCGACATCGTATGCTTCTCCGGCTGTGAGGATATTTCCATCGGTGATACCGTTTGCTCACCCGCACTTATCGAGCCGCTTGAGTTTGTCAAGGTCGGCGAGCCCACTATGGAGATGACCTTCTCGGTCAACGACTCTCCCTTCGCAGGCAAGGAGGGAAAGTACGTGACCTCCCGTCACCTGCGCGCTCGCCTTTACAGAGAGCTCCTTAAGGATGTTTCTCTGCGCGTCCTGGACGGTGAGACCACCGATAGTTTCCGCGTTGCGGGCAGAGGTGAGATGCACCTCTCTATCCTTATTGAGAATATGCGCCGTGAGGGCTACGAGCTTTGCTGCTCCAATCCCCGCGTGCTTTACAAGGAGATAGACGGCGTTAAGTGCGAGCCGATCGAGGACGTCATCGTCGACGTGCCCGAGATGTACGTCGGCGCAGTTATGGAAAAGCTCGGAGCAAGAAAGGGAACTCTCGTTGATATGCAGCTCCACGGCTCCCGTCAGAAGCTCTTTTACTCCATTCCCACCCGTTGTCTGTTCGGTTACAGAAGCGAGCTTCTCACCGACACGCGCGGTGAGGGACTTATCTCCACGATATTCGCAGGCTACGAGGAGTTCCGCGGTGAGATCAAGACCCGCTTCACCTCATCCCTCGTCGCGAGCGAAAACGGTGTTTCCACCACCTACGGCCTTTACCAGTCGCAGGATCGCGGCCCCCTCTTTATCGGCCCTGCTACCCCCGTATACGAGGGTATGATCGTCGGCGAGAACCCCAAGCCAGACGACATCGAGGTCAACGTCTGCCGCGAGAAGCACCTTACCGCCATCCGTTCCGCAGGTGCGGATGAAAAGCTCACCCTCATCACCCCCCGTCAGCTCTCGCTTGAGGAGGCGATCGAGTTTATCACCGAGGACGAGCTTATCGAGGTTACTCCCAAGAGCATAAGACTTCGTAAGGTAGTGCTTGATACTCCTCAGCGTAAGCGTATAGCCGCGCAGAAGAGAGCAGCACTCAAGGAGCAAACAAAATAAAAGAAAGCGCTCGGCAGGTACAGATCACTGCCGAGCGTTTTCTTTTTCAATTATCAGCGTTTTGCATTTTAACGTAACGGGCACCGCGAGCATCACAAGCGCGACAAAGAGAAGCGAGCGCGAAAGGAAAGAGTAGCGCAAAAGATAAAGCAGTCCGGACGAAGCCGCAGTGAAGCCTATTACAGCCAGGTGACTTGTTGGCTTTAGTAGCCGTTTTTTTGACACGCCCCCCAGCATAACGGCGCTTACCACAAATAAAACGAGCGCCGAAGCAAGCTGGACGAATGCGGCGGCGATACAGCCGTAGCGCGCCGTGACCGTCAGTCCGAGGGTGAGGTTTACTGCGGCGGCTATTACCGATGCCGTGCTTATAAGATATGACCGCTCGTGAAAAAGGAGCACCGCGTTTGTGATCGTGCTGAGAAATCCGATCAGCACAGATATGCTGAGAGGGTAGATCGCACCGAGCGCGCTTCCGTATTCACGCGGTGCGAGAAAGGCGAGCCCCTCGGGCGAGAAGCACAGGCCGCAAAGTGTAAGCAGCGCAAATAGGGTAAACGCAGGCTCGACCGCAACTGCTATTCGTTCACCCTCACCGCTTGCCAGCTTGCGGTTGATCCACGGTGCCAGAGCCGAGTTGATGCCGACCGTTATCAAGGAAAATACGAAACCCATTGAAAAGACGATTGAATACTTGGCAAGCGCCCCCTCTCCAAAGTATCTTCCTACGATGATCTTGCCCGATTGGGCGATGATCGCCGTGGAAATAAAGTGAGGCAAAAGGGGCAGGTCGAGCTTGAGTATATACCACCAGATCTCCCGTGAGAAGATCCGCTTGCCCCTGCGAAGCATCGTAATGACAAGCGGCATCGCAATGATCGCCGTGACGATGAGCGGTGCGATGATTCTTGCCGTAGCGCGCACCCGTGTGAATTTAATCAACAAAAACGACAGGGTAGGCGACAGTATGGCAAGCGCTGAGTTTATCGCGCTGACGCCCTTATATTCATAAGCATATCGGCTCTTTGCAAGGTGCAGATTTAAAATACCGTTAAAGAACACCTGTAAAATGAGAAAAAGCAGTATCTCGCGGCTAAGACCGGTAAAAACGGAGATCGCATCGCCGTACAACGCAAGAGCGACGAGTGACAAGAGGGTAAATAGGGATATGATTCCAAGCGCGCAGCTGATAAACTCACACTCCCGACCCTTGTATTTTGCAAGACCTCGGTAGACGACGTTGCCACCGAGCTCAAGGGTGATAACGATGGTAAACAAACTCATAAAGCTTACGTATAATGGATAAAGGCCGTACTCCTCGGGCGTGAGTGCACGTGTGAAAATTGGTGTGAAAATGAAATTCACCCCGCGCTCAAGCGCTGACGTTGCGGTGTACCACATCGATGCGCGCGCAGGTAGCGTAAGTCGGGGGCGCTTTATAATTTTTGCTAACAAAATGCAAGCCTCGTGTAAAAATCTTTCATTTTCTTTTAGTATTCCACGCGCGGGCAAATATTATTTGCAAAAAAATCACATATTATTATTGCATTTTTTAAAAACCTGTGCTAAAATTAAACTATCTTTTTTGAAATCTGATAAAGAGGTGATTAAAATGTTCAAATTAGATTATTTAAACGAGTTGATGGAAAGAGTTGAAAAGCGCAATCCTAACGAGCCCGAATTTCATCAGACTGTAAAAGAGGTTTTGGAATCTATCGAGCCCGTACTCGAGCAGCGCCCCGAATATATCAAGAGCGGCGTGGTTGAGCGTATGGTAGAACCTGAGAGAATTATTAAGTTCAGAGTTCCGTGGGTAGACGATAACGGCAACGTAATGGTAAACCGCGGATTTAGAGTTCAGTTTAACAGCGCGATCGGCCCCTAC
>CAZQTN010000132.1:0-4617 GCA_964596195.1 uncultured Ruminococcus sp.
TCTTGCCGCACGCTCAAGCAGTCTTGAGTGGAGATAGAATACGTCGCCGGGATACGCCTCACGACCCGGAGGACGCCTGATAAGCAGGGAAAGGGCACGGTATGCCACCGCGTGCTTGGACAGGTCGTCGTAAACTACTAGCACGTCCTTGCCCTGATCCATAAAGTATTCACCCATCGCACAGCCCGAATAGGGTGCGATGTATTGAAGGGGTGCGGACTCCGACGCCGTAGCCGATACGACGATGGTGTAGTCCATAGCACCGTTTTTGTAAAGGGTATCAACCACGTTCGTGACCGTCGACTGCTTCTGGCCTATCGCCACGTAGATGCATATCACGTTCTTGCCGCGCTGGTTGATTATGGTATCGGTTGCGATGACCGTCTTACCCGTCTGTCTGTCGCCGATTATAAGCTCGCGCTGTCCGCGACCGATCGGTATCATAGAGTCTATCGCCTTGATACCCGTTTGCAGGGGCACGGAAACCGACTTTCTCTCGATTATGCCGTACGCCTTGCGCTCAATGGGGCGGTATTCGCTCGCATTTATTGGGCCCTTTGCATCAATGGGCTGGCCGAGCGCGTTTACTACTCGACCGATCATCTCATCGCCCACGGGTACGGAAACCACGCGACCCGTACGCTTAACGAGGCTGCCCTCGCTGATGCCGACGTCGTTACCGAGCAGAACTGCGCTGACGCAGTTTTCTTCAAGGTTGAGCGCCATACCGAAAGTACCGTTCGCAAACTCAAGCAGCTCGTTGGCCTTGCATTTGTCGAGACCGTATACCTTGGATATACCGTCACCGACGGAGATAACGTAGCCTATCTCGTCCTGCTCGATCCTCGACGAATAGTTCTTTATCTGTTCTTTGATTATCTTACTGATATCATCAATTTTCGACTGCATTTGTATCACCTGTTAAACAATGATATTTTTAAGGCTCTCGCCAAATTTATCAAGGCGCGTCCTTACGGAGCCGTCAACCTGCTTGCCCGAATAGCGGAGCTTCATTCCGCCGAGTATCGAGGGGTCCACGGTATTCCTTATTATTATCTTCTTTCCTGTTTCTGCCGCAAGCCTCTTGCATAGCTCATCGGTCTGAGTGGCGCTCATCGGCACGGCCGTGACTGCCTCGACTTCCTCTATACCCATCTTCTCGTTATAAAGAGAAAGGTAGGTCGCGTATATATCGCCAAAGGAGTGGACGCAGTGCCTCTCGGAAAGCATTTTTACAAGGTTGGAGACAAAGCAGTGCAGAGTGCCGAAGGCCTTGTCTGCAAGAGCCAGCTTCTCCTCCTTTGATATTGCGGGTGTGTCAAGCAAATTTTTGTACTCCGGATTCTCAGCCAGCACCGTTTTGACGGTGAGGGCGTCGTTCTTCACTTCCTCAATCGCGTCGCTCTCCTCTGCAAGCATAAAAAGCGCGCGGCCATATTCACTTGTGCCCGTCATTTTTCGTTACCTATGGTCTTGATGAAGTCGTCTATCATAGCCTCGTGCTCGCTCTTGTCCACGTCGCGCTCTATGACTGCGGATGCGATCTCGATAGCCATACCGGAGACCTCGTCCTTAACCTCGTTTATAGCGCGCTTCTTTTCAAGCTCGATCTGCTCCTCGGCTCTCTCCAGCACTCTCTGTGCCTTCTCGTCCGCCTCGTTAAGGATCTCCTCCTCGCGCAGCTGTGCACGGCGCACCGCGCGCTTAAGGATCTCCTCGCTCTCCTCGTTTGCTGTCGCAAGCTTCGCTTCGTACTCGACCTTTGCCGCATCGGCGTCACGCTGTGCCGCCTCTGCACCCGAATACATATCGTCGATCTCCTTCTGCCTTGAATCTATCATATTCTTCACAGGCTTAAAGAGTAGCTTACGCAGGAACAAGTAGATTATGAGCAGGTTGACCCATGCGAAGATCATCGTGAACGGGTTAACGCCGACAAACGCTTCAAATTTGTCAGTAAAAAATTCTAAACTCATGAATCTGTCCTTTTCTCTGTTTTGTCAGCCCTTCAAAATTCGGCTATTACATAAACATAAGAAGAAGTGCAACGACGAGGGAGTAGATACCGGTGGTCTCGGTGATAGCACAACCAAGGATCATGTTGGTACGAAGAGTGCCTGCAACCTCGGGCTGGCGTGCCATACCCTCGAGAGCCTTACCTACCGCGTGACCTTCACCGATAGCGGGGCCGATAGCTCCGATACCCATACAAAATGCAGCTCCGATAGCTCTTGCTGCCTCCACGATTGCTGTTGCCATATCCATTTTAAAATCCTCCTGAATATATTTATTTTTTAAAATTATTATGCTTTATTCTTTTGCTTCTTGGCCTTTTTTGCCGCCTTCTTCTCGGCAACCTCAAGCCTCGCCTCCTCGATCTCCTCGGGCGGAGGGCACGCCGCTCCGACGTATACCATAGTCAGAAGCGAGAATACGAACGCCTGCACGAAGCCCGAGAAGAGGTCGAAGTAGATGGAGAGAAATGCGGGGATACCCATCTGTAAGAACGGTATGCTCGCTACCGCGTCGGGCAGCCATCCGAACACTATGCTCGAAAGTCCGCCGAGTGCGGTGTAGATCAGTGCTGTAAGCACTCCGCCGCCCGCTACGTTACCGAAGTGACGGAACGCAAGCGCTATGGGCTGTGCTATCTCGCTGACTATGTTCATCGGTGTCATAACGACTATCGGCTCGGTGAAGCCCTTGAGCCACGCCTTAAAGCCGAAGTTCTTTATGTTCCAATACCATACCATACCAGTCGTGACGAGCGCCCACGCCAGCGTTACGGAGAGATCCGCGGTTGCCGAGCGAAGGATCTGCGTCATACCGAGCAGGGTACAGAATACAGACGAGAGAAACAGAGTTCCGATATAGGGGGCAAATCTTGCGTTATGCTTGCCCATCGTGTCCTCGACCAAGCCGTAGAGCATATTGATCAGCTTTTCGACTATGACCTGACCGCCGCCGGGGCGCTTCTTCAAATTTCTGCCGAGCAGCGCGCCGATCACGATAAGAGCGATCGTTGCGACCAAGAGAGTGATCGTGGTCTGCGTTATGTTGATATCAAACCAAGGAGTGTGTATTGTAAAATAGACCTTTGCGCCGTTGGCTAAACTATCCATTCTTTGTCCTCCTTGTCAGAATTATTTGCGATACCGTCAGTATAGGACGGAACATAGCGAGAGGGATAAGGGTTGCGATCACGTTGAATACATCCTTTAAGAGGAATGCAAGCACCAGAGTGACGAGCATAGCGATACTGCGCACGATAGACGAGATCTTAACCGCGTTGTTGATGCTGTTTTTGTGCTCCTTGGCGAACTCTGCCGCCGCCTCCTCGTCCATCTCACCGTCACCTCTCTCGGCCATAACCTTATCTATGGCGCGATTGGTCGTTATAGCGAGGAACAGGAAGTTCGCGACGGTTACGATACTGCCGAGCAGGGCACCCGTCACCACCGAGTAGTGCAGCGAGCCCTTGCCTATGATGAGAAATACGCCGCATATTATTGCGGATACTATAACCTCGCCGATGGCGAGTGCCGCTATCTCAAAAAGCGGCAGCTTTGATTTTTGCATTTTAAGATCACCTTAAGGTTTTTTGTTTTCACGCCTCTGCTTTTCGAGCCGTTCAAGGCTTTCCGATGCTCGAATAACGAATCTTATCATCGAAATAAAGCCCGAAATTATGCCGACAGTCATAAGCACGGCGTACAGCCAGCCGGGAGCGCCGCACTTCTCGACAAAGAGCCACGCGATACCCAGCATAAGCGCCGCGGGGATGAGCAGGGTGAACATTGCCTGCGCTATTATATTCAGAACGTACAGTGCGCTGACAAATCTTTTGTACACCGCTCACACCTCACAAATTCAATATTAACACACTTTTTTACCAAAAGCAAGTGTATAGGCATAAGTTAATAATTTAACAGGAAAGTTAATATTTTAACGAATTATACCGTGGATAAGCGGTGCCCCTTTTGGCATCTCTTTGCCGTACTCAACGCCGCTGTCGAATGTTTTTTCCGCATCGGCAAACAGGGCGTCGTCGTTTGCATACAGCTCGGCGACCACCTCACCGCGAGCGACCGCGTCACCAGTTTTCTTAATAAGGATAATGCCTGCGGAGTAGTCGATGGGCGAGTCCTTGGTCGCACGGCCGGCACCGAGCGCCACCGAGGCAAGGCCGATCTTTTCCGCATCAGTGCGTACTATGAATCCGTCGTACGGTGCGTAAATTTTGTGTACGTATTTTGCTTTTGGGAACGCTTCGGGGTTCTTTGCAAGTGATGCATCACCACCCTGTGCGCCTATCCATTCAATGAATTTTCTATAAGCCGAGCCGTCCCTTATCGCACCCTCTGCACGCGCTCTTGCCTCCTCGGCGTCAATTCCGAGGGCGAGATGTACGATCGTCGATGCAAGTGAAAGACAGACCTCGGTGAAGTCCTCGGGACCCTCGCCACGCAGGGCGGCGATAGCCTCCTTGACCTCAAGTATGTTGCCGATCGCGTGTCCGAGCGGGGTGTCCATGCTCGTGATCAGCGCGGCGACGCGGCGGCCGCACAGCTTGCCGATCTCGACCATCTTTGCGGCCAGCTTTTCGGCGTCCTCGGC
>CAZQTN010000133.1:0-4590 GCA_964596195.1 uncultured Ruminococcus sp.
GATCGCCGTTCGCGCGGAACTCGTCTGCGATGAGCTCTGCGGTGGCAAAGTCGATAACGTCGTTAAGGCCCTTCATCTCGCCCATAAGCATAAGCTTCTTGATGACCTCTGCGGAGGTCTTCTTAAGACGGATTGCAAGCTCGGAAACGGTGATCTCATCGGGAACGGTAATCTCAAGCTGCTTGTTTCTTGCGCGCTCCATCTCCATTCTTCTCATCTTTTCCTGTGCTGCTCTTTCCTTATCCTTTGCGCTCTTGCCGTTCTGGCCGCGGTTATCCTGCTTCTTAAGCTTCTGCTTAGCCGCCTTGGTATCGGTGCCGTTGGCAATAGCGTAATACTGATCGTTGTAGTGATCGTCGTATTTGGAAAGGTTTACGTCTGAGGTTCTCATATCAACCACGCGAGTCTTAGGCTGCTGTGCGGAATACTCGGTGTTGATATTTACGCCGCCCTGAACATCCCTCTGCTGAGTGGGAGTGATGGTACGGAGCTCGCGCTTCTGTGCCTTTTTCTCTTCCTTCTTCTGCTGAGGCTTCTGTGCAACGGGGGCGGTCTGCTGTGCCTTTGCAAGGCGCTGCTGCTTCTCAAGCTGTGCCTGCTGTGCGGGGCGAAGTGCAGATGCCTCGGCGGACTGAACCTTCACAGACTCCGCCTTAGGAGCTACGGGCTGCTGAGGCTTTCTCTGATCCTGCATAGGACGCTGTCCCTGCTGACCGGGCTTGCCGAATCCCTGTGCGGCACGGTTCATATCGTTTCTTCTCTTTGCGAACGGATCGTCCTGCGGACGGTCGTTGTATCTCTGGAAGCCTCCCTTGTTACGGTCGTTGTTGTGAGGACGGTAAACGTCGCCGCGCTGACCCTGAGGCTGTGCGGGGCGCTGTCCCTGCTGATTACCCTGCGTGGGTTGAGGCCTTCTCTGCTCCTGTGCGGAGCGCTGAGGCTGTTGGGGCACGGCGGGTCTCTGCGTCGGAGCGGGTCTCTGCGCAGATCTTTCCTCTGCCTTTGTCGCGGGTGCTGCCTTGGGAGCCTCTGCCTTCACAGGATCAGCCTTGGGAGCCTCTGCCTTCACAGGCTCAGCCTTCGGTGTCTCGGGCTTTGCCGCAGGCTTCTCCTCTGCCGCCTTAGGGGTCGCCTTTTTCTCACTGACGACGGTTATCCTCGTCTTTCCGTCGATGTAGTCGTCAATATTTTTGATCTGATGGGATGCGGTGATCCTGTGAAGGAAAAGCTCGTATTCCTCAGCCTCGACGGATGCGCCGGTCTTCTTATCAAGGCCTACGTCCTTAAAAATATCGGACACGTCCTTGGTTTTTATATTAAAATCCTTTGAAATTTGCGATACCTTGATCGATTTCTTTTCTGCCATAAAAGTCACCGGTTTCCGAGCGGGTCGGAAACTTCCTTTCATAAAGTTATTGAGCGCTCGCCTTAACTATCTCGTCAGCGAACATCTGATCGGTTATTGCGACTGCCGCAACGGCGCCGCCCTTGCCGACGAGAGCGCCAAGACGCTCCGTGTCTATCTCTGCTATAACCCAAGAGATGCCGTAAAAAGCGCTTTTCACGGTGAGCTTTTTCTTCGTTGAGTCGGATGCGGTGGAGGATATGACAACCAGCCTTACCTCTCCCTTTGACATTGCGCGGCACACAAGCTCGGTTCCTATGACCGTCTTGCCTGCCCTTCTTGCAAAGCCTATCATTCCGCTGATCCTTTTTACTTTATCTGTTGTCAACGCTAAGCTCCTCTTCGAGTTTGTTGTATACATCATCCGGTATCGAGCACTCAAGCGATGCCTCAAGGCGTCTTTGCTTTCTCGCCTTGCGCAGGCACTCGGGCCTTTTGCATATATATGCGCCGCGCCCCGATCTCTTTCCGAGCTCGTCGATGACTATCTCGCCATCGGGAGTGCGGAGTATGCGAATGAGCTCCTTTTTGGGAAAATGCTCACCGCAGCCGGTGCACCGCCTTGTGGGTTGCTTCTTTACCGTGGTTGCTTGTGTACTCATATTACGCCTTTATGTCTATCTTGCAGCCCGTAAGTCTTGCAACGAGCTTTGCATTCTGTCCCTCTTTACCGATAGCGAGGGAAAGCTGGTCGGGCGATACGGTGACCTTGCAGGAGCGCTCGCCGTCCATCTCTACCGAAATGACCTTTGCGGGAGAGAGTGCCTCGGCAACGTACTCGGGAAGGTTGTCGCTGTACTTGATTATGTCGATCTTCTCACCTGCGAGCTCGGCAAGTATTGCGGAGATACGCATACCGTTCTTACCGATGCAGGAGCCGATCGCATCTACGTTTTCGTCTCTGGACTCAACGGAGATCTTGCTTCTGGAGCCTGCCTCACGGGACACACCCTTGATTACGATGGTGCCGTCCTGGATCTCGGGGATCTCAAGCTCGAAGAGTCTCTTGATGAAGTTGGGGTGTACTCTTGAGAGAGTAACGATGGGGCCGCGGGTCTCGCCCGACTTGACCTCGGAGATAAAGACCTTAAGTCTGTCGCCGACCTCGTGAACCTCGCCGGGGATCTGCTCATCCTTAAGAAGGGTCGCATAGCCTGTGCCGGTGTCAAGGATGAGGTTGCCGCTCGTGGTGTCGACCTTGTCGACGATGGCGGTGATGATCTCCTCCTTCTTCTCCTCGTACTCACGGGTCTGTCTTTCACGCTCGGCATCACGGATGGCCTGAATGATCATCTGCTTACCTGCGATTGCGGAGAGACGGCGGAAGTTTTTGGTCTTAAGCTCAACCTCAACTACACCGCCGAGCTTGTGACGGCGGCTCATAGCCTTCGCATCGGGCAGGGAGATCTGGGTCTTTACGTCCTCGACCTCGCCCTCGGGAACTACGGTGCGCTGCCAGAAAACTCTGAAATCGTTCTTAACGGGATCGAGCTGAACTCTTACGACTGCGGTAGGACCTACTTCCTTCCTGCAGGCGTTTGCGAGCGCCGCCTCGATCTTTGCTATCATATACTCCTTGGGTATGCCCTTTTCCTTCTCTATGACGTCAAGGGCATTAAAAAACTCTGCGTTCATTTGATAGTGTACTTCCTTTCTGATTAGATGATATGTTTAATTTTCAAAAAACAATGTTGTAAAGCGGGCGATCTCGCTTTTCTGAAGTGCTACGGGTGTGTCGCCCTCGGTCACGGTCACTGTGCCGTCCTCGTATGAGGTAAGGGTGCCCACGACCGATTTTCTGCCGTCCTTGGGGGCAAAGAGCTTTGCCTCAACGCGCTGACCGATCGACGCGGTGATGTGCTCGTCGGTGCGGAGCTCGCGCTCAAGTCCCGGAGAGGATACGTCAAGGTAATAGAAGCCCTCGATCGGATCGACCTCATCAAGTATTGGATCGATCGCTCTGTGCACCTTTTCACAGTCCTCAATGTTGATGCCCTCTGCACGATCTATCGTGATCTCAAGGTGATAATCGGCACCTATCTTGGAATAGGTCACGTCCCAGATCTCATATCCGAGCTCCCTTACGGTGGGCTCGATAGCTTCGCGCACGGTTTCCTTAATGCCTTTTTTCATACGTCCTCCTGTCTTTATCGGCTTGATGCCAAGCCTTGCTGTCGCCAACATAAGAAGAAGAGTGGCCCGCGGGTCACTCTCCTTTTAACATATTGTACTGTAACAATTATAGCACATATTTTGAAAAAATCAATACATTTTCAAAATATTTTTTATTATTTGTGCTTTTTGTGCCAAAAGCTGTACTCGTTCGGCTGAGTCGAGCGGGCTCTTACGCCCTTTATCGGCTCGCGTGAGCCGATAGCGACGGAATACTCGCGAAGCATCTGCTCGATCTCCGAGTTAAGCTCCTCGCGCTCACCCTCAAGGCGTGCAATCTCCGCCTCGCGCCTGACTATCGGATCGTTCGTGAGCGTATCCTTCTCCGATCTTCTTTTTCTACCGAAAAGCATATCAGAACCACCCCCAATAGTATTTACCGAGAAGATAAAGAGCGCCTATCGCACCAAGTACAACAAGCGTACCGACGAGCCAAGCGATCTGGCGTATACCGCCACCGTGACTTTCATCGTGCTTCTCTGCCCGCTTCATAAGATCGCGTATCTCGTCTTCCTGCCTGCGGACTGCGCGCTTCATATCCTTATTTTGTCTCTTTACGGTGCGTTTATCGGCACCCGTGTAACGTTTTTTGGATAAAAGATACTCGTTTTTCTCAATCATTGATAACGTGTTGATGCGCCCGTTCATAAGCGAATATATTCTATCCTTCAGCTCTGCGGGGACGTGCATACGGGCGAGGCGCTTTGCCGCTTTCAGCTGAGATCTGTACGCGGATTTTGCGGCTTTTTCCGCAACCTTCATCTCCCTGCTCATCTTTGCGCCCGGAGTTGCCTCAGCATAAAGCGCAAGAAGCTTGTCGCTCACCTTGTCGCGCTCCTTGAGGGCATAATCAAGCCTTGCAAGTACCGTTTCTATAACGGCGGCGTTCGACTTGCGCTTTTCAGGATCGCCAAGATACCTATCCAGAGCGGCGGTATAGTACCTCATATTGTCGCTCCGCTCGCGCTTAAGAGCGCGGGAGAGACGATACATTCTGTCGTTGATCTGCCGCC
>CAZQTN010000134.1:0-4493 GCA_964596195.1 uncultured Ruminococcus sp.
ACGTTATCAAGTTCCTTCGCCAGCGCGAGGTGGTGCACTTCCAGCGCTTTGGAGATATTCTGCGCAAGACGCAGGAGGGGCTCGACCAAAAGAATTATTATTCCTTTAATCCCGAGTACACCAAGCGCCGTTAAGGCAATATAAAAAGCACTCGTGGTGCGGTATGCATCACGAGTGCTTGTATTTATTCAGTTGCGGTGCAAAGCCTTTGCTGAAGCTTTATTTCGCGGACGATTTTATACAGTTCCTCGGCGGCGAGGCGCGCCTTGGTCACAACGTCCTCCGAGATCTTCGGGAAGCAGTAATACTGTATACCGTTGTTGCCGATGGAGATCATATCACCCAGCTCGTACCAGTTGAAGTCGGAGTTGAGGGTGTGGGATGCGAGTGGACGCTGCTCATATTTGAGCTCGCCGTCACAGCCCGTAAGAGTGAAGCCGGCGGCACTGTGTACAAGTCTGCCCTCGCCTATGCGATAGAGGTGCTTTGTATCAATGGTTGCGAGGATCTCTACGGGAACGTCAAGGGAATATTTACCTTCCTCGATATCGCGCCTTACCTCGCAGCGCTGCCACTCGTACCACTCGGGTATATGGGTAAATTCGGTAACGCCGTCCTCGGCGACCATATAGCCGTACTCGTCGAGGGTATAGCGCTTGCCGCAAGAGGAGCAAGAGAGCGTTACGCCGCGGCCGACCATTTTGCCCTCTGAGGAGCAGCACGGGCACTTATAGAGCACGCGATTGAGATAATCGGCGCGGAATGGCTCAGAAATCTTAACACGGGTCTCGTGTTGCCAACCAAAGTTGTCAAAAGCGAAGGCCGCGCGGATTGCGGCATTGATCTCATCATCCGTCATTTTTTCTATATCCTCGGGAGAGAGGAGATACTCCTCGGTTGCACTGACCCTGACGCGGCGCTGCTGAAGATTGTTATAGAGGGGATCGCGGGCAAATGCGCCGTAGGTAGTGATCATAACGACCGGTACACCGAGCATCCTGACGAAGCGGCCAAGGCTGTCGGGGAGTGAGGTCGAGGTGCCGTCAAAGGTGTAGCCTGCCTCGGGAAAGATAACGACGGAGCTTTTCAGCTCATTAATTGCATAAAGGACGTCCTTGATCAAGGTTGCATCGTGCACGAACTTCTTGGTGGGGATACAACCGATATTACGCATCAGCCAATTTTTGCCGATGAAGCCGTCAGTCGTGGCGACGATGTTGAATGGACGGGGGTACATAATTCTCGCTACGATCTCAAGATCGATAAATGACGAGTGGTTCATCAGGACGAGAGCCGGCTGACCCCTCTCAAGTCGCTCCATGCCCTTGCGCTCAAGCTTAAAATGCGTGCTCACGAGGTCGGGCACCGAAACCAAACGCATCAGCGTGCGGAAAAACATATTGGGCCTTATCGGGTTCTTGTGCTTCTTGTGCTTGGCGCGCAGCTCTTCCCTTTTGAGGATGAGGTCGGCGTATTTTTTATTTTCAACTTTAATTTTCATAAAAGCTCCGTTTGGCGGTATAGCCGAACTCGATCTCCTTCGGCTATACTAAATATTTACGCGTATATACTAACACATTTTGAACGAAAAAACAATGCTTTTTGCAAAGACTGTAAGTTCTAGCCAAAAAAAATGCCGCCGAATAGGAAATTCGGCGACATTTATAGATATTTTGTACAACAACTCAGGGTTATTCGTCATCCTCGCGGCGGAGCTCACGCGCCTCGCGTGAGAGCTCGATGATCTTATCAAAAAACTCGTCCGTTCCTTCAAGAATGAGCTCTGCGCGCTCGCGATGACCGACAACGCGCATACGGTAGCTGACGGGCGGCATAAGGGTGGGCGCATAAACGTAGTAAGCCGTGCCCTGCTCCCTTACGTGAGCCTTGCGCTCGGCTGCGGTCTCGCGCTTTACGGAAACGATGTCAGCGAGCTCGACACGGCAGAGTGTGACGTCACGCTTACCGACGCGCTGACGGACAACGAACAATGGAGTGTCCATATCCTCACCGAGGACGTCGTAGTAAAAGGATACGGAGACATACTTGGTGTACATAAGAATGCCTGAGCTGATGAGGGCCAGGGCAACAAGACCGACGACGCCACGGTAGCTTTCTATAATCACGGAGACGACGGCGGCCACGGCACCGAGGGCGAAAAACACCCACATTATAGTCTTGGAATTATTGTTTTGCGGCTTTGGATGTGCGGAAAAATCTTTTATCACTGCGGCTTCTCCTTACTTCCGAGCTTATAGTCAGTGAGCTCGGAGTGCTCGCTGTTATTTTCGTATATTGCGATGCGGAAGGGCTCTTCAATTCCCTCTACGTGTACGGCTAAAGCGAGCCATTTTACCTCGTTCTCACCTCCGCGATCAAGCTCAACATCGTCAAAGACGAGCTTGAAATAACGGTACATAAACGCGCTGTCGGTGTCGGTAGCGGCAAGGGTGCCGATCGGGACGAATACGTTATCCTCGCTCTCGTGATTGCGCGCGAGAGAGAATGAAAACGCGCTCGCATCGTCGGCGGAAAGAGACAGACCGTACTCGGCGTTGAGGTCGTCAATAAGCGCCTCGTTAAAGCGGACGGAGACCTGTATCTGGTCGATGCCCTCGACGATTATAAGGTTAGCGGCGAAGAAGTTGCCCTCCTTGGCATCGTCGTAGGGGGCGCGGAGCTTCTGCGTTTTGGCATCTATTTTACCGTCGGTCTCGTCGTAATACGCGGCGAGCGAGTCGGTGAAATAGATATTCTTTATCCCGTCGGGGTAGTAATTATAAAGCACCATTCTGAATGCAAAAAGGCCTATGACTACGACTGCCACGAGGGTGAGCAGTATTTTGAGCACGAGCATAACGGGCGTTTTTTTGCCCTTGGGAATATCGTCCTCATATTCGGTGTAATCACCGTATCTTTCCATATCTTCCATTTAAAAATTCCTCGAAAAAGTTATAACAGATATATTATAGTATATAAAGCCGTGATATGTCAAGGAAATGCAAAGAAATTTTACAAAGGCAGAAATTTATGCGCGACTATTGACTTCGGGAAAAATATGGTATATAATATAATCAGAAAGGAGCCTTGCCGTTGCTTGCAACGCATAAGCTTACACGACATTTTCAGTAAAATCAGCGCACAGCAGGCTCTGTATGAGCTTTCTGTGCGCTTTTTGATATTTTTGCGAAAGGAGGACACTTTAATGATTGCAAATACAGATAGAACGGTCGTGCTCCTCTTTTGGAGCAAAACTGTATAGTATCATCACTATGCAGGTAAAATCTCACTTATAGCCGAAGGGAATCAAACTCGCAAGCCCGGCGACGATACATTTTCGCGCCTTTTGCCGATCTTCGACTCGACAAGTGCTTTAAGAAAAAAGCGGCGATGTATGTGGAAAAATATATCACTCAAAACCTTGCGAGTTCGGCTTCCTTCGGCTATAGGTTACTACACAATAGTTGAACTTTGAAAAAGTCAACACGTCCCTGTTGAAAGGAAGGGTCGAAAAATGAAAAGAATTATATCTACTACTGGAGAAGCCGATACGTTTGGAGAGCTTTATGAATACCCTATCCCCGACGGAATAACATCTAACCGATTGGCTGTTGATGCAGACTCAGGAGATGGAGATAATTTTTCAATAACATATACGCTCAACGAAGGCGATCGTGTTTTTATTCGTATTTTAGGACAGACAACCGGAGAAAACGAGCTCTACACTTTTTGCAAACAACTAAATTAACAACCACAAGGAGGTTTTATGAGATTTAAAAAATCAGTCTGCTTAATCGCCTTGGTACTGATCTTTTCGCTATTGCTTTGTGGGTGCAATCAGGAGCCGCCCGTTGCGGAAGAGCCTACGGAAGAAACACTCTTTGCATCGTCACGCTCTTTCTATCATTCACCAAGCTTCTATTGGCCATACGTTATAACATTAGAAATACCCACTACACATAAAATTCCCATAGAGTTTCTGTTTCAACTTAAAATAGGACTTATTAACACGAACAGTTACAGATATGCATTTCAACGCACGATAGAAGCAGAAGGCTTTGAAATCTCTACGCCTTTTGACATTTCGGTAAAAGACTTTGTTGCGGATGATTATTACGACGTAAGAAGTGCGCCGTACTATATTGACGTTAAGTCCGTTGATGAAACAACAAGGGCAAATTATACAGAAATGATTACATTGAAAATGTACGATATGACCCCCAGATCGGGATCAATATTCGTACACGTTGAAAACGGTGACGGTGATTATAAGTGGGGCGACTTCAATGTACTTACGTACGCCACGGATGGAAAGTATATAGCGTTTTCGCTTGAGTCGCAAGAGGCAGCGCAGGCTATGCTTGAGAAATAAGAACTGGAGTGCCCTTTACCGAAAGGTATTGGGCACTCAATTTTAATGCTCTAAAGACGCCTCATCCACCGCAAGCGGTCCCCCTTCTCCCACCGGAGAAGGCTAAATATACAGCGAGGCG
>CAZQTN010000135.1:0-4492 GCA_964596195.1 uncultured Ruminococcus sp.
AACGCGATGCTTGCACTTTTGTCAAAGTGTAAATTCTCCGCTAAGAACATCACCCATTAAAGTCTATCTTTTTTGTTTTTGCCGATAATTATTTATGTCGCAAAAGCTATCTTTTATAACAATATGCACACAAGCCCATTCGCCCCCTCAACAGCCTGCCATAACTCTTATCGCAGATATCTCTGTGCGGCAGGCTTGCGAGTTTCGCGCAGAGCGCAAAACTCCTATACCGATATCTGATTCCCGAAGGTGCAAATAACCTTACAGCAATATACAAACCAATCCGTTTGCACCTTCGTTTACTATGCGTTCCAGCGTCTCCGACAACTTTTCTCTTGCCTCGTCGGGGATGTTTTCGAGCTTTGCGTTGAGTCCGTCGCTCACAAGGTCGTAAAGCGACCGTCCGAACATATTCGACTCCCATACGCGCTTCGGCTCCTCCTCGATCTCGCCTACGAGGTATTTTACTACCGCCTCACTCTGCTCCTCGGTGCCTACGACGGGGCACAGCTCGGTCTTTATTCCGGCCTTTATCATATGAATGGAGCTTGCGTGTGCGGTGACCTTAACGCCCCAGCCGCCCGACTGCTTCGTCAGCCTCGGCTCCTCAAGGGTCAGCTCCTCGGGGGAGGGCATAACTATGCCGTAGCCCTTTTCCTCAACCTCGTGCAGTGCGGCCTCCACCTTGCTGTATTCCCTTGACTTTTCTGCAAGTGATACTACCGTGGTCATAAGGCCTTTGTCATCGCGTACCTCAACCCCTGCAAGGTCGGACATTGCCGAATAGAATATATCCCTCGATATCGGCACGTCAAACTCTCCCGTGCCGTCCTTTGCCGACAGCGCACGCGTCTTGATTTTTGTGTAGGAGCCGATCTTCCTGTCTATGTCACCAAGTGTACTGACTTCGTCAGTAAACGAGCCTATCTCATCTAAAATCGCGGTGTAGATGGGATGCTCGGCAGGCAAAAGCTCACACCAAGCGGGCAGATCAAATTTCAGAGATGAAATGGGAAATTCGGATAACACAAGCTTAAGTATCTCGGCGATATCGTCTCCCGTAAGCTCGGTGCAGTTAACCAATGCCACGGGGGCCGAATACTTCTCCTCAAGCGACATAGCAAGCGCGCGTGCCTCCTCGCTGTGCGGCTCCTTGGAGTTAAGCACTATCGCGAACGGCTTGTTCCTTTCGTTCAGCTCGCGCACCACGCGCTCCTCCGCCGGTACGAAGCTCTCGCGCGGTATCTCGCCAAAGCTGCCGTCGCTCGTTACAAGTATTGCGATCGTCGAGTGCTCTCCGATCACCTTTTCCGTGCCGAGCTCTGCCGCCTCTGCAAAGGGCATAGCCTCGTCGCTCCAAGGGGTCATTACCATACGGTATTCGCCATCCTCCTCGCTTCCGAGCGCCCCGTCGACGAGGTAGCCTACGCAGTCTATCATCTTTACGTTAAGCTCTGTTCCGTCCTCCATACGCACCTTGACCGACTCGTCGGGAATAAACTTCGGCTCCGTCGTCATTACCGTGCGCCCTGAGGCACTCTGCGGCGTGCCGTCCGTCGCCCTCGCGCGGTCGTATTCGTTCTCAATGTTTGGTATAACGAGGTTGTCAAGCAGCTTTTGTATAAAGGTCGATTTTCCCGTCCTTACGGGTCCTACTACGCCTATGTAGATATCACCGCCCGTCCTTTTTGCTATGTCCTGATATATGCTGTTCTCGGTCATGGGTTTAAGCCTCCGTTTAATTTCGTTTCAAATCAACTTATGCCTCTTGCAGCGCAAATATTCATTTAACGAATAAAATGTGTCGCATCGCACAATAATAAGCATTGAAAACGGAGGTAAAATATGGACAAGAAAAGTAATTTCTTTATATGCAAAAGATGCCGTAATCTTATAGGAATGATCAATTCGTCGGGTGCTGTGATATACTGCTGCGGAGCTCCTATGGATAATATGGAGCCCTCGTATACCGACACAGGGGCAGAGAAGCATCAGCCCGTCGTAAAACGACAAGGGGACGAAATAATCGTCAACGTAGGCTCAAAAACTCATCCTATGAGCGAGGATCACGCTATTTCGTGGGTCGCCCTTATCACCAACAAGGGGCACCACCGCAAATTCCTTATTCCCGGTGAGGAGCCTGTCGTGCGCTTTACCCTGAATGACGAATTGCCCCTCGCAGTCTACTCCTATTGCAATCTCCACGGCCTGTGGAAAACGCAGATTTAAAAAAGCCTTCTCCGGTGGGAGAAGGTGGATGCCGAAGGCAGACGGATGAGGCGTTAAAACACGCGTTCTCCTCATCCACCACTTCGTGGTCCCCCTTCTCCTGCCGGAGAAGGCTTTTTATCATTTCTTACTTATCTTAATCGTTTTGGGTATGATCACGCTTTTCGGAGACGTGACGGTAATTCTCGTTTTGTTGCTCGTATCAAGCAGCAGAGCGCAGTTCTCGGGGTCTACACCTGCGACCTTGCAGGTCTGCTTTTTTCCGTCCTTGAGCAGCTTTACTTTAGTGCCCGTAAGGATAAATTTCCGCGTGTAAAGCGCCATAAATTTTTCCGAGCTCTTGAGGCTCGAATAAAGAGGGAAGAACTTTGAGATTATATTCTTTGCGATTATCGTTGCCATCGAGTGGCTGTCGCTTGCAAAAACCTTCTTGATCAGGTCGGATAATCTCGGCGGAAAATCCTCGTCTGAAAGCGTGACGGAGAAATTGACGATAATATATTCGTACGAGGTGAAGTTGTCAAGCTTTCCCTCAATGCTTACGCCGCCTATCTGCCTTCCCTCGCAGAATACGTTGCTGACCCATCCTATACCAAGCCTCTTGGTCGTGTGCTCCTCAAGCGCCGTAACGAGGGCCACAGTGCTGAGCGAGGACAATAGGCCTGCCTGAGAGGGGAAGATCGAGGGGCGTAATATCATCGACATATATATTCCGCGCTCACCGCCCTCGCCGGAGTGCTCAGCAATAACTGCGTATCTGTCGGGATAACCCGCGAGCGCGTACTTACGCGCGAGCGCCGCCGTAGATTCGAGTCGGTCGTAGCACTCAAGCTTTACGATGTTGTTATTCGATTCTCTGACGCTTATAAGCTCAGGCTCCATTATCCCGGCTCCTTTCTACGGTATCATTTCAAATAAATCAGTACGCCTTGCCCCAGTAAACGAGCTTCTTTGCCGCTCTGCCACAGCAAACGCACTTGTCGCCGATGGGCTCCATACCAAAGGGCATACAGCGTGAGGAAACGTCAGCCTCCTCCTTGAGCTTAAGCTCGCACTCAAGATCTCCGCACCACATTGCCTTGATGTATCCGGGCTTCTCGTTTGCGATCTTGATCAGCTCATCAAGCGTGTCTGCCGACCAGGTGCGCTCCTCTCTGTGCTTGAGCGCCTTGTCAAAGAGTGCCTCGGTGAGTGCCTTAAGTCCACTCTCAACGCTCGGTACGAGCTCGTCAAGGGAAACGAAGCTCTTTTCTCTGTTGTCGCGGCGTACGATAACGCACTTGTTGTCCGCGATATCGCGCGGGCCGATCTCTATACGGAGCGGCACACCCTTCATCTCATACTCGGAGAACTTCCATCCGGGCGACTGCTCGGAATCGTCTACCTTTACGCGCACGCCTGCGGCCTTAAGCGTATCGGCGATCTTCGCCGCCGCCTCAAGCACGCCCTCCTTGTGCTGCTGTACGGGAATTACGACAACCTGGATGGGTGCCACCGCAGGGGGAAGCACAAGACCGGAGTCGTCGCCGTGGGTCATTATGATACCGCCGATAATTCTGGTGGAAACGCCCCACGAGGTCTGATGGCAGTATTTAAGAGTGTTATCCTTGTCAAGGTACTGAATGCCAAACGCCTTCGCAAATCCGTCGCCAAAGTTGTGCGAGGTACCGCCCTGAAGCGCCTTGCCGTCGTGCATAAGCGCCTCAACGGTGTAGGTCGCAAGCGCACCTGCAAACTTCTCCTTGTCGGTTTTCTGACCCCTTATAACGGTCATACCGAGATCCTTCTCAAAGAAGTCGGCGTATACGTTCAGCATCTGAACGGTTCTTGCCTCTGCCTCCTCGGCAGTTCTGTGCATCGTGTGACCCTCCTGCCAGAGGAACTCACGCGAGCGCAGGAAGGGACGCGTGGTCTTCTCCCAACGTACGACAGAGCACCACTGATTGTAGTTCTTCGGCAGATCTCTGTAAGATTTGATTATATTCGCGTAATGCTCGCAGAACAGGGTCTCCGAGGTCGGGCGCACGCACAGACGCTCGGCAAGTCTCTCGCTGCCGCCGTGAGTTACCCACGCTACCTCAGGCGCAAAGCCCTCAACGTGATCCTTCTCCTTGTTGAGCAGGGATTCGGGTATAAACATCGGCATATATACGTTCTCAACGCCGGTCTCCTTGAATCTCGCATCGAGGATCTTCTGTATATTCTCCCAGATAGCGTAGCCGTAGGGGCGAATGATCATACAGCCCTTCACGCTGGAGTAGTC
>CAZQTN010000136.1:0-4488 GCA_964596195.1 uncultured Ruminococcus sp.
CAAACGCGATGCTTGCACTTTTGCCAAAGCACAAATTCTCCGCTAAGAACATCACCCCTTTGGCTGTCGCGTTTTTTATTCGGCGGCTATGGAGAGTTCGACAGCTTATGCTACAAAATATTGCGAAAAATAAAAGAGGAAAATCCCGCACTTGGCATCATTATGATATACTGTGTAGCACAGGAGAGATATTTGCGCCGCCGTGTCAGATATTTTAATAGAGAGGATTATGACGATGTCACCTATCTCGAGCCATCGTTTGAGGGGTGGTATAAGAGCATCTATTTTCGCAACTGCGCCATGGTAGACAAAAGCGATTACGTTATCTTCTACTCGGAAAAGCGCGAGGGTAGCGGAGCCTATAAGACATATCGATATGCCGAAAAGAAAAGTGGAAAGGTCGTTGTGAATCTTTATGAGATATAAAAAGCACGCTTTCGGCGTGCTTTTTGCGTTGACTGCTAAGTTAAGTTGGCAAAACAGGATAAAAACCACGCTGTCGTTTTTCGAGATTGCTTGCTGCTACTCGATTTCTTCGCGAAATCCATTCTTGTGTACCACTGTTACGAAGAAGCAATTCGCGTATTTATCCGCATAGGCGTGCTTTGCTCGCTTGAAAATTTTGAGGATTTCGCGCCACTCGTCGGCATAGCTTTTCATAACTATCTCGTGGTTGTGAATTTCAATGAACGTTGTTCCGCTCAGCAACTGATCGGTTAAGCAATCCCAAAGGGCGTATGCGTTTCCGCCGTAATAATCAGGAAGTTCAAGATCTCGTTTTAATACCTCGTGGATCTCGATATAGTGCTTGACCTCTCCGAAATCAACAGTGTATCTATATGTATCGTGCATTTTTTGGTTTCTCCTTAACTATCTCATGAAATGTTTGGGCGTGGTCATAGCTTGCAAAGATTAATCCGTCGTTTGAATACAATATCCTCTTTTTGTTTCTGTATCCATCGACAAAGTCAAAATCGGCTTCATACCATACCCTCCCCTCGGCTTCAGGTAGCCTGGGCGGATGATTATAATATACATCTCCCCCTATCATTTTGCCCGGCAACACTTCGCACAAATTTTGTTTTTTCGGATTCCATCCGGCGCTTTTCGCTTCCGCCTTCGTTACGTAATAGTTTGGTAATTTGCCTCGAAACATAAGCCAAGCGTCTGCACCGTCATATCCTCTCTCTGTGGTGCATCCGACGAGCATTGTCCTCATTGGTATGACTGAACAGCGGCAGGCTATATGCTTTGGTTGGTATCTTTTTGCGGAATAGGGATATATTTTACCATGATTGCGGCGGCAATCCTGGCATGTTTTTATATCGAGATAAAGCGACTGCCAATTTTTGAATTTTATACTATCCCCATTCAATGTAAGATCGGGGATAATGCTCATTACGTTCATACATCCTCCTTCATTGTGTACTTGATTTTCGATGTGTTAGGTCGATATCCGTCTTTATTATAAATCGTATTTTGCGCTTTGTAAGTACACCGAGGTTACAAGAATATTGACTGTTAAGGAGGATTAATTTGTGAATGTTGCACTATAAAAGCTGTTCTGCTCATGATTATGTATTTTTCTTGTTCTCGTACGGCAACTTGTTACACCATCTCACAATGAAAGAGCCTGATTGGTTTGCCCCTCACTCCCCAAACTCATTCTCCTTAATATACTCAATAAACGCTCTTAGGCTACGAGATAGCCACTTGCTCTTATGATATATCAGCTGCTTCCATATTTCTATATCCATATCCGCGACGTCGAGATATGCGAGCCTGCCCGCCTCGACTTGCTCTCGCGTGACAAAATCCGGCAAGAAGGAGACCATATTGCTCTCGGCGAGGATGCGCGTGATAATATCGGTTCTGCCAATCTCCAGCACGGGTGTGATGTCGAGCGACCTTTTTGCAAGCTCCTTATCGAATACGCGGCGGTAGCCCTGACCGCGCTCGGTGAGGATAAACGGCTCGCCCGCTATATCCTCTATGCCGATGTCATGACGCTGCGCAAGGGGAGAGCTTGCGCTTGCCACGAAGTGCATCGTGAGCGGCTCCTCCTTTGCTATTATATAGTCGCTTTTATATGAGTGGCTGTCGAGGGTGATTATAACGTCTGCCTCGTTGCGGTCGAGCATATCGAACATCACCGAGGTATCCGCGGTGGTGAAGCGTACCGATACGTCGGGGTAGAGCCTATGGAAGTCTAAGTAGTGCGAGTGTATCATATCCTCGCAGACCGAATCGGGCGCAACGACGCGCACGTGACCGCTGCACTCCTCCTTGGTGAGGCTCTCCTTAAAGTCCTCGGTCAGCTCGCGCACACGGTGCGCGTAGGCGAGCAGCTCGTGGCCGCGCTCGGTGAGGGTTATGGTGTGGTTGATGCGCTCGAAAAGCAGACAGTCAAGCTCGTCCTCGAGCTGCTTTATCTGGAAGGAGATCGTAGATTGCGAATAGCCCAGCTCCCCCGCCGCCCTCGTAAAACTGCCAAGCTCCGCGACGTGTATAAAGGTGATAAGATTTCTTAATTCCATTGTCCGCTCCTATAATCGAAAAATTCGATAACGATTATTAAAACCATTTGTTTGACTGATGCTATATATTATTATATAATTTGAATATGTAAAAAGCAAGCACCCGAGCGAAATTAGTCCTCGGGGCAGAACGGAGACTGCAATGACTGATGCACAGTTATACACGGTTATAGCGCTCGTCGCGTACGCGCTGACGATGATTGCCATAGGCGTTATCAGCTACAGAAAATCAAAGACGCTCGACGGATTTCTCATCGGCGGCAGAAGGGTTGGCGCCTGGGCAACCGCCTTCGCCTACGGAACTACCTACTTCTCGGCGGTGGTATTCGTCGGCTATGCAGGACAGCATGGCTGGAATATCGGTATCGGCGCTATCTGGATTGGCGTTGGAAACGCCCTGCTCGGCTGTCTTTTGTCCTGGCTGTTGTTCGCAAACAGAACAAGAAAAATGACAAAGAAGCTCGGCGCGCGCACGATGCCTGACTACTTCGAGAAGAGGTATGACTCTAAGGGGCTGAAGATCCTCTCGGCGGCTATAATCTTCGTATTCCTGCTCCCTTACTCTGCGGCTGTGTATAAGGGACTCGGCTCGCTCTTCAGCGCGGTGTTCCCCGAGGTTGATACCTGGGTGTGGATGCTGATAATAGCCTGCCTTACCGCAATCTACCTCGTTGCGGGCGGCTACACCGCTACCGCGTACACCAACCTCGTCCAGGGTGTGGTTATGATTGTCGGCGTTGTCTGCCTGATAATTGCGGTAATGTCGCACAGCGCCGTAGGCGGAATTGTCGGACTTATCGAGAAGCTCTCAGAGTTTGAGTCGCTCCCGGGTGACCCGAACCCCACGACGGGAGAGCAGCTTTCAAGCATATTCGGCGGCTCGTCCTTCAAGTTCCTCTGCTTCAATATTCTCCTCACCAGCTTCGGCACCTGGGGACTTCCTCAGATGATAGGAAAGTTCTACGCCATCAAGGACACCGCGGCTATCAAGCGCGGCACTATCATTTCCACAATCTTCTGCGTGGTTATCGGCTGCGGCGCTTACCTCATCGGCAGCACCTCGCGCCTTATCCTCGAGGGACAGCTCCCCGAGGGCGGTATTGATGCGGTTATCCCGACGCTTCTTATGGAGGTGCTTGGCGGCGGCGCACTCGGACTTGTCCTGCTCGCTATCATTATGATACTTCTTCTCTCGGCATCTATGTCCACCCTAGAGGCGGTCGTTCTGACCTCGGCATCGGCGGTGGCTGTTGACCTTATCCCCTCGGTAACGAAAAAAGAATTCTCAGGCAAGACGAGCATGCTTATGACCAGGGGCTTTTGCCTTCTGTTTATCATCTGCTCCTTCATCTTCGCAACGCAGAATATCCCGATCATAGTCAGCCTCATGTCCTTCTCCTGGGGTATCGTTTCGGGCTGCTTCATCGGCCCTTACATCTGGGGCTTGTTCTCGAAGAAAATAACGAAGATCGGCGCGTTCGCGGGTGTTATCTCGGGACTTCTCGTCGTTGGCGTATCCACCCTCGTTATCACACTCACCTCGAGCTTTGCAGATGCGGCATCGAAATCTCCCGAGATGGGCGTTGCCGCTATGGCAGTGTCGGTTGTGGTCGTTCCCATCGTCAGCCTGCTCACAAGAAAGAAGGACGGGGACACCTCTCGCGTCGACGAGATCTTCTCATGTTATGATGAAGAAGCAGAGGTTACCACGGAAAATGCTAACTAAGGTTGGCAAATTGTGCGGCAAAGCCGCGAATTCAGAACCTATTAAATTCAGAATTCAGAATTAAGAATTCAGAATTGAAAAATTAGAAATCAAAATCACAGAGAGCGAAGCGGTCTTGTGCCGCTTCGCTCTTTTGCTTGGGTAGGGTGGTCTGCGCCGGGGACTTCACAACCTTCCCCTTTGGGGTAGCGAAGCGGCCTTAGAGTGTTAAAAAACGATTGATAA
>CAZQTN010000137.1:0-4447 GCA_964596195.1 uncultured Ruminococcus sp.
GAGGTTAAGGATTTCCGCACTATGCAGTTCCTTGACTGGTTTGTCAAGGAGCAGGGCGAGGAGGAGACCAACGCCAACGATATGATAACCAAAATGGAGCTCTTCGGCACAGACCCCAAGAGCCTTTACATGCTCAATCAAGAGCTCGCGGCACGAGTATACTCCGCGCCCTCGCTGGTTCTTTGATTTTTAGCAAGAGAAATAATAAGAAAGGAAAAACAAGAAATGAAAAAATACGTATGTGACGCTTGCGGATGGGAATACGACGAGGCAGTCGGCGACCCCGACAATGGTATAGCCCCCGGCACGAAGTTCGAGGATCTGCCTGATGACTTCGAATGTCCCCTTTGCGGAGTGGGCAAGGATATGTTCTCCGAGGCATGATATAATCAGCCCACCGTTCTTATGAGCGGCGGGCTGATTATATCAAAAAAGGGTTGACAAACGAAACAAGATGTGCTACAATAGTGAACGCTATGAGGGAGTAGCGAGCGTGCCGCACGGTGCGTAGCAAGTCAACATACTGGCCTTTTCGGTCTGGCTTGTTTTAAATCGCGAGACTCATGTAGAGCGGTATAGCTGTACATGGACTTTCTCTAAATATATGAGATTTTCGAGTATGGTCTTCACCGTGCCCGATTTTTTATTATGGAGGAAGTGCAGATGGATCTTAACTTTCAATTCTTTTTCAATAGCATACTTCTCGGACTCGGTCTTGCTATGGACGCCTTTTCGGTCTCACTTGCAAACGGACTCAACGAGCACGGAATGAAAAAGATGCGTATGTGCGGTATTGCAGGAATATTCTCTCTGTTTCAGTTTGCGATGCCGATGATCGGTTGGATATGCGTATCAACGATAGCACTCTATTTCAAGGCGTTTGAAAAATTAATCCCCTGGATAGCGCTCGCGCTGCTCGGATTTATAGGCGGCAAGATGCTTTACGAGGGTATCAAGAACAAGGACTCCGACGAGGAAAAGCCGGCAGTCGGCTTCTCGGCGCTTTTGGTGCAGGGGGTTGCAACCTCAATAGACGCGCTTTCGGTCGGCTTTACGATTGCGAGCTACAACGTGTTTGAGGCACTGCTCGCCTGCCTGCTTATCGGCGTGGTGACCTTCTTTATCTGCTTTGCGGGTATCGCAATCGGAAAAAGAGCCGGCACAGCCCTTGCGGGAAAGGCCGGAATTTTCGGCGGTGCGATACTGATTTTCATCGGAATTGAGATATTTATTACCGGAATAATTTGACACGGGGTGCATCTAGCCCAATTTCAACGGCGTGTCGATGCGCCGGCCGTCACGAACGGCAAAATACGCAAGCGTGGTGTTTAGATAATGAGTAAAATATTGAAATCAATACATCCCGACGATGATATGCATTATGAAAAAATGGGGCTTAACCGAGAGTCGGTTGAGCTGTGGGAGGACGGCTCGCGAGTTGAGGGAAAGCGCGGCGAGTACGAGTGGTGGTATTACGACTCGCACTACCCCGATGGAACCATACTCGTCATATTCTTCTACTCCAAGATGCCCATCAGCGTTAACGGGGCGATAAAGCCGATATCTACGATGGAGCTGACCTTACCCGACGGAACTAAGTTCTCCGAGGAGGTATATGCAACAATAGAGGAAAGCCATTACGCCAAGGACAAGTGCGACGTAAAAATCGGTGAATGCCGATGTCACGGTGACCTCAGACATTACGAGGTCGTGTTCAAGGGCAAGACGATGAGCGCGCGCCTCACGCTTGACGGAACGATCAGAGCCTGGAGATCTCAGACCGGCAGTATCTTCTTCGGCGATGAGGAGGAGCATTACTTTGCTTGGCTTCCCGCGATACCGGAGGGCAAGGCGACGGCAGACGTGATCTACGACGGGGGCAAGAAGCTTCATCTTGAGGGCTCGGGCTATCACGATCACAACTGGGGCAACGTCTCGATGCTGAAGCTTATGCATCACTGGTATTGGGGCAGAGCGAAGATCGGCGACTATAAGGTTATCTCCTCTTGGATAACCGGCGCAAAAAAATACGGCTACAAGGATCACGACGTATTTATGATCGCAAGGGGCGGTGAAATTATCGGCGACAACTCTAATCACACCCTGAAATTCAAGCCCGAGGACAGGTATATTGACGAGGACACGGGCAAGCCCGTATACAACAAGGTGGTCTACGAATACACCACAGAGTCAGGCGAGGAATACAGGATCATATACGACCGCCACGGTGACATCAACAAGACCCGCTTCGTTGACGTGCTCCCCAAGCCACTCGGAATAATGGCAAGGCTCATTGGCTTTGACGGAGGGTATCTCCGCTTTGAGGGTACTGCTACGATCGAAAAAATAGAAAACGGCGCAGTGACCGAAACCGTCAGCGATCCCGCGGTATGGGAGCTTATGTATTTCGGCAAGTCCTGCGCTGACGAAAAATACAAGCAAAACGGTCAGTCTTGAGGACGGGAGCGCGTATGAAAGCACTTAACCAGAGCCGCGCGGCAAGCTTTATTGCCGTTGCGATCGTATACGTTATTGCGACTGCTGTGGGAATTGTCGTATACAACGCACTTGATATTGCGTGGTGGCTTGCGTTGCTTATTGCAGACGCGGCGGCAACGGTTGCGACGTTCGTTTTCAGCCTTATTTTCAAAAACGCATCGGTCTACGACCCGTATTGGAGCGTACAGCCACCCGTTATTCTGATCGCGCTTGCAATCGGACGGGAGCTGACCGCACTCGGCGTTTTGCTGATCGTGGCTATATCCTTCTGGGCGGTGCGACTGACGGCCAACTGGGCGTACACGTTCGCGAGTCTGGAGCATCAGGACTGGCGATACACGATGCTGCACGAGAAGACGGGAGTGTTCTACCCCGTTATCAACTTTGTGGGTATACATATGGTGCCGACCCTTGTGGTGTACGGCTGTACCCTGCCCGCCGCTTACGCAGTGGTAAACGGCCTTACGGCGAACGCGGGCAGCGTTATATTCCTCTGCGTATCCGTCGGCGCGGCGACTATGCAAGGAATAGCCGACGTGCAGATGCACAAATTCAGAAAAAACAGGACGGGCGCGTTTATCCGCATCGGACTTTGGAAATATTCAAGGCACCCTAACTACCTCGGCGAGATTCTGATGTGGTGGGGCGTTGGACTGTCGGTCGTGTGTGCCGCGCCGAATGCGTGGTATCTCATCGCTGGTGCCATGGCTAACACGGTGCTCTTCCTCGTTGTGAGCATTCCTATGGCGGACAAAAGGCAGTCACGCAAGGCAGGCTTCGAGGATTATAAAAAGGCGACGAGAATGCTATTGCCGATTAAAAAATAATGGCTTCCCTACCCCGATAGATAGGGGGCGTGCAAGATTATCTCTTGCACGCCCCCCTTTTTTTTGTAATTCCTATCAAACGGCTGCTCAGCCTATCTGAGTGATAACGAGATGCGCGGACACGGAGAGTGTGCCGCCTGCAACCGGCGTGATGGTAAGCGCCGCAGCATTGTCGGCAGGGTTGCGAACCGTCAACGTGGAATTTACCGTAGTGGTCTCAACTATTGCCATTCCGACGATCTGTGACGCCCCGGTAGCACGGCCGACGGCGGTATATGCGAGCTCCTGACCGTTCAGCGTCAGGACAAGCTGCCCCGCCTCGGTGACGCTGACCTCGAAGAGCACCTGATATGCGCCTATCGGGCCAAGGTTAAACGAAGATGCGCCAAGCCGTCCGATATTCGTGTTGGCGACAGGGCCGTTCTGCGGAAAGCTAACATCAGTACCCGGGGCAACCGTTGCCGAGTTGTCGGGCGGCATAAGTGCGTAAAAGTCAGCGTAGCTGAGCACACCGCCGGGGATCCCCTGAGGGCCGGGCAATCCCATACCTCCGATCGGCCCCTGCGGACCGGCCGGCCCTTCGGGTCCTCTCTCTCCGCGAGGTCCTACCTCACCCTGAGGCCCGGCAGATCCGGGTTCGCCCCGTGGCCCTGCCGGGCCTCGGGGCCCCTCGGGTCCCATCGGGCCCTCGGGACCCGGAGGACATACCACGCAAGGATTTTTGTCCTTATCATCATCACAGCACGGACGATGGTTATCATTACAATCGTTACGACAATCATTGCAGCAACGATCGCCGTAATTTCTCATATACGGATTTTGTCTGTTCATAATGCCTCCTTATATTTTGGTACAGCACCATTACATTATATGTTGTTTTTTGACGAACAGACACTTATCCTACGGAGTAATTGAAAACCTCAAGAAGTCGAAGAATCTTCATTCGCTCGTCGTTGCGGAGAACGACGTTGAGGTGGAGCGCGATAAGCTCTATCTTTCCACGATGCACGAGCTCACCAAGAACTCCACCGACGTTCTCGTAACGCTTTCTTGGTACAAGATCTACGATTGCTTCGAGGCTTGCTCCAATGCTTGCGAGCACGTCAGCGAATGCGTCGGCT
>CAZQTN010000138.1:0-4423 GCA_964596195.1 uncultured Ruminococcus sp.
CCTGATATGATGGGTCTTATAGGCCGTCTTGGTAAGGTGCTTGGTCCTAAGGGCCTTATGCCTAACCCCAAGGCAGGTACCGTTACTCCCGACGTTGCTAAGGCTGTTACCGAGGCAAAGGCAGGTAAGATCGAGTACCGTCTTGACAAGACCAATATCATCCACTGCCCTATCGGCAAGGCATCCTTCGGCACCGAGAAGCTCGTTGAGAACTTCAACACTCTCGTTGGTGCAGTTATCAAGGCTAAGCCCGCAGCTGCTAAGGGTCAGTACATCAAGAGCTGCGTAGTAGCTACTACCATGGGCCCCGGCATCAAGGTTAACTACGCAAAGCTTGGTTAATTTCCGATAAAAACCGCAAAGAGCGCCAGAAAACGGCGCGAGTCATAAAACAACAGGCAGAGTGGAAGTTTTCCGCTCTGCCTGTTGTTTTATCGGCATTACATGATATATTGAGCCATATATGAAACACCCGGAACGGATAATAGGTCTTCCTCAAACAGAACCATAAATAATTAAATCTCTTAAAAGCACTATATTTTGTGCATATTTGACAAAAAAGTCGTTTTTTTTTTTTTTATTTTAGGGGGGGTTGACAGTTTTCTACGCATATGTTAAAATGAATTATAAAGCAATCGCGAGAAACATTCGCGTATAAAAAAGGAGAAATTTTATGAAAAAGTTCATTTCACTTTTGCTGGTGGCGCTTACCTTGATTTTCACGGTCACGTTGCTTTCTGCCTGCAATAGAGAAAAAGACAAAATCGATTTAACGCCGTATCTCGGCTCGGACGAGGAGCTTTTGGCTAAGACGCCGGCGAGTGAGGAGTACTTCGACTTTGTGTATCTGCCCGAGAGCGACTCTTATGCAATTGCTCTTAAAGCGGAGGCTGCCGGCTCGGCTAAGGATTATAGGACCAGCGCCGTAGTTGAATATTGTGAGCCGGCCGAGGAAGGAGGCTATCCAACCAGAGAGCTTGTTATTCCGGGAAAATATAATGGGAAAACGGTTACCAAAATTTTGAAAAGCAGCTTTGATGATATTTATACCGCCGGATATGCTTTCCATATTTATATTCAGCCGGGTATCACGGAGATTGAAGCAGAGACTTTTCTTTACAACAATTGCATTCAAGCGGTACAATTCCCCAGCACGCTCAAGCGTATAGGCGAGAATGCGTTCTTTCTGGGCGATAATTATCATGGAATGGATTGGGTTAAATTCGGCAGCGGCATAGAATATATTGCGTCGGGCAACGATGACCTGTTCGTCGTGCACAATTACCACGACGGTGAATTCTATTGCAGCATTACTCTTCCCGATTCTCTTAAGTATTGGGATTGTGATTTCAGTTCCTTGGCAGGTAATTATACAGGCAAAGACACCGACGACTATGGACGCGATCTTACGTATCTTCACACCTATCGCGACCAAGTGTATATCGGAAATCCGAATAACCCGTATATGGTGCTCGTAGGCAATAAGAATGAAAGCCTGGTGGCGTCGAAGGATAGACAAGAGCTCGTAATTCATCCCACGACGAAAATAATTTCTGCCCGTGCGTTTGCAGACGACGAGATGAAGGCTGCGGAGGACACAGTCGTTATTCCGGAGGGGGTTACGCAGGTTGGCGACCGCGCGTTCCTGAACGTAAATCTTGGCTATACGCTGGATGCTAAGGCGGTAAAGTACACTCTTCCGACTAGCCTCGCATATATCGGTGACGAGGCGTTTGCCGGAACTAATATCAACGGAACGGTCGCACTATACGACTCCTTGATGGAAATAGGCAAGGACGCTTTCGGTGGTTGTATTCTCGAGACCACGGAGTACGGTCTGTGCGAATATATCGGCAACGAAGGAAATCCGTACGTTTGTCTCTATAAGGCAATAGACTTGGATGAGGACAGTGACGAGCCGTTTGATCCGTCGGTGCACGGAAAGGGATACATAATACATGAGGCGGCAGGACTTATTGCGCCTTACGCGTTTGATGGTTGCGGTCTTGTGGTAGACAACGACTTTGGTGGTTTGGAAGGGCTAGAGGTTCAGGAGTGTTACACCCTCTATGTTCCGGATAATATCGTGTTTATAGGCGAGAATGCATTTAATGGCATGGGAACTTTACATGCTTTGTCACTTCCTTATTTGGGTTCGACCAAGGATACACCTAAAAAGCTGGACTACTTCGGTTCCAACGCTATGCAGGAGTTATACATTCGAGAGGGAGCGACGGAAATCGTGGAGGAAGCCTTTGCAAATTCCGAAAAATGTGCAGAGCTGGAGGTTATCCATCTCCCTTCTACGGTTAAATTGCTATATTCCAACACGTTTAACGACAGGAAAGGCGACTTTTCGGCTGTTGTATGGGCAACGACGGACGGCGTGATAAAAAATGCCGAGGGTGATGATAGCGTGTTGTTCCAGGGAGCGAAAAATTTCAAGGCGTTCTGTGTAATAGGCGGAGACGATTGGGATACACCCGCTATGAGCTACGGTAACTGCTATACGTATATCGAAGCCATTGATTATGATTCGAGCATCGGCGGTTGGACCTATCTTGTCGTTCCGGACGGATATAACTACTCCTACTTTGCTCCGTCCATCAAGGTGTGGAACGGGGCAGAGGTTGAGTTCTATCCTGACGATTTTGCGGATCGTTTTGATTAAGAATGATTTTCTCATAAAAAGAACTTGACGATAAATAAAAGGTCGTGCATCGCATTTGATGCACGACCTTTTACAGTTTTACACGGACACCCGCCCAAATCGCGCTCTTTTTATTTTTTACTTGCATTTTTACCCTCTTTTTGCTATACTGATATTAGTATAACTTAAAAGAGGAGATATATATGAAGGTTTTACTTATAAACGGAAGCCCCCACGAAAACGGATGCACCGCAAGAGCACTTAAGGAAATAGCAGACACTCTTGCAGAGTGCGGAGTCGAAAGCGAGGTATTTCATATCGGTACCGATCCAATTGCGGGCTGCACGGGTTGTATGGCGTGTGCAAAGTTGCATAAGTGCAGAATAGATGATCTTGTAAACGAGTTCGTGGAAAAGGCGAAGGATTTTGATGGATTCGTCTTCGGCTCTCCCGTACATTACGCTTCGGCGGCGGGATCGCTGACCGCTTTTATGGATCGCGCGTTCTATTCCGACAAATGCGGCCACAATAATAACTTTGCTACAAAGCCGGCTGCAGCGATAGTATCTGCACGTCGCGCCGGAACGACCGCCGCGATAGATCAGCTCAATAAATATTTTGCAATCTCCGCAATGCCGATAATCACGTCCACCTATTGGAACATGGTACACGGAAACACCCCTGAGGAGGTTGAGCAGGATCTTGAAGGTCTGCGCACTATGCGCAACCTTGCGCGCAATATGGCATGGTTTTTGAATATGAAAGAGACGTCCGGAATCCCGGCACCCAAATACGAGTATAAGCCCAGTACAAATTTTATCAGATAAATAAATTGCGGAGGCACAAACCACGGTGTCTCCGCATATTTTTATATTTTCAGAGCGCTGTCATTGTAAGCGATGGCCAATGAAGCTCCAATTATTCTTTTTGCTCCCGCGCCCTTAAGTAAGGTTGCGGCAACACTCATAGAAGCACCCGTGGTCACCACGTCATCAACAAGAATAACGGTTTTGCCGGAGAGATCTATGTTCTTACCGGAATAATCAAAACGAGCGTTTTTCATACGTTCTTCCCTGTGTTTTGATAATTTCTGCTCGTGTTTAGAGTGCGAAATCAGCGTTTTTTGATATTTCGCGCCAAGTTTTTTAGCAACCCGGGCCGAAAGAAGCGCAGCGTGATCGATGCCGTACTTGATCTTCGCTGCTCGTCTGCGAGGTATCGATGTGAAAACAAATTCATCCGCGTTCGGGAAAGCTGTTGCGATGCTTGAGGTAAGCTCGTCTGCAAGGAAATCCAAAACGTCCTCGCGGTTGTCCTTCTTTAAGCTGTATATCAGTTTATTGGTCGGTAGATCTCTTTCTGGATGATATCTGAACACCTTTACATGCTTGTGTATGTAATGTGCGTCAAGGTGTTGAGTCGTGCAGGTGCACTCGTATAGCGGCTTTGCGCAATGCGCACAGCTTCTTGCCAATGCGTTATCATACTCTATCCTACATCCTTGGCAAAGAGCGCGATCTCTCCTTCCGAGACGCTCGCCGCACGCTGCACATTTTGGAACTGATAAATAGAAAAGTATTGTCTTTATAAATTTCATAAGAAAAAATCGGAGCCGCTGGTGACTCTAACGGCTCCGCCTTTATTTATTTCTGCTTCGGGAAGCTATCCTTAAGTCCTACGATACGGTTAAAGGTATTTTCGTTTTTCGTATCCTTGACAAAGTATCCACATCTGACGAACTGGAACTTCTCATCAGCACCCGCTTCAGCAAGC
>CAZQTN010000139.1:0-4397 GCA_964596195.1 uncultured Ruminococcus sp.
GCAACCGTCAGCCTTTTGCTATTCGGAAAGGAGCGAAAATGCAGAAATATGGTAAAGCTAAAAACAAAGGAAGAAGCCCAAAGGTTTGTGTCAAAGTCGGACTTGGTTACGACGTTACGCGAGGCACTTGTGTCCTCGGCGTCACTTGTCGAGTCGGTGCGAGAGGAAATACCGTCAGCGCGAGCTTGCGTCATTCTCTCGGAAACGGAGGAGGAACACAACGAGATACTGCGAGAATATCAGCTAAACAGCTCTGTGTAGTCCAAACTCTCGCAAATTTCTGCAACTTTGAATACAAAATCTCCTTCCGGAATACAAATTCCTAAATCTAATGGCAAAACTACTTGATTTTTCTCTCTCATTGTTGTATAATTATCTCGCTTTCTTGTGGATTTTTTCTAGCAATTAAATTATACAATAAAGCAAGCGACAGCTCAATACCTTTTACGGTAAAAAGCTGTCGCTTTTTTTCTTTTTTCAGGTTAGCTTAATGAG
The DNA here is from genome assembly GCA_964596195.1 of uncultured Ruminococcus sp. Classification (GTDB taxonomy): domain Bacteria; phylum Bacillota; class Clostridia; order Oscillospirales; family CAG-272; genus UBA1740. The sequence continues at coordinate 496 of CAZQTN010000139.1, forward strand.
ACAGCCCCTCTTAGTTATTTACAAAAGCTTTCTATATAATGGTCTATCGCGCTGGCGATGACCTTTTTTGCCGCTTCGCGGTCGCTGACCTCGTTGACGGCGGTCTCCTTATGCTCAAGGTTTTTGTACACGGTGAAAAAGTGCTTCATCTCGTCGAAAACGTGCGGCGGCAGCTGGTCAATATTGGTGTAGTTGTTGTAGTTCGGGTCGCCGAAGGGAATTGCTATGATCTTTTCGTCATTACGTCCGTTGTCGATCATTGATATAACGCCGATGGGGTATGCACGCACGAGCGACATAGGCTCCAGCGGCTCTGCGCAGAGCAACAGAACGTCAAGCGGGTCGCCGTCGTCGCCGTAGGTACGCGGGATAAAGCCGTAGTTGGCAGGGTAGTGCGTCGAGGTGTAGAGAATACGGTCAAGCATAATAAGACCGGTCTCCTTGTCGAGCTCATATTTTTTCTTACTGCCCTTGGAGATCTCAATAACGCATATGAAATCCTCGGGGGTTATTCTCTTTGGCGAAATGTCGTGCCAGATGTTGCTCATACCTATTTCATTCTCCTTTTTTATATATTCTATCATAAAATACGGATAAACGCAAGTGGTTTTTGTTGACAATCGGGCGGCGGTGGGGTATAATCTATATATAAGTTTTTTGAGGTGAGAAAAAATGTTGAAGCTTGAATGCGGCCGACCGACCGACGTATCGGGGCGGCTTGACAAGGAAATAAGGAGCTATGACCTGCTGGATGGGCTCGGTGTTGAATATCACAGAGTAGATCACGAGAGCACCGCTACTATGGAGGCGTGTGAAGAAATCGACCTGATTCTCGGTGCTCCGACCTGTAAAAATCTTCTGCTTTGCAATAGACAGCAGACGGCGTTCTATCTGCTTATGATGCCTGCCGACAAGCCCTTTAAGACCAAGGATCTCTCGGCAAAAATAGGCTCATCGCGCCTCTCGTTTGCAAGCGGAGAGCATATGGAGCGCCTGCTCGATATTACGCCCGGCTCGCTCTCGGTGCTTGGACTTATGAACGACCACGACCGCGACGTTACTCTCATCATTGACGAGGAGATTCTGGCGAGTGAATATATTGGTATGCACCCCTGCATCAACACGACGACCCTGCGCCTGAAAACCGCACATCTTACCTCGTGCGTGCTCCCCGCACTCGGACATACGCCGACCGTTGTGCGCCTTGAAAGATACGTCCTCACAGATGAGGAAATTAAATAAATAAAAAAACCTGAAATATGTATTGACAAACGGCAAAAGACATAGTATAATAACGGTATTATTCTAAAGAAAGGTACGGCTGTGGCACACAGGTGTGCGCGGCTTGGATAACAGTATGGAAAGAGTTTATAATTTCTCCGCAGGCCCCTCTATGCTCCCGCTCGAGGTTCTCGAAAAGGCGCAGAAGGAGATGCTTTGTTACGGCGATAGCGGAATGTCCGTTATGGAAATGAGCCATAGAACTCCCGAGTTCGAGGCAATACTTCACGGTGCGGAATCATCACTTCGCACTCTGATGAACATTCCTTCAAATTATAAGATACTCTTCCTTCAGGGCGGAGCATCAACTCAGTTCGCTATGGTTCCACTTAACCTTCTCTCTGAGCACAAATGCGCCGACTACGTTATATCGGGTCAGTTCTCAAAAAAGGCCGCTCTTGAGGCCAAGAAATACGGCGATATCGCCATTGCCGCATCAAGCGCAGGTGCACTTCCTACCTTCTCCACCGTTCCCGAGGTGAAAAAGAGTGATATCCGCCCCGATGCGGACTACGTTCACATTTGCTACAATAATACTATATACGGCACTAAGTTCCCATCAATTCCCGAAACGGGAGGAATCCCCCTCGTGGCCGATATGTCCTCGTTTATTCTCTCCGAGCCCATCGACGTATCGAAGTTCGGACTTATATACGCAGGAGCGCAGAAGAACGTGGCTCCCGCAGGTGTGACGATAGTTATTATCCGTGACGATCTTATAGGCAACGCAAGGAGCGACACCCCCTCTATGCTTGACTATAAGCTTATGGCAGAGAATGACTCGATGTATAACACTCCCCCTTGCTGGTGTATCTATATGGCAAAGCTCGTGTTCGAGTGGATCCTTTCTATCGGCGGCCTTGAGGAAATGAAGCGCCGTAACGAGAAAAAGGCCAGCTTGCTTTACGACTACCTTGACAGTCAGTCGTATTACACCGCACCCGTAGATAAGAAGTGCCGTTCTATGATGAACGTTGTGTTCGTAACGGGTGATGCATCCCTTGATTCAAAGTTTGCGAAGGAGGCTGCCGCCGTGGGACTTAAGAACCTTAAGGGACACAGATCCGTCGGCGGAATGAGAGCATCTATATACAACGCTATGCCTTACGAGGGCGTTGAAAAGCTTGTAGACTTTATGAAGAAATTTGCATCCGAGAATCCCAAGCTCGAGGGATAAATATCAGTAAAAAACAATTTAAGGCAGGGGGCGTGTAAAGTTTACGCCCCCTGCCGCGCTTATTTTTAAACCAAATATGAGAGGATAACGTTATGAAAAAGATCAAGCTTTTAAATAAGATAGCGGCACAGGGCACGGCAGTATTTGACAAGTCTGCATATGAGCTTTCCACCGATGCCGCAGCACCCGACGCCATAATGGTAAGGTCGGCCGCAATGCACGATATGACCTTTAATAGGGAGCTTCTCGCCATAGCGCGCGCGGGTGCGGGAGTTAACAACATCCCCGTCGAGAGATGTGCGAAAGAGGGTATCGTGGTGTTCAATACCCCCGGCGCAAACGCAAACGGAGTAAAGGAGCTCGCCGTAGCGGCTCTTATGCTCGCCTCGCGCGATATTGTCGGCGGTATCAAATGGGCGGAGAGCCTCTCAGGTGAGCCCGATGTTGCCAAGGCGGTCGAGGCCGGCAAATCCAAATTCGCAGGCTGTGAGGTGCTCGGTAAGACGCTCGGCGTTATCGGCCTCGGTGCTATCGGCGGCCTGGTTGCCAATACCGCACGTAACCTCGGTATGAACGTTATAGGCTGTGACCCATTCCTTACCGTCAACGCCGCGTGGAGCCTTTCCCGTGCGGTAAAGCACGCCGAGAGCTACGACGAGATATACAAAAATTCCGATTATATTACTCTCCATATTCCTGCGACAAAGGACACCAAGGGTATCATAAATCGCGATACGTTATCGAAAATGCGTGACGGTGTGCGTATAATTAACCTATCACGTGCCGATCTCGTAAACGCCGACGATATGAAGGAAGCGCTCCTTTCGGGCAAGGTAAAGGCGTATGTCACCGACTTCCCGACCGAGGCAACGCTTAACACTCCCGGCGTCATTAACATCCCCCACCTCGGCGCATCCACCGAGGAGAGCGAGGACAACTGTGCCGTTATGGCCGCTCACCAGCTCGTTGAGTTTATAGAGAGCGGAAATATCAAAAACTCGGTCAACTATCCCGCAGTTTCCATACCTCACACCGGCGCGGCTCGCATCTGCCTGATGCACCTCAACGTCGCGGGTATGCTTTCAAAGATCACCGATATTATCTCCGCCAAGGGAATAAATATTGAAAATCTCTCCAATGGCTCAAAGGGAGACTTCGCCTATACCATCGTCGAGGTCGGTGTCAAGCTCCCCGATGGGATTGTCGATGCGCTCGGCGAGATAGACGGAATGATCAGAGTGCGCGCGATCGATTAGTATACCCCCGTGTAAAGAAAAACGGAGAAGCAAGAGCTCTTGCTTCTCCGTTTTTGCTAGTTATTTACGGTGGCGTATGCCACGTTTATGCACGTGCCCTCGTGCGCCTCATAATCGTAATCGTATACCTCTGTGCTTCCCGCGCCCTCGCCATACACGGTCAGGGAATCGCCGGGGATAAAGTTGCG
>CAZQTN010000140.1:0-4365 GCA_964596195.1 uncultured Ruminococcus sp.
AACGATAACATTCAGCGCACCATCAAGAAGTTTACCGATAACAGCGATATCAACTACGAGGAGATCACCTACGAGGGCTACGGCCCCTCGGGCGTTGCCGTAATAGTTGAGACCTCCACCGACAACCGCAACCGTACCGCAGGTAACGTTCGTGCCTGGTTCAGCAAGTACGGTGGCAACCTCGGTCAGAACGGATGCGTCGGCTTCCTCTTTGAGGAAAAGGGCGTTATCACCATCATCGACGAGGATGAGGAGATCGACGAGGATAAGATTATGGAGGATGCACTTGAGTGCGGCGCGGAGGATATCAAGTGCGACGACGGCGAGTACACCATCTACACCGACCCCGCGGATCTCGACTCCGTGCGCGACGCAGTCCTTTCTCTCGGATACAAGATCGATACCGCCGACCTCGCCAAGGTTCCCTCGACCTACGTAACCCTCGATAATCCCGATGATATCGAGAATATGGAGAAGATGCTTGACAAGTTCAATGAGGACGACGACGTTAACGCAGTATTCACTAACTGGGATAATTGAGGCGGCCTATGGATAACTTGAAAAGGGCAAAAAGGGCGCGCCTTGCATACCTGATAACGGGTGCCGTATCAGCCGTGATCGGCGTGGCCGCGTTCATCATGGTCAACCATTTTATGGACGTGCGCGACTATCTGTGGCTGACTGTCACGTTCGTTATTTCTGCCATCGGCTTCTACGGCGCGGTATTTCTTTTGTTCTCCGCATTTGACCGTGCCGTCGCCGTGCGCTTGATACCGATAGCCGAGGAGCTCGGCGCCGATAACGTCACCGCTATATCCGAGCTGTTCGGCTGGCGCGAGGATGCTACGGCAAAATATATTGCAAAATGCAAAAAATGGAGATATTTATAAGAAAGGTGAATCAAAATGGGCATAGTTAAGGCTTTCTTCGGAGCTATCGGCGGCAACCTTGCCGATCAGTGGCTAGAGGTCATCGAAGCAGATGAAATGAGTGACACCACCGTATTTACCAAGGGCGTAAAGGTCAGAACAGACAAGCGCTCAAGCAATAAGCGCGGAACCGAGGACGTTATATCCAACGGTTCGATAATTCACGTATATCCCGGTCAGTTTATGATGCTCGTAGAGGGCGGTAAGATCATAGACTTCACCGCAGAGGAGGGCTACTATAAGGTGGATAATTCCGCCGCTCCCTCGCTTTTCGCAGGTCAGCTCGGCGCATCTATCAAGGATGCCTTTAACCGCATCAGATTCGGCGGCACGCCCTCCTATGCGCAGAAGGCGTATTTCGTCAATCTCCAGGAGATCAAGGGCATCAAGTTCGGTACTCGTACCCCCGTCAATTATTTTGACAGCTTCTACAACTCCGAGCTCTTTCTCCGTGCACACGGCAATTATTCTATAAAGATCACCGATCCCGTAAAATTCTATACCGAGGTCATTCCCAAAAACACCGATAGGGTAGACATCGCCGAGATCAACGAGCAGTATCTCTCCGAGTTCCTTGAGGCGCTTACCTCCGCCATCAACCGTATGTCCGCCGACGGTATCAGAATATCCCACGTCGCAGGCAAGGCGCGCGAGCTCTCGCAGTATATGGCAAAGGAGCTTGACGAGGGCTGGAAGAGCGCACGCGGCTTCGAGGTGCAGTCTGTCGGCATCGCATCCGTCTCTTACGACGACGAGTCCAAGGAGCTTATCAATATGCGCAATAAGGGCGCAATGCTCTCAGACCCGACCGTCAGAGAGGGATACGTTCAGGGCGCGGTCGCTCGCGGCATCGAGTCGGCGGGATCCAATTCCGCAGGCTCTGCTACCGCCTTTATGGGTATGGGCATCGGTATGAACGCAGGCGGCGGCTTTATGGGCGCAGCCTCGGAGACCAACCGTCGCGAGATGGATAGGGCAAGGGAAGAGGCCGCAAAGGACGGCTGGAAGTGCGCCTGCGGCGCAACCTCAAACGGCAATTTCTGTCCCTCCTGCGGCGCAAAGAAGCCTGCACCCGCCGGCTCTTGGAAATGCACCTGCGGCACTGACTGCACCGGCAACTTCTGCCCGTCCTGCGGCTCTAAAAAGCCTGCTGACGAGTGGTTTTGCACCGAATGCGGACATAAAAACGCGGCAGAAGCCAAATTCTGCAACAATTGCGGACATAAGCACTAACGAAAAATTCATAATATAGGAGAGAAATATGGCAGGATCCACGATAACCTACAAGTGCCCGAACTGTGATGCGGGACTCTTGTTCAATGCAGAAAAGCAGAAGTTTTCGTGTGAATTCTGCCTTTCCGATTTTACGGCCGACGAGCTTATCGCAACGGCCGCCGCCGAGCGCGCAAAGCGCATAGAGGCAGAGAACACTTCCTTTGCCTCCGAGGTCGCAGAGTACCATTGTCAGTCCTGCGGTGCAGAGATAATCGCTGACAAGACCACCGCCGCCGATTTCTGTTATTACTGCCATAACCCGATAGTTCTTGCGGATAAGGTATCGGGCGTTATGCGCCCCTCGAAGATCATTCCGTTCAAGTTTGATAAAAACGAGGCAAAGGACGTTTTCCTGCGCTATGCAAAAAAGCATCGCTTCGTGCCGAAGAACTATTTTTCCGAGGCACACGCCGATAAGATCACGGGCGTCTACTACCCGTTTTGGGTCACCGATGCAGATGCCGACTCGCGCCTTGATACACACGCAAGACGGGTGCGCACCTGGCGTACGGGCAACTACTGCTATACCGAGACCTCTCACTTTGAAGTCACCCGACGCGGCAGGATACACTTTGAGGATATAACCTCGCTTGCCATAACCGCCGAGGATGAAAAAATGCTGGAGGGCATTCTTCCATATCCCACGGATGCGTATATAGATTTCGATATGCCTTATCTTCACGGCTACTTCGCCAAGAAAAGAAATATCGAAAGGGAAGCATTAACCGACGAGGTGCGCTCAAAAATGCAAAATTACGCCTCTACGCTTCTGGGCGGCACCGTTCAGGGCTACACCTCGGTCGACGTCGGCAATACGAGCGTTAAGGTCGAGACCTCTCATTGGGAATACTCCCTTATGCCTGTATGGATACTCACCTATCGGCACCAAGGAAGAAAAAAGACGAAAACCTACACCTACGCTATGAACGGCCACACGGGTAAGATCTATGGCGAGCTTCCCGTAAGCATACCTAAGATCGCGCTTCTCTTCGGCGGCATCGCAACCGCCCTCACCGCCATATTCTCGCTGATAGGAGGATTTTTGTTCTGATGAAAAGACTTCTATCTCTTGTGATCGCCGTAATACTGCTTCTTGCGGCGCTCGCCGTTCCTACCTCTGCCACGGGCTCGTCCTACGTCTACGACCCCCACGGTCTTCTCTCGCAGGCGGACAGAGCGGCGCTTGACTCACAGCTTGCAGACCTCAACAGCAACAGCGCGGTGTACTACCACCTCGTGGTCTCCAAGTCGCGCTCCGACGCATTTAAATTCACCTCGGGTGACTCGGTCGTTTTTCTTGTTGAATACGACGAGTATTCGGATATATATTACTACGAGCTGTTTACCTACGGCTACGCCAACTCCGCCATCTCGGACAGCGAGGCCAACCGTATACTTGACGACCGAACCGTATACGACAATATAAAATCGGGCAATATTCGCACGGGTGCATCACGCGCCCTTGCCCTTACCGACACCGCCGTGCACGGCAGATTGCGCGCCTCAAACTGGCTTGTAAAGACGATCCTCGTATCCCTCGTCCTTGCGCTCGTTATAGCCGGCATCGTTTGCGGTATAATAATCTATAAGTACAAGAAAAAGCTCAAATCCCCCGTATACCCCCTTGATCGATATGCAAGGCTGAATCTCATTGCGGCCGATTCGAGCGACAGATTTCTTCACAAGACCCTCACCCGCGTCAGAATAAACAACGGCTCGGGCACCTCACGCGGCGGCCGCGGTGGCGGCTCTCGCGGCAGAAGATAGGCAAGCGCAATCCAATTTGAACGTATTCGAATTAGGTTGCACAGGCCTAAGAAAGGAGCAACTTTATGCAGGAGCGCAGATTTAAGCTCGTAAGTGAATATCAGCCCACGGGCGATCAGCCTGAGGCCATCCGCGCCCTGACTGAGGGTATCCTCGCGGGAGAGCGCGCCCAAACGCTTCTCGGCGTAACCGGCTCGGGTAAGACGTTTACTATGGCAAACGTGATCGCCAATCTTAATCGTCCGACCCTCGTCCTCGCGCACAACAAGACCCTCGCGGCACAGCTGTGCACCGAGTTCCGCTCCTTTTTCCCCGAAAACGCCGTTGAGTACTTCGTTTCCTACTACGACTACTACCAGCCTGAGGCCTACATCCCCGGCAAGGATATGTATAT
>CAZQTN010000141.1:0-4354 GCA_964596195.1 uncultured Ruminococcus sp.
GCATAGAGAGGTCGTGAATATGTATATCGGCGTTTCTGTGTGCATTGGCGATCTCGTCATCGTAGACCTCGGAGAGCCAATAATTAGCCGTGATGGCACCGGAGTTGTTGAGGATAAGTCCGCCGACCGAGTAGGTAACGGTGGAGTTCTCCTTAACGCGCCAGTCCATAACCTTAAGGTAGTTGTCAACTATCTCCTTGTAGTCAAGGATAGTGGACTTGAGGTTACGCATCTTTTCGTGCTGGCGGCGGTAGAGGATGTACGCCTTTGCAACGTCGTCATATCCGGCGCGGATAAGCACCGATTCAACGCTGTCCTGAATATCCTCCACAGAAACATGGTGATCCTTGATCTTCGGCTCGAAGTCAGCCGTAACCTTAAGAGCAAGGAAATCTATAAGATCGGTGTTATATTCTCTTTCCTGCGCGTCAAACGCGAGAGAAATAGCCCTGGTGATCTTCTGAATGTCAAAGTCGATAATTTTTCCGTCTCTTTTGAGAACAGTGTACATTTTATTTTTCCCCTTTCTTTTAAAAATCCGTGTACTATTAGTATATTATACACGACGACAAAAGTCAACAGGAAAAACTCAAAATATGGTGCAAGTCTCAAAATTCGTCACAATATATAGTGTGTTCAACCTCTGATTTGTGCATTTGGTATATAGGTGCGAACGAGGGCGAGAAGCTCCGAAATTTCTGCCTCGGAATAACTCGAAAAGCCGTCCTCGATAAGGTCGCCCGAGTCCTTGAAGGGCTGAAGAAAATATGCGCGCGCTCCCCTTATCCACTCCCCTATCGCCCCAAAATCGGCGGCGGAATGCAGCTCGCGTACGACCGTGGTGCGAAATTCGTATTCCACCCTGCCCTTAAGGAGAAGACCGACACTGCGCTCGATCTTTGCGAGGTCGAGCCCCGACACCCCCGCAACGGCGGCGTAACGCTCACGGGAGGATTTTATATCCATCGCTACGTAATCAACAAGTCCGCCAACCACGAGCGCCTCAAGCATATCGGGGTTTGAGCCGTTGGTGTCAAGCTTGACCGAATAGCCAAGATCGCGTATTCTATTTATAAAGGAAGGAAGCTGTGGGTAAAGGGTCGGCTCGCCGCCCGTGATGCAAACGCCCGAGAGCTTACCACGGCGGCTCTCAAGAAAGTTAAAGAGTTCATCCTCGGTTATAGTCTGCCCCCCGTCGCGCACAACGAGCTGTGCGTTATGGCAGAAGGGGCAACGAAAGTTGCACCCCCCGAGAAAAACGGTAGCCGCAAGGCGCCCGGGATAGTCTAAGAGAGTCAATTTTTGAAGGCCTTTGATCGTCATATCGGATCCTCCCTAGGTTAATAAGTTTATTATACATCAGCCGCGGCCGTATGTCAAACGGCACAGCACAAAATATGCAAACAATGATTTACTATTTTATGCACGCTTGACAAAAATTTTAATATGTAAAAACGTTACACGCCCCCACACTTAAGTGTGTATTTTTGGTTTTATTGGAAATACTTAAGGCATAGAGAAAAATTTTTGAGGGTGTGTCTTTATGCGAAGAAATTACGTGGAAATATGTGGCGTAGATACCTCCGAGCTCAAGACTATGAGCGAGGAGAAAAAGCGTGAGCTGCTGTTGCGAAGCAAGGCGGGAGATATGGCGGCGCGCGAGGAGCTGATAGTCGGGAATTTAAGACTCGTGCTCAGCGTTATAAGCAAGTTTTCATCAAGGGGAGAAAGCGCCAACGACCTCTTTCAGGTCGGGTGCATCGGTCTGATAAAGGCAATAGACAACTTCAACGTTGAGCTTGACGTGCGTTTTTCAACGTATGCGGTGCCGATGATAATCGGCGAGGTGCGCCGACACCTGCGCGACAACAATTCGGTGAGGATCTCACGCAGTGTGCGCGACCTCGCCTACCGTGCCCTGCAAGTCAAGGAGCAGATCTCCATCACCAAACAGCGCGACGCAACCATAGCGGAAATCGCCGCGGCACTCGGCGAGAGCGAGACGGCGGTAGGCGCGGCTATGGAGGCGATCGTCGAGCCCGTGTCACTTTACGACTCGGTTTTCTCCGACGGGGGCGAGGACTCGATGTTCGTTATCGACAAGCTTCGGGCAAACGAGGGTGACTCGGATGACGAATGGGTTGAAAGCATCACCCTGCGCGAGGCGCTCAAAAAGCTTAACGCGCGAGAGATGAGCATAATATCACGCCGCTTCTACAAGGGCAAAACGCAAATGGAGATCGCGGACGAGATCGGCATATCGCAAGCGCAGGTCTCGCGGCTTGAAAAGGGTGCGATCGAGAAGTTAAAAAAATATATGTCGTAACGAAAACGCCTCATCCGTCGCGCTCCGCGCGCCACCTTCTCCAACGGGAGAAGGCTTGAGCAAAAAAAGAAATAACCGCCTTCTGCTGCAACTAGAGGCGGTTATTTCTTTAACCAAATCTTGTGGGAAGCAACCGTCATCGGTGCTCGCCGTTATTATTTTAGCACGTTTTTATCTGTTTGTCAACAGTTAATTAAAGAGAGGCTCCGCGCAGTTTGATCTGTGCGGAGCTTTTCTTATTACAGCTCGTGGCCTTCGGTGTCAAAAAGGGGCAGCTTTTCGAGGAAGATGATGTCCTCGCGGGCTGCGGCCTCGCCCTCGGCGAGGATGGCCATCTTGCCGACGACCTCGCCACCGGACTGTCTGACGAGATTTTCAAGCGAGAGGAGCGAGCCGCCGGTGCTGATAACGTCGTCAACGATGAGCACGCGCTTGCCCTTCATATACTCGGCGTCGTCGCCGTCTATGTAGAGGGTCTGGCGTGCGGCGGTGGTGATAGACTTGGTCTCACACTTCACCACGTCCTTCATATACAGCTTGACCGACTTGCGCGCAAGCACGTAGCGGTTCTGACCGCTGATGCGGCACATAGCGTGAATAAGCGGAATGCCCTTGGACTCCGCGGTAAGCATTACGTCGTGCTCGGGTGCGAGCTTACACAGCTCCTCAGCACAACGCTCGGTGAGCTCAACGTCACCAAACAGGATAAACGCGCCAATGTTAACCTCTCCCGAAATGGGGCACAGGGGCAGATCTCTCTTGAGGCCTGCAACGTTAATGGTATATTTCATAGTGATACCTCTTTACATTATTTATTCAACACTACTAGTATATACCAAACGCGCAAAAAAAGCAAGAGAAAGTTTTGCCTTATGCAAAGAAATAATGATTACCTATCGTGAAAAGATACGATCTGGTCTTTACGATCCAGGACGAGGTGGATGCCGATGGCCGCAAAAAAAAGAGTACGTCACCGGAAACCGTGAACCCATCAAGACAGATCTTTGCCGCAAGCACGCTGGTTGCGGTGGGGGTTTCATATATAGTGCCGTTTGCGGTCGGGCTGAATTGAACGCCGTATTTTCGGTCGAATATCACGCCGTATATCGTGTTCGGGAACGCGGACGAGCGCACGCGATTCAGTACTACGTCACCGACCGCGATCTGCCCTATCAGCGGCTCGCCCTTGCTCTCGGCGCTGATGATCCTGGAGAGCCAATACACCGCATCGGCGGCATAGTATTTCGAGCCGGGCGTTACAGGACGCGCCGTACCCGTCAAGTGCACCGAGCCGTCGGCGGCAGTATAGTAAGAAAGCGAGAGCGCCTTTCCGAGGATAGATGCAGGCACGTACATTCTGCCGTCCGACAGAATGACCGAGGGCGTCGACTCAAAGAACACGCGGCCGTCGGCATAAAGCGCGTATGCGCCGTCGGAGACGGAAACGTTGTGGCCGTTGCCCGTCAGAGTGATCGTCCGTGAGGCAGAGGAATATGTAACTCTCGCGGCACCCGTGCCCTCGACGAAAGCGCGTATCGCAACGTACGGCACGCCGTTTATTACCCGGCCGATCGTGCCGAGCGAGTTAGAATTGTAATACACGGCGCGCGCCGCATACGCGCTCACCGAGCGTGACGAAACCGTCGAAAGCGAGTAAGCGACCTCACCGCTTGGCGGCGCGACCCGCGCCGCGTGCTCCCCTGCCGCGTCCTGCGTCGCTGCGGCCGCCCCGACGGGCAAGCATAGTGCAAGCGTCACTATCGTTACGCACAGCAATAGCGCCGTGATCCTTTTTCTGTTTTTTCTCATTTATTACCTTCCTTTCTTATATATTCGTTTTCCCGCGTGGGAAAACACGGCGCTATTTTAACATAAAAGGAAGGAAAAGGTCAATGCAAAGAATATGGAAGGGGTGGGAAATGGTGGAATAACCCCCCCTCTCTATCCCCCCTCTCCGTCAGCTTCGCTGCCACCTCTCCCTATCCCCCCTCTCACCTGCTACGCAGGAGCTCTCCCTCAAGGGAGAGC
>CAZQTN010000142.1:0-4328 GCA_964596195.1 uncultured Ruminococcus sp.
GTACTAACGACCTCACCCAGATGACCTACGGCTTCTCCCGTGACGACGCAGGCAAGTTCCTTAACGCATACTACGACACCAAGATCTTTGAGAACGATCCCTTCGCAAAGCTCGACCAGGTTGGCGTTGGTAAGCTTATGGAGACCGCTATCAAGCTCGGTAAGTCCGTACGCCCCGAAATGCACGTCGGTATCTGCGGCGAGCACGGTGGTGACCCCACATCCGTAGAGTTCTGCCACAAGATCGGCCTCTCTTACGTATCCTGCTCTCCCTTCAGAGTACCGATCGCAAGACTTGCCGCAGCTCAGGCAGCTCTTTCCGAGTAAGATAAACAAGTATAGTTTGACGAACCGCAACACGCGGCAAGTCGGGAACAAACGCACTCCGCAAGGGGTGCGTTTTTCCTCTTATTCAGATAGCCAAATCCCCCTCTCACCCTCAAGGCGCAAGCACCTTTCGCGAGCTCCCCCTCGAGGGGGAGCCTTGCTTAAATTTATGCTTCGGCTGCAGTAACCGCTTTGATGAAAGCGAAAATTCAGGTAGGCTCGCCCTCGCGGGAGAGCTGGCGCGGAGCGCCTGAGAGGGGGGGGATCTTTATCGCCCCGTCGCATTGCTTAGGCAGCTCTTTCTGAGTAATAATTTCGCTTTTTCAAAGCGATACAAAATGCGCACCCACACGGGTGCGCATTTTAATTATTACGAGGGAGGTGCGGATCGTTCAAGCTAAGGTTCAACTAATTTTCGGTATCGCGAAGCGACAAAACGGACTAAGGCTCCGTTTTGCGAAAATTTCAAGCGTGCCCCGATAAAGGACGGACAACGTATCGGTAAATGGGCACGCCGCATAGGCAGCACTTTCGGAGTAAGATAAAACAAATATCGTTTGACGAACCGCAACACGCGGCAAGTCGGGAACAAACGCACTCCGCAAGGGGTGCGTTTGTTCCTTTTCTTTTGTATAATGATGTATTTGCTAACGCAAAAATGATGTTATTCGCGAGCTGTATAGCAACTCGGCTCATAATGATGTTGCTCACTAAAGCTCGCAATGATGTGATGTTTGCCCACTACGCCGTCAGGCGTAACATCATTCACGAAGTGAACATCATTGCCGCAGGCAACATCATTTGCCCTTGGGGGCAAACATCATTTAGCGTGATTTGTCCGTTAAGGACATCACGCTAAGGCGCATTTTAATAAATAACACTATACACTATATTGACTTTAAAATAATTGTGTGATACAATTGGAGCGTAAAAACACTTTACGGAGATTTGTATGAAAAAATACGATATTGCAGCATATATTTGGCCGGCGTACACCGGCGACGAGATAAGAACGCGTATGTTCTGGTCGGAAGGCAACGGTGAGTGGCAGAGCGTTAAGAACGCAGAGGAGAACTCCCGCGAGTTCAAGCCCGAGTGGTACGAGACGTGGAAGCTACGTAAGCCTCTTTGGGGTTACCTCAACGAGGCCGAGCCGAAGGTGATGGAGAAGCATATCGATTGTGCCGTCAGCCACGGTGTAAACGTCTTTATCTACGATTGGTATTGGTATGACAACCGCCCCTTCCTCGAAAACTGTCTTAACGACGGCTTCCTAAAAGCATCAAATTGCGATAAAATGAAGTTCTACATAATGTGGGCAAACCACGACGTTCCCCAGGTGTGGAATATCGATCACTCCGATTCGATCGGCTGGCAGGACACCATATGGCAGGGCTTTACCTCGCCCGAAACCTTCCGTGGCCTTGTCGACAGATGGATAGATAAGTATTTCTCCCACCCGTCCTATTACAAAATAGACGGCAAGCCCGTGTTTATGATATACGACGTTGCCAATTTCATAAAGGGCTTCGGTGGTAGCCTCGACGCGGCAAAGGCAGGACTTGAATATTTCAGACGTAAGACCGAGCAGGCAGGATTCCCCGGACTCCATTTTCAGGTCGTTTTGTGGGACGTCGATGCCGAGAATTACAGCGGCCTCGATGGCGAAAAATGCGATGCTTGCGCCATTTACCACCACCTGGGCCTCGACAGCGCAAGCCACTATCAGTGGGTATCCTTCCAAGCCCCGACGGATTACACCGTTATGATGGAGCGCGCGAAGGGAGAATACGGCAAGATGGCAGACTACGGCATATGCTATTTTCCTCACGTTTCGGTCGGTTGGGATAACAACCCGAGATACAGAAAATACCGCACCGACGTAGCATACAATAACACACCCGAGAATTTTGAGGCGGCACTGCGCACGGCAAAGGAGTACGTTGACTCCCACGACCTGCCCGCTCCTCTTGTTACCGTAAACAGCTGGAACGAGTGGACTGAAACGAGCTACCTTCTCCCCGATGAGCTTAACGGCTACGGATATCTCGAGGCTATCAAAAGGGTTTTCCTTGACGAGGAGTAAGCAATGGACAAAAAGGATTTAAGCAGCAAGGATTTTTACGAGCAGGCCTGCTCGTACTTCTACTATCACGCAGGGCAGAGAACAACGATGATAAATTATTTCATCGCCGCCTTTGGTGCGTTCATCGCTCTGTACGGCGCCCTGATCTCGCAGTACACTATAGCAAGTATGCTCATCGCTGTGTTTATGGGCATCGTCTCCGCGATATTCTTTATGATCGACCTGCGCAATAAGTTCGACGTCAAAAAGAGCGAAAACGTCATCCGCCAGATCGAGCGCGACCACGGCGTGGACAAGCCGAGCGGTGATTATCCGTACGGCGTTTTCAGCAACGAGACCAATATTTATAAGTATTATAATTTCGCGCACAGACATTCAAAAAACAACGAGTACGCAAGCCTCAGAAGGCTGAACAAAAAGGTCAAAAAGGGTCGCGCGGATGAGGCCGAGCTCGATGCCAAAATCAACGAATTTGTTACACGGGACCCCACCGTTTCCTTTACAGAGGTAAAACAAAGCCTTGATCAGGAGTCGATAATTCCGCTCTCACTGTGTATCAAGCTTCTCTACGTCCTTTGTATGATCATAAGCGCTCTCGCCTTTGCTTTTGCGCTTTTGGTCTTTCTTAAAGTCTTTTAAATCACCGACCGAGGGCACCGGATCGCCCTCGTTTTTTCCTTTTCAGAAAAACTATAAACGCTCTTGACTTTGCAATTTCGCAGTGCTATAATGTACTGCGAAGTGACCTTTATAAGGAAGTATTATCATGGTTGGATATCTTTTGGTGCTCCTTTTTGTCGCGCTTAATATGGGCGAGAGCATAGTCGTCAAGGCGTACACCAAGCGCCATAACAGCGGTGGCTTTATAATGAACGCGATAATAGCACTATTCGCCTGCGCGTTCTTCGCCATAACGGACAAGGGCGGCTTTTATTTCCCGCTTGAGATGATACCTTACGCGCTTGTAAACGTCGTATTCTATTCCTGTGGCTTCTATTTTACGTTTATCGCATTTAAGGAAGGCCCGTTCGGCCTCACTCGCCTTATAGCCAACTTCTCCCTCCTGTTCCCGATATTCTACGGCATATTCTTTCTCCACGAGCCTACGGGCGTATTTACTTACGTCGGCATCGCGCTGATAGCTGTCGCAATGTTTATGATGAACTACTCGAAAAAGGGTAGCGATACACAGAATCAAGAGGGCAAGGTCACGCTAAAGTGGTTCATCTTTATTATGATATCCACCATCTCCAACGGCTTTATATCCGTCGTTACGAGAATGCAACAGATCAAGTTTGACGACGCCTGCTCCAACGAGTTTCAGATGATCTCCCTCGGCGGCTCGTTCCTCTTCCTCGCCATCGTCGGCTTGATAAACGATCGCAAGAATCTTGGGTACGTTCTGAAAAACGGCACGCTTTACGGTGCCGCCTCGGGAATCCTCAACGGCGCAAAGAACTTCACCATACTGTACATATATAACTATCTTCCGATCTCGACCGTATCCCCCCTCAAGGCAGGCCTAGGTATAATCGCTTCGTTTTTGCTCTCCGTTATTGCATACAAGGAGAAATATTCGATACTCCAGAAGATCGGCGTAGCACTCGGCGCAGTCGCCGTAGTGCTCCTTACAATAGTATAAAAGAGAATGAGCCAACAGCTTATATTAGGCAGTTGGCTCGTTTTTTCATTTATATTTACTATATGCTTGACTTTTTAGAAATTTCGAGGTACAATATACTTGCTCAACAAACTGAATATTTGCGCAATAGATGGTATATTTTCCAAGGGATAAGTATACTCTTTTTTGTCATACTTACTTTATGAATTTGATAAAATGCAAGTTCCGTTTATGTAAGTATGATTAAACCCATTTTGCGTAAAGTTTGTTGAGCGACAAATCGGAGTTTGCGTTT
>CAZQTN010000143.1:0-4311 GCA_964596195.1 uncultured Ruminococcus sp.
GGGAAAATGAGACCAAGGAAGCTAAACGAGAACGGCACGCCGTCAATGATGCAGAACAGAAGAAAGACGACGAAGGTAAGGGCAAAATTAATCAGGGAGGTTATCGATCTTGAGAAGAGAAAGAGGTACTTCGGCACGTTGATCTTAGAGAAGATGGCAGAGTTGCCAAGCAGGGATCCCATACCGCCACTCGTTGCATCGGAGAAGAAGGAGTATACGATGTTGCCGCAGAAAAGATAGATCGTATAATGCGGAATATCGTTGCCGAAGAATTTGGTGAACACAATGCGCATTACGAGCAGAGTGAGAAGCGGAGAAAGTATGCTCCAGAGCATACCGAGGTAGGTACGCTTATACTTCTTCTTGAAATCGCGCTTGACAAGCTCGGAGAAAAGGAAGCTGTGCTCCTTTATCCTGTGAACGAGTCCGTTTTTATTTTCAGTCCTTTGTTTTGACATAAAAAAACCTACTTTCCCTATGTGTAAAACTTAGTATAACACAAACGCGCGAAAAAGTCAATATTTTGGCAGTTAAGTTAAGGCAACGATTATTTTTCCCCAGGTCGGGGCAAAATAACGAAAAAGAAATTCGGAGGGATTATGCTTAAACGATTACTTAACGAGGAACACAAGACTACCACCATCACTACGATCGTCGCAGCGGTGCTGTGCGCCGGACTCGGCGTGCTTATGCACTACGTTTACGATTGGTCGGGCGCCAATCTTTTCGTCGGACTTTTCGCCCCGGTCAACGAAAGCGTATGGGAGCACCTGAAACTTTTGGTCATACCGATACTGTTTTTGATGATATTCGAGTTTTCGATATACGGGCGGAAGCTGTACAACTTTTTCACGGCCAAGCTTTTGGGAACTTTAGTTGGCATTTTTACGATACTCAGCAACTATTATTTTTACACGGGTGCCCTCGGAATAGAAAATATGTCGCTCAATATATTTTTGTTTCTGGCGGGCGTTTTAGCAGCTTATGCGACCTCGCTTTCAATTATGACAATGAGAAAAAGAATAGGCGGAGGGCTGTGGGAGACGCTGTCGATACTTGCACTCGGTGCTCTGTGCGCAGCCTTCTTCTGGTTCACACTCTACCCTATTCACGTGCCTCTGTTCAGAGATCCTATGAGCTGGAGCTACGGAATAGAATAATTTTACGCACTCTCCCTCAGTCAGCTATGCTGCCAGCTCCCTCCCGGAGGGAGCCTAATAGGAAAAGAGCCTTTGCTTTCGCAGAGGCTCTTTAAAAATTATATCATTTCTAATAATTGTGCTTCGTTTATAACTGTAACGCCTAGCTCGTTGGCCTTGGTCAGCTTAGAGCCGGCCTCCTCGCCGGCGACGACGTAGGAGGTCTTTTTAGACACTGACGACGACACCTTGCCGCCGTTCTTTTTTATGAGGGCGGAGGCCTCGTCACGCGACATTGTGGGAAGCGTGCCCGTGAGGACAAACGTCAGACCTGAGAGGGTATCGAGCTTCGGCTCGGACTTGGCGAGCGGGCTGACACCGAGGCTGACAAGGCGGTCGCAGAGCGTGCGCGTGCCCTCATCGGCGAAGAACTCAACAAGTGCGGTAGCGGTTATCTCGCCTATATCCTCGACGGCGACGAAATCGTCGTACCCTGCCCCAAAGCAGGCATCGAGGGTCTGGAGCTTCTGTGCTATTGCCTCGGCGGCGACCTCACCGACACCACGCACGCCAAGGGCAAAGAGCAGTCGCTCAAGGCCGCGGGATTTGGAGTCGTTGATGGCGTTTACGAGATTTTCCGCGCTTTTCCGACCCATTCGCTCAAGAGGCTCAACGTCCTCGACGGTGAGAGTATAAAGGTCGGCGACGTCGGATATCTTGCCGTTTGCGAGGAGTAATTCAACCACCTGGGGGCCAAGACCGTCGATGTTCATAGCGCCCTTTGAGGCAAAGTGGACTATGCCGCGCGCACACTGTGCCGGGCAACCGGGGTAAACGCAACGGATAGCGGCGCCGTCACCGCACTCGTCGCGTACGGTGGGATGACCGCAGGACGGGCAGGTATCGGGCATTTTGAACTCGCACTCGGTGCCGTCGCGAAGCTCCTTTATGCTTTCGAGTATTTCGGGAATTATCTCACCCGCCTTACGGACTATGACGGTATCGCCTATACGGATATCCTTTTCCTTTATATAATTGGCGTTATGGAGAGTTGCTCGAGAGACGGTGGTGCCCGCGAGGCGGACGGGGGCAAGGTTGGCGGTGGGGGTCAAAACGCCCGTGCGGCCGACCTGGATATCGACGGAGAGGAGCTTGGTGCGCTTCTCCTCGGGGGGATATTTATATGCGACTGCCCATTTGGGCGTGCTTGTTCCCTCTCCTACCGTCACGCGGCTGTCGAGGTCGTTTACTTTAATTACGGCACCGTCCATATCGAACGAGAGCTCTGCACGCGCATCTCCGAGGTAACGTACGTGCTCGCTTACGGCATCGAAGCCGACGAGGACGCGCCAATCGGGCAGGACGGTGAAGCCGAGCTCGGAAAGGCGAAGAAGCGACTCGGAATGAGTCTTACAGGGGCGGCCGTCCATATAAAGAGAGCCCTCCTGCAGATTGAATATAAATATGGAAAGGCGGCGCGAGGCGGCGATCTTCGGGTCGAGCTGACGGAGCGAGCCTGCCGCGGCGTTACGCGGATTGGCAAAGAGGGCGAGCCCCTCGGCCTCGCGGATCTCATTAAGCTCGGCGAATACGGCGCGCGACATATACACCTCGCCGCGAACGTTGAGGTAAGGTATCGGCTCGGCGAGCTTTAAGGGGATATCCTTGATGGTACGGAGATTTTCGGTAACGTCCTCACCCGTGATGCCGTCGCCGCGAGTCGCGCCGCGGACGAATACGCCGTTTTCGTATATAAGAGAAACGGAGAGGCCGTCTATCTTCGGCTCAACGGAATATTCAACTCCCTTGCCGAGGGTGTCGGATATACGGTCGGTAAAATCACGCAGCTCGTCGTAGGAAAAGACGTCGGTAAGGCTGCCCATACGGACGTTGTGAGTGAATTTTTCAAACTTATCAAGCGCCTTGCCGCCCACTCTTTTGGTTGGAGAGGTGGGAGAGGCGAGGTCGGGATATGCGGCCTCCAGGTCGCTAAGCTCGCGAAAGAGGGCGTCATACTCATAGTCAGAGATCTCGGGCGCGTCCTTTTCGTAATAAAGGCGTGAGTTATATTCAATTATTTCGGTTAATTCCTTTATTCTTTTTGCGGCTTCGTCGCGCATCATACTTCCCTCCGAGGATCATTTTTTTGTGATTATATTTTACCACAGCGGCATACTTTTGTCAATTCAAATCAGCTTTAAAAATTAATTTTGTCTATTTGATTCCAAAGCTATTGACTTTCATATTTTTTCGTGTATAATTATGGATGCTCAAAAACAAAAAAGAAAGATAACGATATGGACAAATTTACGGGCGTCGGAAAAACGCCGGCTATCAAACGAATTACATACTGGCTGATCCTTAATCTCGGCATTGCGATGCTGGCGGTCGGCATTTACTTTTTCAAGGCTCCTAACGGATTTGCCACCGGCGGAGTCAGCGGTATCTCCATTCTGCTTGCAAAGCTGCTTGGCGGCGTGTTGCCGATGGTCACGCAGAGTATGTACCTTACCGCTATAAACATTATTCTGCTTATCCTTGGCGTTATAGTACTTGGCAAGGAATGCGGACTTCTTACGTTCTATTGCACTATTGCGTACTCGCTTGAGTCTATGCTGCTTGAGGCGGTGGTGCCCATGCACGCGCCCCTGACCGATCAACCCATGCTGGAGCTTGTATACGCGGTCATACTTACGGGCATTGGCTCGGCTATCGTTTTCCGCTGTAACGCATCATCGGGCGGAACCGATATAATCGCACTTATACTGCGCAAGTACACGAGCCTCAATACGGGAACGGCACTGCTGATGTCCGACCTCGTTATTGCGGCATCGAGCCTCTTTATTTACGACGTAAAGACGGGCTTATTCTCTCTGCTCGGTCTGTTTGCAAAGGTGTTCGTGATCGACGACCTGCTCGACTCGATGAATATGTGCAAGGCCTTTACCATAATTACGACTAAGGCGGCCGACATCGAGGAATACATTATGAACGAGATGAAGCACGGTGCGACCGTACACAAGGCCGAGGGCTCTTACTCTCACGAGGAAAAGCA
The DNA here is from genome assembly GCA_964596195.1 of uncultured Ruminococcus sp. Classification (GTDB taxonomy): domain Bacteria; phylum Bacillota; class Clostridia; order Oscillospirales; family CAG-272; genus UBA1740. Next base: position 4,195 of record CAZQTN010000143.1, read on the forward strand.
GATAATAATAACCGTATGCAAGCGCACTGAGGCTCTCAGGCTTCGCAGAAGGATCAAGGAAATCGACCCGCACTCGTTTATTATTATAACCAAGACGAGTGAAATAATGGGAAAAGG
>CAZQTN010000144.1:0-4215 GCA_964596195.1 uncultured Ruminococcus sp.
CCTCCTTGTCGACAAGACTCCAATCAACGACCATGCCGATCTCATTTTTCAATATATGATCGAGCCAGATACGTGTCGCTCTGCCGTTGCCCTCTCTGAGTGGGTGAGCCACGTTCATCTCAACGTACTTCTCGACGATCTCGTCGAACGTGCCCTGCGGCATTTTCTCTATATTTTCAATCGCGGCGGACAGATACATAAGCGGTGCAAATCTGAAATTTCCCTTTGCGATATTCACCGTTCTTATCTTCCCCGCAAAGTCATAGATGTCGGAAAAGAGAAAGGCGTGTATTTTGGAAAGGGCATCAAAGCTTCCGGGCGTGAGTGATGCAAGGTAATTTGTTTCAAACAGCTCTTTAGCGCGCGTTTTACTTATGCGTTCTTCTCGCGCAAGCTCTGACGAGCTGAAAATACCAAATTTATTTTCCAGTGCCATATCTTTTCCTTTCTTGTTTTTCTCTCAACATATTATACCGTAAAACCGTATGAATTTCAATAGAAATAACATAAATAGTATAAAAAGCAAATTCCGCAAAACAAGTCCGTTGCCTTGCGGTGGAATATCACACTCCGCGCTTGACATTGCCCCCGACCTTGGTGTATACTATAAACAAAAAACGCATTATACGGAGAGATAAATATGAAAGCCGGAGAAATTATAAATTTTTTGGAATCCTATTCGTTTGAGCACGATTTTTCAGACACCTGCGATACGTTCAAAAGCGGCTCTGCCGACGTCGAAGTAACCAAGGTCGCCGTTGCAATGTTCGGCACACCCGACGTCATAAGACAGGCTAAGGCCTTCGGCGCCGAGCTTCTGATAGTTCACGAGCCCCTATATTACAATCACTTCGACAGCCGCACGGATGACCCGATCGAAGCCGCAAAGGCAAAGCTGCTCGAGGATAGCGGCATCACCGTATACAGATATCACGACCACCCCCACTATTCGATGCCCGACTTGATCGCCGTTGGCGAGCTTAATCTCCTCGGCCTCAAGGGTGAGATCAAGCCCTCCGAAACCTTTGACCTCGCTCGCGTTTACCTCAACGAGCCTATGACCGCAAGGCAGCTTGCCAAGCATATAGAAGAGAAGCTGAACATCAAAAACGTCCGTATTGCCGGCTCTACCGACAAGCCGATAACCACGGTCTCCTGTATGTTCGGTGCTCCCGGCGGCCTGATGGAAGAGCTTAAGCGCGACGTCTGCGAGGCCCTGATCGCCGGCGAGGTCTGCGAATGGGCGCTTTGTGAATACGCTCGCGACGCCTCGCAGCTTGGTTACACCAAGGCCGTTTTGACGCTCGGCCACGTCGGCTCCGAGCGCGCCGGAATGGTGTATATATCCGACCTGTTGAAGGCGCGCTTCGCCGACGTCGAAGTTCAATACTTCGAGTGCGGCGAGGTGTATACGTATACCGAATAAAAGCGAGGCGGAGTCAACAACGGCTCCGCCTTAGTCATACAAAAAACCGCTCTCAAATTCGATCCGAGGGCGGTTTGTGAATATAAGAGGTGTATCGAGGAGTAATTAGATATTTTTGGTGTTTTATTATGCTATAAACAATAATCTTCAAGAACATCATCAAGCTGTAATATAGATAATTTAAGCTCGTTGCATTCATCAACAAGCTTTTTCATTGTTTGGTATTGCGCGGTTACGTCATGTCTGGAAGCAATTATCGTAGCCGTTTCATCCTCAGCGGCATTTGAGTATATGACAATGCCGTAAGATATTCTTTGTTTGTCACCAAGAAAATAGATCTCCTTGCATATTCCATAAGTTATTTCTGAAATCATAATATTCCTTGCTTTCCTTTATGTATGTGACCTCGGCAGAGGCGGAGACCGTCTGCCGAGGCCACGTGATGTGAAATTTGCTATGAAAATGAGAATTAATACGAATCCTCAATTTGGGAAGTAATTACGTCTGTTACACCGCTGGGACCTTCGATCTCATATGTAACCGTTACGCGGTATTTTCCGGTTTTAGTCACCAGATAGACGACCTCATCAATATAGTCTTCTTCGTAGACGACTAAGGATTCGGTATAGACCTCATCCCAGAAGAAGAGCAGATTCCTCTTTTCTAATTCTATTGTAATAGTTGCCTTGGATACCATATCAGGGTAACCAAAGTATCCTATACCAACGGTTACTACTCCGCTGCTACTGATATGAAAGGTCGTTTCCGCTACCGCCGTGTTGGTGAAGCAAGGCGCAACGCCGCTGTCTTCATCAGTAGCTGCAAAGGCGTTTACACCTAACAATGATGAAAACAGCAGACAAAAAGTAAGCATTAGTGCAATTTTCTTCATTATTTCACCCCCTTTCTTATTTGTTTCTACATATATAACACATCTGAAATGCAAAAAGGGTGCAAATTTTTCAAATTTTTTTGAATTTTTTTAAAAAAAGACGAAAATCGCACTTAATATTGTTATTTTTCGGCGTATAAACTATAATTAAGTGGAATTTTTTTAAAAAAAGGAGAGTAAAAAAATGCTTACAATTTGTCTGGCAATGTTGGAAGACCCAAGTGATTCGGATAAGTTTACCGACGTACATGACAAGTATCATTCCAAAATGCTTCGTCTTGCCTTGGGAATAACCGAAAATGAGTATGACGCTAAGGAGGTTGTGCAGAATTCATTTGTTAAGCTTGCGTGCGCCTTTCATAAGGTGTCACATCTGGAGATGCGGAGGATAGAGGCGTATCTGTGCAGGATAGTGAGAAATGAAGCAATAAACTTCATAACGCGCAGTAGCAAGAGAGCGGTTTATTTGGATATGGATCTGTTCAATTATTTTGAGGAGGTCGAAACTCCCGAAACAGACCTCGTCGAAAAGGAAACGTACACCAGGATACTAGACTGTATAAAGAAGCTGCCGTATACATACAGAGATGTGCTAAGTATGAGTATAGTGGATGAGCTAAAGCCCTCTATAATCGCAAGTGTGACCAACAAGCCCATAAATACTGTCAAAAGCACACTCAAGCGCGGAAGAAAGATGCTGAAAGAAAAACTTAAGGAGGAGAGAGTAAAATGACTAAATTACAAAAGAAAGTTATAAAGCAGGCCTTGCTTGACGTAGATAAGATGGAGTGTGATTTTATTGATACATACCCTCAGCCGAGCAAGACGGTTGAGAACATATCACGGTGCGAAACCTCTAAAATTGTAGAAGAGTACAATGAGAATTTCCGTAAAAGGAGCATGCCCTTAAAACGCAAAATTATGATAGGCGTCGTTACCGTCTTGTTGGTCGTGTCTATGATGTTTAGCGTAAGTGCTATACGCAAGCCTATCATCGAGTTCTTTGTAGAGATATTTGATGAATTTGTTCATATTTTTGCTGATGATGAGATTAAGGAAAGCCTTGACAGTTACTATGTTCCTACATATTTGCCCTCAGGATATACTGAAGAAAATGAGGATGTGCAAAAATCATTTTTGTATCATGTTTGGAGCAACGATACAGAAAAAATTGTTATGACCCAGCGCTTAGGAAACCTCGCGAACTATTATTTGGATAATGAAGATGCTGAATATACAACGGAGGACATATCCGTTTACACCGTTCACTATACGTTAAAGAATGAAGTTTATACGTGCGTTTGGGCAAACGATGAATATACCTTTATGTTAAAGTGTCCCGAATCGCTTGGCTGGGATACCGTCGTTGACATAATAACCAGCGTACAAGAGGTGAAGGAATAACACGCCCGTTACTCAACAATAAATACAAAAACTGCCCTCGGCTCAAATCCGAGAGCAGTTGCTCTGTTTTAATATCCATCTCCAAAAATTTCGCGAATTAGGCTCGCAACAGGAATTTGCTGTGCCTTAGCCTTCCCTTGTGAGGGAAGGGGGACCGCTTGCGGTGGATGAGTAGTTCTATGCAACAGGAATCAGCCTCGCCTTGCGAGGTTTCCACAGGAAACGGCGAGGCTGTGGTTCGCCCCTGCTCTGCACCAAACGGTGCAGGGCAGGGGCGCCGTGCGGGAATCAGCCGCAGGGGGAGTAAGTGCCTCTTTACGAGATGTGTTGTCTCGCTCGGCGAGACGGTGCGGCTGGGATTCGAACCCAATTCCGCTTCGTTGCGCTCGCGGAGCAGGTCGATTCAGACGAGTACAATAAAAATAAGGTCTGCGCTATGGCAGACCTTATTTTTATGGCACCCGCAACAGGAATCGAACCTGTAACTAACCCT
>CAZQTN010000145.1:0-4201 GCA_964596195.1 uncultured Ruminococcus sp.
CGAAGTCCGTTGTGGAATACGCTCTCCTTGCCGATCCTTTTTAAGGTGTCGGTGATCTCGGGGCCTCCGCCGTGCACCAGCACGACCTTGACGCCCGTCAGATGCAGGAGGACGATATCCTCCATCACCTGCTGCTTGAGGCTCTCGCTTATCATAGCGTTGCCGCCGTATTTTACAACGACGACCTTGCCGTAATATTTTTGAATGTGGGGAAGTGCTTGGGTGAGCACCTCGGCGCGCTGTGCGTTCGTGATCTGTAATGCCATTATGTTCTGTAATCTCCGTTGATCTTTACGTAGTCGTATGTAAGGTCACAGCCCCAAGCGGTGCTGTGTCCGTCACCGTCACCGCAGCTCACGCTGATGGTGATCTCGTCCTCAAGCAGTATCTGCTTTGCGATCTGCTCGGAGAAGTCAATTCCCGCTCCGCACTCGCAAACCTTGATCTCGCCCTTGGCTGACTTAAAGCTTACCGCTATTTTTGTGACGTCGACCTGTGCCTCGGAGTAACCGATGGCACAGAGTATTCTGCCCCAGTTTGCATCCGAGCCGAACATTGCCGCCTTGACGAGCGACGAGCATATAACGCTCTTGGCCATGATCTTGGCGTCGCGCTCGCTCTTTGCTCCCGTGACCTCGCATTCGAGCAGCTTAGTTGCGCCCTCGCCGTCTGCGGCGATGGCGCGGCACAGGTATACCGTAACGGTGTTGAGCGCCTTCATAAATTCGTCGTAGTCGGCACCCGTGTCACAAATTTCGGCATTCCCTGCCATTCCGTTTGCGAGAATTGCAACCATATCGTTGGTTGAGGTGTCGCCGTCAACGCTCACCATATTAAAGGTGGACTGTATGTCGGTCGAAAGTGCCGTCTTAAGCATATCGGAGCTTATTTTACAGTCTGTGGTTATAAATACGAGCATCGTCGCCATATTCGGGTGTATCATTCCCGAGCCCTTGGCAATTCCGCCTATCTTACATTCCTTGCCCCCGACGGTAAAGCTGACTGCTATTTCCTTAAGCTTGGTGTCGGTGGTCATTATTCCCTCGGCTGCGTTGGTGCTTCCGTCGGTCGAAAGACCTGCGATAAGCTCGTCAAGGCCGTTGACTATTGGCGCGGGGTCAAGGGGCTGGCCGATAACGCCCGTGGATGCTACGATAACGTCGGTTGTGTCTATTCCGAGCTTCTCTGCAAGCGCGGAGCAGGTCATGGTCGCAACCCGGGCGCCGTTTGCGTTGCAGGTGTTTGCGTTGCCGCTGTTGCATATGATTGCCTGCGCGCAGCCGTCAGATATATTATTCTTGGTTACGTCGAGCGGTGCACCCTTTACCTTGTTGGTGGTGTATACCGCCGCCGCCGAGGCAGGTACCTCGGACATTATGAGGGCAACGTCTCTTTTAAGCTTGTTTTTTCTTATGCCGCAATGTATTCCGTTTGCGGTGAAGCCCTTTGCGGCGCATACGCCGCCTTTTATAATCTGCATTTTAAGGTCCTTTCAGGGTCAAATGATAAGTGTCTTGGTTTTGTCGCATCCGAGCTTGACGTTCAGGCACTCGACGGCGGCGCCCGATGCACCCTTGCCGAGGTTGTCGTATCTCGCCACAAGCAGTATGCGCCCGTCGTTTCCGTATACGGATATGCCCATAGAATCAAGGCCGGAGTATTTAGCGGCACTCAGGAATCCGCCCTCGTCGTCCGACTCGTTAAAGTGGATGATGGGCGAGGAATATGCGGTACGATACACGTTTTTTACGTCCTCTATCGTACCTTTTATGTCTTTTCCGAACAGGGGTACGGTGACCTCCATGCCCGAATAAAAGTCTGCAACTATGGGTGAGAATGCGGGGGCACACTCAAGCCCTGTGATCGCCGTCATCTCCGGCAGGTGCTTGTGCATCTGGGATATGCCGTACTGTCTCGGTGCATCGAGCAGGGAACATCTCTCGGTCGATTCGTACTCCGCTATCATCTTCTTTCCGCCGCCGCTATATCCGGTCAGCGAGTGTGCACAAAGGTGCGCGTCGGGGGAGATGATCCCCGCCTTTATCAGCGGATATACAAGTGCCACAAAGCCGCTTGCGTGGCAGCCGGGCACGGCTATTCTTTTTCCGCTCTTTATCTTTTCCTCAAATTCGGGCGCAAGCTCCGGGAAGCCGTAAGCCCACGCAGGGTTGGTCCTGTGCGCCGTAGACGCATCAATGACCGTAACGTTATCGTTTTCGATCAGCGATACCGCCTCGCGCGCGGCATCGTCGGGCAGACAGAGGAACACCACGTCCGAGGAGTTGATGATCTCCCGTCTGGCCGCAGTATCCTTGCGTAATTCGTCGGGCAGGGAAACGATCTCGACGTCGTCCCTTGCTGACAGCCTTTCCTCAATGCGAAGGCCGGTCGTGCCGGCCTTTCCGTCTATAAATATCTTCGTCATTTCAAAAACTCCTCAACGTAGGCGATCTGCTCGTTTACCGAGTCGTATCCGGTCGAGCCCTTTGAAATCCTCTTGCGGATACAGCTCTCAAGCGAGATCTCCTCATACAGATCCTCGCTGAAAAGCTCCGAGGCCCTCTTGTATTCGTCAAGGGGTATCTCGTCGAGGGTGATCCCCTCCTTAACGCACTTGCCGACAAGTGTACCGACGGTCTTGTATGCCGCTCTGAAGGGCATACCGCGGCGCGTCAGATAATCTGCAAGGTCGGTCGCGTTTATGAAGCCGCGCTTGCACGCAGCGTACATATTCTCCTTGATGGGAGACATCGTTTCTATCATCGGAATGAAGACCTCAAGGCACTTCTTGACCGTTTCGGTCGCATCGAAGATCGCCTCCTTGTCCTCTTGCATATCCTTGTTGTATGCAAGCGGAATGCCCTTAAGCACGGTAAGCGTGCCTATAAGATCGCCGTAAACACGGCCGGTCTTGCCCCTTACGAGCTCCGCCATATCGGGGTTCTTCTTCTGTGGCATAATGGACGAGCCCGTGGTGTAAGCATCGTCAAGCTCGACGAACTTGAACTCCCAGCTCGACCAAAGTATTATCTCCTCGGAAAGACGGGACAGGTGCATCATAATGAGTGCAAACGCCGACTCAAGCTCAACGCAGTAATCTCTGTCGGATACACCGTCGATCGAGTTCATACAAACGCCGTCAAAGCCGAGCCTTGCGGCTACCATATCGCGATTGATCGGGTGCGTAGTGCCGGCAAGTGCGGCAGAGCCGAGGGGGGAATAGTTCATTCTCACCATAGCGTCAAGCACGCGACCCACGTCACGCATAAACATCATACAGTACGCAAGCAGATGGTGCGCAAACGTGATAGGTTGTGCCCGTTGCAGGTGCGTATAGCCCGGCATTATCGTCTCGCGGTTTTCCTTTGCTTTGTTAAGGAGCGCGCCGATGAGCTTGTATAAGAGCTCAACGACACCTATCGCCTCCTCGCGCATATAAAGGCGCAGATCGAGTGCTACCTGATCGTTGCGGCTTCTCGCGGTGTGCAGCTTCTTTCCCGCATCGCCGATACGCCTTGTAAGCTCGGCCTCGACGAACATATGTATGTCCTCAGCCTCCATATCAAAATCGAGTGCGCTGCACTCAATATCCTCAAGGATCGAGGAGAGCCCGTCAATTATCTTGTCGAGCTCCTCCTTCGTGAGAATGCCGACCCCGTGTAACATTGTTGCGTGCTCAATAGAGCCGTGAATATCGTGCTTGTAGAGCTTTTTGTCAAAGTGAATGGAAGAGTTGAAATCGTCGGCGAGCTTGTCAAGTGCGCCCTCAAATCTTCCTGCCCACATCTTTTCCATAAGAGTTAGATCCTTGTAAATTACTTCTTTGCGTTCTTTGCGTTGACCTGAGCCTGAACCTGGATGGGAAGGCCGTAAAGGTTGATAAAGCCTGCGCTGTCAGCCTGGTTGTAAACGTTGTCCTCTCCGAAGGTTGCGATCTCCTCGGAGTAGAGGGAGTAGTCGCTCCATACGCCGGCCTTGATGATGTTACCCTTGTAGAGCTTGAGCTTGACCTTACCGGTTACGTTCTCCTGAGTCTTGTCAACGAATGCGGAGAGCGCCTCGCGCAGGGGAGTGAACCACTGACCGTTATAAACGAGCTCTGCAAAGGTGATGGAAAGCTCCTGCTTCTTGTGCGCAGTCATCTTGTCAAGGCAGATGGTCTCAAGGTAGCTGTGTGCCGCGTAAAGGATGGATCCGCCCG
>CAZQTN010000146.1:0-4183 GCA_964596195.1 uncultured Ruminococcus sp.
TATCGAATTCATCTTTCGTGAACATATTTCACGAAAGTGAATATATCGACAGAAGGAAAAACAAGAGCAAGAATAGAAGGATTTGTTTCCTTTTACTCTTGCTCTTTCTATTTGTAATGTGGGCTTGGGCTTAGCCCTTAATGCGTTTGACCGGTCAAATGCGATGCTCGCACTTAGCGATGCTTTTCTAATTCTCCGCTAAGAACATCACCCATTTACTTACCTTTTTTGATTAAAATGTACTCCCGGCTTTTTATCAGAACTCCGTTTTCGGTTGCTATAATCTCCACGTTACCGCTCAAGCCATACCTTTCCCTCAACTCCTTTGGGATAACTATCCTTCCGACGCTGTCTATTTCTTTTATAACTCCGATTTTCCCGTTTTTGCTCATTTTCTCTTCTCCAAATACACCTTATTTGCATAATTCTTATCTTTAACACAAATACGCTTGAAAAATGTGTTAAAGTCAAGTAAATTCTTAACATTAACACACAAGCAAGGTGGACAAATATGAAAATCTACGACTTTAACGGAAGCAAGAATATCTGCGGTGCGAGAGTAAAGGAAGCGCGCAAGAAAATGAATCTGTCGCAGGAGAACCTAGCCGCAAGGCTGCAGACCGAGGGCGTCAATATCGAGCGCGACAGCGTAAGCAGAATAGAGATCGGAACTCGCTTCGTTGCGGATTATGAGCTGCTCGTGCTGTGCAAGATACTGAACGTCACTCCCGAATATCTCTTAGGACTGCAATAATCAATATGAAAAGCAGAAAATGCTCACGTTTGATCATTTTTTCAATCAAATCGTGAGCGTTTTTTCATTTAAGGCTAAATTGTTGACTTATTATTGCGCGATATGGTATATTGAAGAAAATCGGTTATGATCGCGAACCGCGGCGTTTACAGCCTTCTCCGGTTGGAGAAGGTGGCTTTTACGCGGCAAAAGACGGATGAGGCGTCACCGCATAAATTGCCACTCGGTATATTTCTGCTGCGTAAGGCTATCTCCTCATCCACCGCCTTGCGGTCCCCCTTCTCCCTCAGGAGAAGGCGTAAATACAGTCGAAGGGAGAGCCTGATGAAATTTTCGAATATCAAAGATCTCGGCTGCGAGTGCGGCAGGGCCCACAGATGCGCCCTTGAGAAGCTTATAGTTGGCGCGGGCGTTATCACAAGAACGCCGTCGGTGCTCCGCGAGCGCGGCGTAAAGCGCCCGTTTGTGCTGGCAGATAAGAATACCTTTGCCGCGGCGGGCAGGCGCGTGTGTGAGCTGCTTGAGGCCGACGGTATACCCTACTCAAAATACGTTTTTAACGACGACAGCCTTGAGCCCGACGAGCGCGCGGTGGGCTCGGCGGTTATGCACTTTGAGAGAAGCTGTGACGCCGTTTTGGCGGTTGGCTCGGGAGTTATAGGAGATATATCAAAGATCCTCGCCTGCACGGCAGGTCTGCCGTATATGATCGTGGCTACGGCTCCGTCAATGGACGGGTACGCCTCGGCAAGCTCGTCAATGGCTATGGACGGCGTAAAGGTGAGCCTTAGCTCCAAGTGCCCCGAGGTCATAATCGGAGATACGGATGTACTTAAGGCCGCACCCGAGGAAATGCTGATATCGGGTCTTGGCGATATGCTGGCAAAGTATATAAGCATCGCGGAGTGGCGGATATCCAACCTCATAACAGGCGAGTACTACTGCGAGGAGATCGCACAGCTCGTGCGCTCGTCGCTTAAGACCTGTACGGACAACGCAGACGGACTTTTAAAGAGAGAGCCGGCGGCAGTCGAGGCGGTGTTCAACGGTCTTGTTATCGCAGGCGCGGCAATGAGCCTTGCGGGTGCGTCAAGACCCGCATCGGGCGTTGAGCATTACTTCTCGCACGTTTGGGATATGCGCGCGCTGTCGCTGGGCACGGGTGGCTCGACACACGGTATACAGTGTGCGATAGCGACGCTCAAGGCGGCAAGGCTCTACGAAAAAATCGCGGATATCACCCCCGACAGAAAGACCGCCACGGATTACGTCAGCGCCTTTGATTACGGCGCTTGGGCAGACACTTTACGCGAGTTTCTCGGCGATAGCGCAGAGGCGATGATAGCTCTCGAAGCAAAGGAGGGCAAATATTCACCCGAAAAGCACTCCGAAAGAATTGATAAAATCATTGAAAATTGGGGTGAATTGACAACTATTGTTGACAAAGAGATACCAAAAAGCGCTGAAATTGAGAAAATACTCGACGCAATCAATTGCCCAAAAAGCGTCAAGGATATCGGCATAGAGCCCGAGATTTTGCCTATGACCTTCAAGGCAACGAAGGACATCAGAGATAAATACGTGCTTTCGCGCCTGGCCTTTGACCTTGGCATCATAGACGAGTTAGCCACAGAGATAGGAGATTGATATGAAAAGAATACTAGTTGAAGGACACCGCGGATACTGCGCAAAATACCCCGAAAACACCCTGCTCTCCTACGAGCGCGCTATGGACATAGGCGTTGACGCCATAGAGTTTGACGTTTGGCTCTCGAAGGACAAGGTGCCCGTGCTTATGCACGACGGCAACACATACCGCACCTGCGGCGTTGACGCCGATCTGCGCGATCTCACCCTTGCCGAGATCAAGCAGTTAAATCCCTGCTTTGAGAAGGTATTTGGCGACGAATTTCGCGACACGGGTCTGACCGTACCCACTCTGCGCGAGCTTCTCGAGCTTGTCAAGGAGAAGAACCCAAAGCTCCGTCTTGGCGTTGAGATAAAGGAGTACACCGAGGAAACGGTCGACCTCACCGTTGCTATGCTGAAGGAGTACGGCTTCTTTGACGATTGCTGGTTTTACGCATTCAACGGCAGGATCATCAAGTACATAAAAACAAAGTACAACGGTCGCACGATGGGTTACCCCGACTTTCAGATGCAGGAATTTGAGCCCGACACCTACGACTACTACGATGAGATCGGCCTTTCCTACAACGTTGTGCGCTCGGAGGTCGCGGACGTTTATATCGGCAAGGGACTGCCGATGCATATGTTCTGCGCCGATGATGAAAAGACTGTCAAGCTCTTTGATGAGAAGGGCGCATCTCTCATCACCGCAAACGACCCCACCGCACTTTTGAAGTATTTAAGCAAGAGAGGATAATATAATATGGACTACTGGACACAAAGCAAAAACAACATTTACGTTGCGGCGCACCGCGGCTGGTGCGAGAAATACCCCGAGAACACCATTCCCGCATTTCAGGCGGCGATCGAGCTCGGAGTTGATCAGATCGAGCTTGACGTGCGAGTAACGAAGGACGGCGAGCTTGTCGTTATACACGACGCGGCAGTAGACCGCACCACCGACGGCACGGGACTTGTAAACACCAAGCTGCTCTCGGAGATAAAGGCGCTTGATGCCGGCATCAAAAAGGGCGAGGAGTTCCGCGGCGTGCAGATCCCCACCTTTATCGAGTTTATGGAGCTGGTAAAGGATCACCCTACCCTCACTATCGACATCGAGCTTAAGGAATACCCCACCACCCCCGGAAACGAGGTTATCGCCTACGAGGTGTGCGACAGGATACTCGCAATCGTTGACGAGTACGGCTTCACCGACAGAGTCGTTATCAACAGCTTCTCCAACCCCTTAAACGAGTACGTGTACAAGAAATACGGAAAGAAATACCGTCAGCACGTCTTCTACCCTATCAACTGGCTCGGCGGCCCTATGACGATAGACCCCTACTCCTACGCCTACTGCGTATGTATGTTCAAGACCTTCTACAATGACATCAATATGCCCGAGCGCGCCGAGTGCGAGCGTATGGCCGCCCTCGGCCCTCAGCCCTGGGCAGGCGCAAGTGTCAAGGACGAGCGAGGCGTTGATATGGCGATCGACCGCGGTATACAGCTCATCACCTGCAACAACCCCGACGTTATCCTCGACCTACTCCGCAAGAAGGGTTATCATAAATAATCGCCCGGCATTGAATTGTCGATAAAAAGCAATGAAATAAGCGCAAAGCAAAAGTGGAGGCACTTTTTATAATGTCTCCACTTATTTTTTATTCGGTTATCCCTAAATGGGACAGCCTCATGATCTATTATATAACTTTTATTCCAAGCCGCCGGGGATGACGAACTCGAAGCCGGCGCTCTCGCCTGCGATGATGTATTCGAGAGAGGCGGTTTTATCCACGT
>CAZQTN010000147.1:0-4122 GCA_964596195.1 uncultured Ruminococcus sp.
TCTTCACGTAAGTGGTGTGAAGCAGCTCGTGTGCCTTGTGGCTGTTGGGCTCGCCAAGGTAAGTATCGTACAGCTCCTTGATCGCAGGGTTCTCGTGGGACAGACGCAGAGGCATGGAAGCGTCCAGGTTGTACAGCACGCTTGCACGCAGAGCGCGTACGTCGGTCCAGTTGAGTACCTTTGCTTCAACGTGAGGCTGACCGCCGCCGTTTACACAGCCGCCGGGACAACCCATGATCTCGATGAAGTCGTACTTCTTCTCGCCGCTCTTGACAGCGTCAAGCAGAGCCTTAGCGTTCTTGGTGCCGGATGCAACTGCTACGTTCAGAGTGATATCGCCAATGGTGTAGCTTGCTTCCTTCCAACCTGCAGTACCGCGTACCTCGTGGAAGTCCAGCTTCTCGGGGTTCTTACCGGTCAGAGCAAATACAGCGGTTCTGAGCGCTGCTTCCATAACGCCGCCGGTTGCGCCAAAGATCACGCCTGCACCGGTGGAGATGCCCAGAGGTGCATCAAACTGCTCCTCGGGAAGCTCGTTGAAGTTGATGCCTGCGCGGCGGATCATACGAGCAAGCTCTCTGGTGGTCAGGGAGATGTCAACGTCCGGTACGCCTGCTGCGTTCTCGTCATCTCTGCCGATCTCGAACTTCTTAGCAGTACAAGGCATGATGGATACCATCACGATATCCTTGGGATCCCAGCCCATCTTCTCTGCATAGTAGGTCTTGGTGATCGCACCCAGCATCTGGTGAGGAGACTTGCAGGAGGACAGGTTGTCGGTGAACTCGGGATAGTAGTGCTCGCAGTACTTGACCCAGCCGGGCGAGCAGGAGGTGATCATGGGCAGAACGCCGCCGTTCTTGTATCTGCCAAGGAACTCGGTAGCCTCTTCCATGATAGTCAGGTCTGCTGCAAAGTCGGTATCAAATACGTTGGTAAAGCCGAGTCTGCGCAGAGCGGCAACCATCTTGCCTTCACCGTTGGTGCCGATGGGATTGCCAAACTCTTCAGCGATTGCTGCACGAACTGCGGGAGCAGTCTGAACAACAACGTGCTTGGAGGAGTCTGCCAGAGCCTCAAATACCTCGTCGGTGGAATCCTTTTCATACAGCGCGCCTACGGGACATGCGTTGATGCACTGACCGCAGTTGACGCAGGAGGTGGTTGCAAGAGGAGTATCAAAGGTGCAGCCGATGTGGGTATCAAAGCCACGGTCGTTTGCGCCGATGACGCCAATGCCCTGTACCTTTTCGCACATTGCGGAGCAACGGCGGCACAGAATGCACTTGCTGTTATCGCGGATGATTGCGGGGGAGGAGTCATCAATGCGGCTCTCGGTCTTGACGCCTGCATAGTAGTCCTCTTCCACACCGTATTCCTGACATAGCTTCTGCAGCTCACAGTTGGTGGAGCGTACGCAGGACAGGCACTTCTTGTTATGATTGGACAGAAGCAGCTGAAGATTCATCTTTCTCGCCTTGATGATGGCGGGAGAGTTGGTAACGATTTCGGTGCCCTCGCGCTCGATGGGATATACGCAAGCGGTTACCAGACCGCGCGCACCCTTGACCTCAACAAGGCACAGACGGCATGCGCCGATCTCATTGATGTCCTTGAGGTAGCAGAGCGTGGGAATATCGATGCCTGCCAGCTTGGCAGCTTCGAGAACAGTGGTACCGTAGGGTACGGTATAGGGCTGACCGTTGATCTTGATATTAAGCATTTTGGTTTCCATATCCACAATTCTCCTTTCTTAGTCCTTATAGATTGCGCCGAACTTACAGCCGGATACGCAAGCGCCGCACTTGACGCACTTGGAAGCGTCGATGGTCAGCGAAGGCAGCTTGTGGCCGGGAGCTACATAGTCGGTCTTGGTGATTGCGTCTGCGGGACAGTTCTTAAGGCACTTGCCACAGCCAATGCACTTCTCCTTGTCAATAACGTAAGACATCAGGCTCTTGCAGACGCCTGCAGGGCACTTCTTGTCCACGATATGGGTGATGTATTCGTCACGGAAGAACTTGAGGGTTGCGATAACGGGGTTAGGAGCAGTCTGGCCAAGGCCGCACAGAGATGCGGACTTGATGTACTCGCACAGCTCTTCCATGCGATCCAGATCCTCAAGCTCTCCGTTACCGGAAATGATCTTGTCAAGGATCTCCAGCAGTCTGCGAGTACCTACGCGACAGGGGGTGCACTTACCACAGGATTCGTCAACCGTGAATTCCAGGAAGAACTTAGCAATGTCAACCATGCAGTTGTCCTCGTCCATGACGATCAGACCGCCAGAGCCCATCATACAACCGATCGCAGTCAGGTTGTCGTAGTCAATGGGAGTGTCGATCAGGGATGCGGGGATACAACCACCGGAAGGACCACCGGTCTGAGCAGCCTTGAACTTCTTGCCGTTCGGGATGCCGCCGCCGATCTCTTCGATAACCTCACGCAGGGTGGTACCCATGGGAACTTCTACAAGACCGGTGTTGGTGATCTTGCCGCCCAGAGCGAATACCTTGGTGCCCTTGGACTTCTCGGTGCCCATGCTGGTGAACCATTCTACGCCGTTGAGAATGATCTGAGGAATGTTTGCGTAGGTCTCTACGTTGTTAAGTACGGTAGGCTGTGCGAACAGACCCTTGACTGCCGGGAAAGGAGGACGGGGTCTGGGCTCACCGCGGTTACCCTCGATAGAGGTCATAAGAGCGGTTTCCTCGCCGCAAACGAATGCGCCTGCGCCAAGACGGATCTTCATATCAAAGTTAAATCCGGTGCCAAAGATGTTCTCGCCAAGCAGGCCGTATTCTCTTGCCTGGTCGATTGCGATCTGCAGACGGTTAACTGCGATGGGATACTCAGCACGAACGTATACGTAGCCCTCGTCAGCACCGATCGCGTAAGCAGCGATTGCCATAGCCTCGATGACTGCGTGGGGGTCGCCCTCCAGGATGGAACGGTCCATGAATGCGCCGGGGTCGCCCTCGTCCGCGTTACATGCAACGTACTTCTTAACCTGGCCACGGTTGCCCGAAGCGAACTTCCACTTAAGACCGGTGGGGAATCCGCCGCCGCCACGGCCGCGCAAGCCGGAATCCAGAATGGTCTGGATAACCTCGTCGGGAGTCATTTCGCGCAGAGCCTTCTCCAGTGCGAAGTAACCGTCCATGGCGATGTACTCCTCGATGCTCTCGGGATTGATCACGCCGCAGTTACGCAGCGCAACTCTTTTCTGCTTCTTGTAGAAGGTGGTCTCGCTCAGAGATGCTGCCTCCAGCTCCTCTTCGCCGTTTGCTGCAGCGTCGGTCTCGTTGTAAACCAGACGCTCAACGATTCTACCCTTCTCCAGGTGCTCGGAAACGATCTCCGGGATGTCGTCGAGTGTAACTCTGGAATAGAAGGTGCCTTCGGGATAAACGATCATGATCGGGCCGAGAGCGCAAAGACCGAAGCAACCGGTCAGAACGATCTTGATTTCCTGATCCAGACCCTTGGCCTTGAGTTCCTCTGCCAGCTTTTCGCTCAGCTTAACACTGCCCGAAGAGCTACAGCCGGTACCGCCGCAAATCAGTACATGAGAACGAATCATAACTCTTTATTCCTCCTTGATTACTTCTTGTTTGCGTTGATGGTGTACTCAGCAACGGGCTTGCCACCCTTGATGTGCTTTTCGATAACCTCAGCTGCCTTCTCGGCGGTCATCTTCACGTAGGTAACCTTCTCTGCATCCTTGGTGTAAACCTCAACAACGGGCTCGTACTGGCAAATGCCGATACAACCGGTCTGAGTAACGATAACACTCTCGCCCAAGCCTGCTTCGTTGATACCCTGTACGAAAGCATTCAGAACGGGACGTGCACCTGCTGCGATACCGCAGGTAGCCATGCCGACTACGATACGGATGTCACCGCTGGATTTGCGCAGAACAACCTTGTCCTGCATTTTGGCCTTAATGGCCTTCAGCTCTTCAAGTGACTTCATTTGTGATGATCCTTTCAGAAATAATTATAAATTTTTTTATAAACCTACTTCAGTTGAGTCCCTCGTACTGCTCTTCTAAGTACGAGCCGATCCATTCAAGGATCTCGGGCTCGCCAAGCGAGATATCCTCGCCCAGCACCTCGCGCA
>CAZQTN010000148.1:0-3947 GCA_964596195.1 uncultured Ruminococcus sp.
TTTCGCACTTTTCAGTGCTAAAAAATTTCAATGTTGTTCAATTTTCAATGATCAATTTACGCTGCTCCTCTCGAAGCGCGCTCAATCATTATATCTCAAAAAGCATCGTTTGTCAAGCGTTTTTTGAAAAAAAGTTTGATTTTTTGGTTTTTTCTCGTTTTAGCTTGTTTTAACGAAATTTTAAGACCATTTTTGTGCAATTTGCATATCAATTTTAACGATTTGTAAATTGAGAAATAATTTCCACTTCTCTATTGACAATATAAATGGGTAGTGATATAATACTTTTAGCACTCAAAGAGCGAGAGTGCTAACGATTATGGAGGCAAATATAATGAGAAAGAAGCAATTTAAGACGGAATCACAATTTTTTAATGATACGGCGACCACCGAGATCTACACGCACAAGGAGATCTTTTTGCGCGAGCTGATATCGAACGCGAGCGATGCGATAGACAAGCTGCATTTTAAGTCGCTGACAGATGATAATATAATAATAGGTAGAGAAGATTACGCAATTTACCTCACCGCGGATAAGAATGCGCGCACACTTACCGTATCGGACAACGGCTGTGGAATGAGCGCAGAGGAGCTGGAAAACAATCTCGGAACGATCGCAAAGAGCGGATCGTTTGATTTCAAGCGAGAGAACACGGGTGACGAGGTTGACATAATCGGGCAATTCGGCGTTGGCTTCTACTCCGCGTTTATGGTTGCAGACAAGATCACCGTGCGTTCAAGACAGTACGGTGCAGACGTGGCGAGCGCATGGGAGTCCGAGGGCGTCGAGGGCTACCGAATCGGTGAATGCGAGAAGGAGAGCTTTGGCACGGACATTATCCTGCATATAAAGGAGGACACCGAGGACGAAAGATACTCCGAGTTCCTTGACGAATACCGCCTGCGTGCGCTTGTAAAGAAGTACTCCGACTACATCCGCTACCCCATCAAGATGGAGGTTACCGCGCGCGAGCTCAAGGAAGGCAGCGAGGGCGAGTACGAGACCGTCAAGAGGATCGAAACGCTCAACAGTATGATCCCGCTGTGGAAGAAGTCTCAGGGCGAGGTCACAGACGAGGAATACAAGCAGTTTTATACCGAAAAATTCTACGACTACGCGGCACCTGCAAGAGTCATTACGCAGAAGTCCGAGGGAACGGCAACCTACTCCGCGCTGATGTTCATTCCATCACACGCACCCTACAATTATTACACAAAGGACTACGAAAAGGGGCTTGAGCTTTACTCCAGTGGCGTTATGATCATGGAGAGGTGCGCAGACCTGCTACCCGACTACTTTGGCTTTGTCAAGGGACTTGTTGACTCGGCGGATCTGTCGCTGAACGTTTCACGCGAGATGCTCCAGCACGACAGACAGCTTAAGACCATCGCGAAGTCGATCGAGAAGAAGATCAAAAGCGAGCTCGAAAAGATGATGAACAGCGACCGTGAGAAGTACGAGAAGCTCTTTGACGAGTTTGGATTACAGCTCAAGTACGGACTCTACTCCGATTACGGAATGCACAAGGACGTGCTGAAGGATCTGTTGCTTTTCAAGTCATCGAGCGGCAAATACGTATCGCTTAAGGAATACGTATTGTCGATGAAGGAGGAGCAGAAGTCGATCTATTACGCGGCGGGTGAGACCGTCGAGAGGATCGAAATGCTGCCGCAGGTCGAGGCGGTAAAGGAAAAAGGCTACGAGGTGCTCTACTTTACCGATGACGTAGACGAGTTTGCAATCCGCGTACTTGAGAAATACGATGACAAGGACTTTAAGAACGTCACGGCAGAGGCGCTCGACTTAACGAGCGACGACGAAAAGGCGACTGTAAAGGAGAAGAATGAGGGGGCTGAGGATATGCTCACTCTGATGAAGGAGACGATCGGCAAGGTGTCCGCCGTACGCTTCACCGCTTCTCTTAAGAACTATCCCGTATGTCTGTCCAGCGAGGGTGAGATATCACTGGAAATGGAAAAGACACTCAACAGAATGCCGGGAGCAGATGGCATGGCGCCCAAGGCAAGCATAGTGCTTGAAATAAATGCATCGCACCCGATCGCAGCGAAGCTTTGCAAGGTGTACGAATCCGACAAGGAACAGTTAAAGAAATACGCAAAGCTGCTGTACGCGCAGGGCTGTCTTATCGGCGGCGCACCGATAGACGATCCGAAGGAGATGACAGAGCTCATCACCGAATTAATGATATAAGCAAAAAACGAGGAAAATGTAAGCCCAATTTTACATTTTCCTCATTATTTTTTATTAAGTCAGCACCCGTGTGAAATTAATCATCTGTCGATGTGATAAAACGCTTAAAATCGTGCAAAATAAATGCAAGATCAAGAAAGGCGCATTATTTTAATGAACGGTACAAAAAAATCAACACCGTCCTTCGGAATTCGTGACAAAATAGGATATTTGTTCGGAGATTTCGGAAACGATTTTACATTCATTTTATCATCAAGCTTCCTGCTTAAATTCTATACGGACGTAATGGGCGTATCGGCGGCAATAGTAGGAGCAGTAATAATGCTAGCGCGCTTTATCGACGCCTTTACAGACGTTACTATGGGACGGATATGCGACCGCGCACGCGCCACTAAACACGGCAAATTCAAGCCGTGGATCATAAGGATGTGCGGCCCTGTTGCGATATCGTCATTCCTCATATATCAGAGCGGTTTTGCCGATGCAGCTATGTGGTTCAGGATACTGTGGCTGGTGGTGACGTATATCCTTTGGGGATCTATATTCTATACGTCTATAAATATTCCCTACGGATCGATGGCATCAGCCATATCGCGCGAGCCCGACGACCGCCAATCTCTGTCTACGTATAGAACTATGGGATCAACGCTTGCAGGCGTTATCGTCGGTGCGGGAGTGCCGATCCTCGCCTATGACACGATAGACGGAAATACGGTGCTGAACGGTCGCGTATTCACGATGATAGCGGGTGCGTTTTCGATACTTGCGATACTATGCTACGTGGCTTGCTATTTTCTCGTGCACGAGCGCGTAATACCCGAGCACGCCCCTGAGGTGCACCGCGAGAAGAACACCGGCGCGTTGCTCAAAAGTGCGATATCAAATCGCGCACTTATATCAATAATAGCCGCCTCGGTGGTAATGCTGCTTGCACAGCTGACTATGCAATCGATGGCAAATTACGTTTACCCAAATTACTACAACAATGCCGCAGCGCAGTCGGCATCGACCTTTGCTATGATGTTCGGAATGATACTCGCCGCCACGGTAGCAAAGCCTCTGGCAAGAAAATTTGGCAAGGCGGAGGTCAGCGTGGTCTCAAACCTTCTCGCCGGCGGAATAAGCTTATTGCTGTTCTTTGTACGGCCGGCAAGCGTGTGGGTATACGTGCTGTTCAACCTTGTATCGTGGATAGGTCTCGGCATATTCTCAATGGTGTCGTGGGCGTTGATAACCGACGTTATCGACTACTCGGAGATAAAAAACGGAATACGTGAGGACGGCTCGATATACGCTATGTACTCCTTTGCAAGAAAGCTTGGCCAAGCGGCATCGGCAGGGTTGTCAGGCGCGCTGCTGACCGCCATTGGCTACACGCAGGCAACGGCATTTGACAGAGGGGTGCTTGATGGAATATTTAACATTTCCACCCTAATTCCCGCAATCGGCTTTATCGCCCTTGCTCTTATACTGTGGTTCTGGTACCCTTTACACAAAAAAGAGGTCAACCAAAACGTGGAGATACTGCGAAAAAAGCATGAGGGCACAACGCAATAAGTTATATTTTGGGGCACCGCGACGGTACAAAACCTTTATTTTGTTATATTTATTAAAAAAGAAGTCGGCGCAGGCCGACTTCTTTTCGGGTTATATTTTATTGTATCTCTTAAGCTGTTCTCTTATCGTTTCGGCAAAGAGTATCATATGTGCGGCGTAGATCTCTGCGTAATCGTAC
>CAZQTN010000149.1:0-3833 GCA_964596195.1 uncultured Ruminococcus sp.
GATGTTCTGTGAGGGGATACCCATAAACTCACCGATCTCCTTGTTGGCGTAAAGGTGGCGATATTCACCGTGTATCGGCATAAAGAACTTAGGCTTGAGAAGCGCCATCAGAAGCTTTATTTCCTCGCGGCAGGCGTGACCCGAAACGTGTACCGCATCAACCGAGTCGTTTACGACCTTGACACCGTTTTTTGCGAGGGCGTTTATTATTTTTCCGACCAATTTCTCATTTCCGGGTATCGCGCTGGAGCTCAAAACAACAACGTCACTGCCGGGAGTGAGCTTCACCTTATCATGCTCGCCAAAGGCAATTCTGTAAAGTGCGGACATCGGCTCGCCCTGGCTACCCGTGGTTATCAGCGTCACCTCGTGGGGGCGATATCTCTTGATATCTCCTATATTGATAAGCACGCCATCGGGCAGATCCATATATCCGAGCTCTGCCGCCGCGCCAATAACGTTCTCCATACTTCTGCCGAGTATGGCGACCTTGCGGCCGTGATTTGCGCTGGCATCTATTATCTGCTGAACTCTGTGTACGTTTGAGGAGAAGGTCGCAACGATAATGCGCTTGTCCTCGTACTGTGTAAGTATTCTCTCAAGCGAGCTTCCTACCGTGCGCTCGGAGGGGGTATATCCCGCCCTTTCGGCGTTCGTAGACTCACAAAGCAGGAGCTGTACGCCGTCGCGGCCTATCTCGCCGATACGGGTCAGATCCATCATTTTTCCGTCAATCGGTGAAACGTCAAGCTTAAAGTCACCCGTGTGAAATACCGTACCTACGGGTGTTTTTATCGCTATTGCACAGGCATCGGCAATAGAGTGGTTAACGTGTATAAATTCAGCCTTGAAAACGCCAAGGTTGATAACGTCGCCCGCCTCGACCGTATAAAGCTCGGGGTCATATCCAGGTGAGTTTTCATCAAGCTTTCCCTCAATTATTCCGAGAGAGAGTCTTGTTCCGTAGATCGGAACGTTTATCTGCTGGAGCACGTAGGGAACTGCTCCGATATGGTCCTCGTGACCGTGAGTGATCAAAATACCTCTGATCTTGTCGGCGTTCTTTACAAGATATGATATGTCGGGTATTACCAGATCTACACCCAGCATATCGTCGTCGGGAAATCCCATACCGCAGTCGACGACGATAATGTCGTTGCCGTACTCTAGCACGGTCATATTCTTTCCTATCTCCTGAAGACCGCCAAGGGACATAACGCGCAGCTTTGCGCCCGTCCTTGTACTGTTCTTTTTATTCGTCATATATTCCTTTTTAAAATCGCCACCAATAGGGATACAGCCGCACCGAAAAGCGCCGCGCCAAGGTAAGATATTATTTTTATCCACAGCCTCGCACGTGTGCGGCCAAAGCGCCGCTCTATCAGCCGTTCGGCCTCGTAGGCCATACCCCGTGTAGCATTATTTTCGTTTTTTATTTCGTATTACCCCGCCTAAAGTATGTTAAATTATTGAGTAATACGATACATTTTATTCACACCGCACACCAAAAATCACCGATGTCTGCGGCTTTTTTCCAAATGGCTCCCTTTAGTGAAAAAGGGAGCCACAGATGTCTTATTTTCTTCCAAAAAGTCTGCCGAAAAAGCCGCGCTTCTTCTCCTCTGTCTTAGGTCCCTCGGTAGCGGCGGGTGCTGTCTGTGCGGGCTCTGCCGTCTCATTGATAACGGGCGCAGGCTCGGTAACGACGGGCTCTGCCTCAGGAGCCTCGGTAACCGTAACCTTTTCCTCCTCGGGCACAGCTACGGGCTGCTCCTCTACTACTGGTGCAGGCTCTGCCTTGGGTGCGGAAGCCTCAACCTCGCGCTTAACCTCTGCCTCTATCTTCTTTGCCTCTGCTCTCGGGAGTCTCTTTCTCTTCTTCTTTTCGGGCATAGCGATCTCAAAATTATCGTCAAGGAGGTCATCGATACTGATGTTGAAAAGCAGCTTGATCTCAAGCAGCTTTGCTACCTCGGGATAGGACTGACCACTCTCCCATTTGTAAACAGCCTGTCTGGATACTCCGACAGCACTTGCAAATTCGTCCTGCGTTATTCCTCTGATCTTTCTGAGTCTTACGATCTTCTCGTTAAACTTCATCCTTCAAGTCCTCTTTTCATTAGCTTGTATAATCTTCGTAATATCTCGCGTAGGTGGGGGAGTCAAGGCGCCATCCGTCGTCCTCCTCCACGAGTGCTATCTCAAGGTTTTGGTTCATCACCTTTCCCTCAGGGCTCGTCACGGTGACAAGCACATTAACGTAGACCTTTTCACCCTTGGAGCGCAGTGCCTCGACCGACGGATGGTATTCGACCTCGTCGACCAGCCAATAATCCGCCTCGCTGTATACTCTTATATACTCGGGCTCGTCGTTGTTTTTGCCTCCCCAGACCTGCTCGTAGCGTGAAAGTCCCGCAACGCTCGCGTCGACGTACACGCTTGAGAGAACGGTGGAATATATCCACTCGCACATTTCGTCGGAGAATACCTTAGCGGTCTTATCCCTGAGATCCTGTATCGTGCTTATCCCTATCTCGGCAAGGTAGGTCTCGTCTGCGGCGTAGTAGCTTCCCGAGGAAAGGCTTTCATCAGAGACGTAGGGAATACCCTTGCCCCAATAGATATAGTTGAGAAGCTTTGACTCCTCAAGAAGCACTCTTGCCGCCGCCTCGACCTCGGCCGCATCGTATTCACGGTCGGGAATCTCATTTGACTTTTTGATGCTCGCAACTATTATCCAAACGATAAGCGCCACGAGTAAAAGTGCGGCTACGATAATAGCTATTTTTCCTATAAGCTTTTTACTCATCAGAACGACTCCTCGTCGGAGTTAAGCTCTGCTTTTTCGGGCTCGCGTGACACGGGGGTGGGGTTATTAGCCTCCTCCACCTTTATTTCCTCGTCGATCGCGCGGCTCTCCTCCTCGATCTTCTCGTCCTTTTCAAGCCTTGTTATGTTGTTGATGAACGAGTCACCCGAGAGGCGCATTACTATAACGCCTGTCGCTGTTCTTGAGTATACGTTGATGCTGGATACGGGAGTTCTTATTATAGTACCCTCGTTGGTGATGATCATAATGTCGTCATCCTCGGCTACCGTTATGATCGCCGCAAGCTTACCGGTCTTTTCGGTGATGTTGTGGCAGGTCACTCCGCGGCCGCCGCGGTGCTTCATCTCTCTGAAGTCGGAGAAGGGAGTTCTCTTGCCTACGCCCTTTTCGGTGATCGTGAGAAGCGTCTTTTCCTCATCTACGGCCGCTACGCCTACGACGTAATCGTCGTCTACAAGGGTAATACCCTTAACTCCGCGTGCCGTACGACCCATAGAGCGTACGTTGTTCTCGTCAAATCTTACCGCGTTACCCTCGCGAGTCGCGATAATAAGACTCTCGTTACCCGTGGTGTGGCGCACGAAGATGAGCTCGTCATCATCGTCAAGGTTTATGGCGATCTTACCGCCCCTGCGCTGATACTCAAACTCGGAGAGCAGAGTTCTCTTTATAACTCCGCGCTTGGTTACCATAGTGAGGTACTCGCCCTCAACGTAATCGCTGACGGAAATTATAGCGGTTACGAACTCGCCGTCCTGAAGCTCGATTATATTGACGAGGTTGGTGCCCTTTGCAGTTCTGCCTGCCTCGGGTATTCTGTACGCCTTCTTTGCGTAAACTCTGCCCTTGTTGGTAAAGAAGAGCAGGTGAGAGTGGCTGTTTACGACGATAACGTCCTCAACGTAATCGTCCTCCTTGGTCGTCATACCGATGATGCCCTTACCGCCTCTGTTCTGTGCGGTGTAGGTGTGGGCTCGCTGACGCTTGATGTAGCCGGTGTGGC
>CAZQTN010000150.1:0-3823 GCA_964596195.1 uncultured Ruminococcus sp.
GTGGAGACAACTGGACTCGAACCAGTGACCCCTTGCATGTCAAGCAAGTACTCTAGCCAACTGAGCTATGCCTCCGTGGGGTACGGATGATATTATACACGAATTTGTGCGCTTTGTCAAGATGCTTTTTAAATAAAAACGCAAACAAAAAGCCGAGCAAGAATGCTCGGCTTTCAAAGGTGATTATTTTATGCGCTTTTTACGAATTATAATGACCGATGCTGTGCCTGCGACTGCCAGTACTCCACAGGATATGATAACGATTATTATGGTGGGGCTATCGTTGTCGTTTGTGGCGATGGTTGCGTTGCAACCGTCGCAGATGTCGTCGCCATTGCCATCAAAGTGTGGCTCGGTCTCGTTTATCACCGTAAGGCAGGTGGAGCAGCTCAACTTATGAGAATCGGGTGCGCCCGTGCTTTCAATCACGGATGTGTGAGCGAGAGCGTTGCCGTCAACCGAGCTGCAGTGTATGCACGTTTTCGGTTTGGTGCAGGTCGCCGCTGTATATTCGTGAGGCTTTTCACCCGGGATCAGAGTTTTACAACGAGAGCACAGGAGCATTGCGCAGGTGTTGCTGCTGTTTACTGTGTGGCCGAGCGCACCTCCCTCAACCAATCCGCACGAGGTGCAGGTCTTTGGCTCAGTACAGGTGGCCGACGCGAACGAGTGGGATATCAGTGAGTGGATAATCTCGTCGCACCTGGTGCATTTTGTGTCTGCGCAGGTAGTTTTGTCGTTATTGTGTCCGAGTGCAGAGCCCGTTTGCGTGCCGCAGTCGCGGCAGGTCTTTGGCTCGGTGCAGGAGGCGGGGATGTAATCGTGCGGTAACGGTCTTCCGGATGTTTTTTGGCATACCGTACACGTCTTGGCTGTCGTGCAGGTCGCTTCCGAATAATCGTGCTCGATAGGCTCGCCCTCGGTCAGCTTACAGAGTATGCAGGTCTTGGGTGCGGTACAGGTCGCCTCGGAAAAATCGTGTTCGAGAGGAGAGCCCGTAGTGTATCCGCAGGTGTTGCAGGTCTTGGGGGCGTTGCAGGTCGCTTCCGAATAATCGTGCGGGAAGGTTGCCTTGTCCTGCTCATCTGAGAACAGCGTGAGCTCCTCACCGTTAGGTATTATCTCGACGCGCGCGTAGCGCTTGCCGCCCTCGGTAAAGGTTTCGACGCTTTTCTGCGTGCAGCCCTCTAAGTAGTAAACGGCTTCGCAGTCACTGTCAACCTCTACCTTTGCGGTAAGGGGATAATCGAAAACATCCTTATCGAGGGTAAGGCCGTCCTGGGTCGTTTCAGCAAGGGTGGCGGTCAGGGAAATATTGTCGCCTACCTTCTTCGCAACAAGGGTGGTGTTCTGTCTTTCTCTTACGTATTTAACAGCCTCGGAGTAGGTTGATACCCACACCTTGCCCTCGTCACGCAGGGAAGCGATATATGAAAACATCTTATCTGCCACGTTGTAGGACATATCGGTTCCGTCAACGTCGCCAACTCTGTGCGTAAGCGGAATGTACCAACCGTTAGCGGCCTTGTCAATGTCAGACTTTATCATCTCCCACTGTTGGTCATCGGTGTAAGTGCCGACAGTATACTTCAAGCGGTATGTCGTGGGTGAATACATTGCCGCCCAGCTACCGTTTGCGTGCGTAAAACCGGGATCAAGGGACTGCACAGCGGTGACGTTCGTGCGGCTGGCGAAGTAATGCTTTTCGGCAAAGCTGGTAGCGCTGTCGCTCATAGTGCCATGGGGGATAGCGAATGTGATAATGTCATACTGGGGGAAAAGAGATTCAATCACAGTCTTTGACTGTGCGATCTCGTAGTCAAATACGGCACTCTGATTCGCGGCCGAAACGTTTTCATCGGAGAGTCTGATGTGAGTCATCGAGTGGCTCTGCGGCTCCAGTCTTCCCGCATCGAAGATCTCCTGGCCGGTGGTTTGGGAAAGGTATCCCGTTGCACCCCTGCTCGACAAATCACCTATTATCATCAGCGATCCCTTGAGATCGTATTTTTCAAACAGCTCGTTAAGGAGAACTGCGGTTTCATAATATCCATCGTCGAACGTCATCGATACGATGCCGTCTGCACCGCCGTAGGCAAGGTCTATCTCTGCGTACACTGTATCGGTGTCAGCCGCGGAGGCAAACACCGCGATATGACAGAGCATAAGTGCAATGAGTAAGAATGAAACTAAAGCCTTGTTTTTCATGGTTGCGCTCCTTTTAAGAAAATATATATATTATACATCGCAGAGTGACGGTTGTCAATAATAAAAGCAGATCAGAATATCTTTTTTACAAACGGGAAAAATAAGAAAAAACTCGCGAGGGGGGATTGTCACGAGCAACGAACTGAACAAAAGGTACGGCCCTGTAATGGCCGTGTGTATGGTCGTCGGGATAGTGATCGGGTCGGGCGTTTTTCTGAAAACGCGTGACGTTTTACGTAACACGGGTGGCAGCGTCGCCCTCGGCGTGCTTGCTTGGATCATAGGCGGAGTGGTGATGATGCTGTGTGCGTATACCTTCGCGGGGCTTGCCACGCGATACGAGCGCGCAGGCGGTGTGATCGACTACTCGGAGATGCTCGTGGGCGAGCGATACGCGTATGCGTTCGGGTGGTTTTTGTCGACGGTGTATTATCCCTCTATGGCGTCCGTCGTCGCGTGGAGCGCGGCACGCTATACGCTCGCCCTGTTTGGCAATGATGACTCGTCGGGTGGCTTGTGTATCGCGCTTGCGGCGCTGTATATTGTTATCTCCTACGCCGTAAACGTGCTCTCGCCGCGTATCGCAGGGCGGCTACAGGTCGGTACGACCGCCGTAAAGCTTGTGCCGCTCATTGTTATGGCCGTGGTCGGCACGGCCATCGGCCTTGCGCGAGGCGGAGCCGCAGAGGTAGCGCCCCTACCTGAGGGGGTGGGCGCATCGGGCGTGTTCGGGGCGGTGGTGTCAGCGGCGTTTGCATACGAGGGGTGGATAATCGCCACCTCGATAAACGCGGAGATCCGCGACTCAAAGCGCAACCTTCCGCGCGCGTTGCTTTTCGGCACGTTGGTCATAATTTTCGTATACGTTTTCTTTTTTATCGGCCTTTCCGGTGCGGCAAGCGCGGATGAGCTTATTGAATTTGGCGTAACACGCGCCTTTACCAATCTACTCGGCGGAGCAGGCGGCACTCTGCTTAACGCTATGATCGTCGTGTCTTGTCTTGGCACGCTCAACGGTCTGATGCTTGCATCTACTCGCTCAATGTACGCCCTTGCCGTGCGCGGCCGTGGGCCGAGAACGAGCCTCTTTGCCGAGGTTGCAGGCAGCTCGAATATGCCCGTCAATTCGGGCGTTATCGGTGTTTTGATCTGCGTCTTATGGTTCTTTTATTTTTACGGCGCTAACGTCGCGCCCGGCGGCTCGGTGTTCGGACTTTTCAGCTTTGACTCGTCTGAATTACCTATCGTCACGATATACGCGATGTATATTCCGATTTTCGTGGCGCTCATAGCGCGCGGACGGGAAAAGGGCAGATTTCGCGGCGTGATAATGCCCTCGCTCGCCATCGTTGCCTCCCTTTTTATGGTTTTCGCGGCGATATACGCCCACGGCGTACTGCCGTACCGCGCGGCGGCAGCACAGGGGCGCTTCGCGCTACCCGTGCTTTTCTACGGAATAATCCTCGTCGTAATAATGCTCGTCGGTATGCTCTTTTACCGCCGCACAGAGGGGGAGGGAAGGCACACAAAAAAAGAGAAGCACCGCTAGGGTGTTTCTCTTTTTTTGGAGCGGATTACGGGTAAGCGAGGTAAAAACAACTGAGTGTTGTTTTTG
>CAZQTN010000151.1:0-3799 GCA_964596195.1 uncultured Ruminococcus sp.
ACCTTTGAGTATTCTCCCGAGAGCTTTACCGGCACCGAGCCCGAGTTTGCCGCAGAGATATGCAACGAGGTTCTTAAGATATGGCAGCCTACACCCGATGACAAGGTGATAATCAACCTGCCTGTGACCGTATCGCACTCGATGCCTCACATATACGCAAATCAGGTTGAATATATGCACAGAAATCTCATAAACCGTGAGAGCGTGATCATATCACTTCATCCTCATAACGACCGCGGATGCGCGATAGCGGACAGCGAGCTCGGCTTGCTTGCAGGCGGTGACAGAATTGAGGGCACGCTTTTCGGCAACGGCGAGCGCACAGGTAACGTTGACATCGTCACCCTTGCTCTCAATATGTATTCACAGGGAGTAGACCCCGGACTTGATTTTTCAAATCTGCCCGAAATTACCGCCGTATACGAAAGGGTTACCCGTATGCGAGTGTACGAGCGTCAGCCTTACAGCGGCCAGCTTGTTTTTGCGGCATTCAGCGGCTCGCATCAGGATGCAATAGCCAAGGGTATGAAGTACAGGGAGGGCAAGCAGACCGAGTGGACCGTTCCTTATCTTCCGATAGACCCTACCGACGTCGGCCGAGTGTATGAAGCGGACGTTATACGCATCAACTCTCAATCTGGCAAGGGCGGTATCGGATATATTATGGAAACGCAGTTCAAGCTCAATTTGCCGCCTAAAATGCGAGAGGCCTTTGGTTATCATGTCAAAAGCATCTCCGACCACGAGCACCGCGAGCTTCAGCCGCGCGAGGTCTATACCATTTTCTCTACGGATTTCCTTAACATAACTACCCCCGTCAACCTTATAGGTGCATCGTACAATGCGCTCCCCGACGGAAATATAGAGGGCGCAGTGAGGATATCTATAAATGGTGAGGAGCGCGAGGCGAGGTCGGTCGGAAACGGTAGACTCGACTGTGTCAGCGGCGCGCTCAAATCAATCATTAAAAAGGAATATACTCTTGAGACGTACACTCAGCACGCAATCGAGGAGAAGACAAGCTCGAGAGCCGCTTCGTACGTCAGTATAAAGTGTGAGGGAGTTACCTATTGGGGCGCAGGCATCGATAGCGATATCGGTACCTCGTCGGTAAAGGCGCTTATAAGCGCAGTCAATAAGATGATGAGTAGCTCTTAAGGAAAGGGAATTTTATGAAGTTAACAGGAGCAGAAATAATCATACGCACTCTTATAGAGCAGGGCGTTACCGACGTTTTCGGCTATCCCGGCGGTCAGGTAATCAATATTTACGATGCGCTCTATAAGTATCGGGACGAAATAAACCATTATCTGACAGCGCACGAGCAGGGTGCTTCTCACGCCGCGGACGGATATTCAAGAGCGACGGGAAAGGTCGGCGTTTGTATCGCTACCTCCGGTCCCGGCGCAACAAATCTCGTAACCGGTATCGCCACCGCGATGCTTGATTCCATTCCTATGGTAGCAATAACGGGTAACGTTCCGTGCTCGCTTATAGGAAAGGACAGCTTTCAGGAGGTTGACATCACGGGAGTTACGCTTCCCATAACCAAGCACAACTACTTCGTCAGCAGAATCGAGGAGCTTGCCGATACAATAAGAGAGGCATTTGCGATAGCAAAGTCCGGTCGTCCCGGTCCCGTACTCGTTGACGTACCTAAGGACGTACAGGTCGCAACTTACGATTTCGAGGACAAGGGCGTGGTTGAGAAAACACCGCTGCCCAAGGCAACCGACGAGCAGATCAATAATGCAATTGAGCTCATCAACCGATCTGCGCGCCCCTACATTTACATCGGCGGTGGTGCGGCAGGACTCGGTATGGGACAAAAGATAATCGAGTTTGCCGAGAAGATAGATGCGTGCATCGGATGCACGTTTATGGGACTTTCCGCAGTTCCCGACGACAATGACAGATTTCTCGGAATGCAGGGAATGCACGGCCACTTTGCATCCTCTATGGCACAGAAAAAGGCAGACCTTATCATCGGTGTTGGCGTACGCTTCAGCGACAGAGCAACGGGTAATACCGCAAAATTTGCAAATGGAACTAAGATCATCCAGCTTGACCCCGACATTGCGGAGATCAACAAGAATGTAAACGTTGATCTTGGCATCGTAGCCGATGTTTTCGATTCGTTTATGAGAATAGCGGAGGGCGCGAACGCGGGAACAAAGCCGGAATGGCGCGCAGAGGTCGCCTCTCTTAAGGTCAAGGAGGAGGAGATAGCCGAAAGAGCCGCAAAGCTTGCAGGCGATAGAATGACTCCTAAGATGATCTTTGATGTGATCAACAAGCATAAGCTCCCAAGGACAATTACTGCTACGGACGTTGGACAGCATCAGATGTGGGCGGCACAGTACGCTACCTTTGATACCACAAGGCGTTTTGTTTCGAGCGGCGGTCTTGGTACTATGGGATTCGGCCTTGGTGCCGCGATAGGCGCACAGATCGCCACGGGTGATCCCACTGTTCTTATCACGGGCGACGGTAGCTTCGGTATGAACCTCAACGAGCTTGCAACCGCAGTTACCTATAACGTTCCTCTTGTTATTATAATCGCAAATAACGGCGTGCTCGGAATGGTTCGTCAGTGGCAGAGTCTCTTCTTTGGCAAGCGCTTCTCAAATACCGTGCTCGACCGTAAGACCGATTTCGTTAAGCTTGCCGAGGCGTTCGGTGCGGTCGGCTTCAGAGCGACTACCATAAAGGAATTTGAGTCTGCGTTCAAGAAGGCCATCAAGATAAACGGCCCCGTAGTTATCGACACCTATGTCTACAAGGATGAGTTCGTCCTTCCCATGCTCCCGCCCGGTGGTTCGGTAGATGATATGATCACCGAGATAGAGAAGTGAGGTAACCGCAATGGAAGATAAAAAGAGATTTGTTATAGCGGTCTACGTAGAGAATAAGGCCGGTGTGCTCACACGAGTCAGCGGAATGTTCACTCGCCGCGCATTTAATATTGATGCTCTCACCGTTGGTGAGACAGAGTCTCCGGAGTACTCGCGTATAACCATTACCGCAACGGGCAACGAGTATATGAGAGACCAGATACTGCACCAGCTTCGCAAGCTTTATAACGTGAAGAAGGTTGAGGTGCTTGAGGACGGGTGTATTCAGCGCCAGCTTATGCTCATAAAGGTGGCGTTTGATTCACAGACCCGCGCCGAGATATTGGCCGCCGCCGAGGTATACAGAGCAAAGGTCATTGATTACACCGCGACTGAAATGTGTATCGAGGTTACCGGACATCCCAATAAGATAGACGCTTTTGTCCAGCTTATGCTGCCTTACGGAGTGCTTGAAATGTGCCGCACAGGTATAGTCGCACTCGAAAGAGGCAGAAAAACACTTTTAAATTAAAAACTTTTATTTAAGGAGAATACGAAAATGAACAACGCAAGAATTTACTATCAGCAGGATTGTGATCTTAACAAGCTCAACGGCAAGACCGTTGCAATAATCGGCTACGGATCCCAGGGACACGCACACGCGCTTAACCTTAAGGACTCCGGCGTGAACCTTATAGTCGGCCTTTACGTGGGCTCCAAGAGCTGGGCAAAGGCAGAGAAGGCGGGCCTTACCGTTATGACCGCTGCCGATGCGGCAAAGAACGCTGATATCATAATGATACTCATTAACGATGAGAAGCAGGCTAAGCTCTACAAGGAAAGCATCGAGCCCAACCTCACAGAGGGTAAGACCCTTGCATTTGCACATGGCTTCAACATCCACTTCGGTTGTATCAAGCCTCCCAAGAACGTTAACGTCATCATGATCGCTCCCAAGGGCCCCG
>CAZQTN010000152.1:0-3736 GCA_964596195.1 uncultured Ruminococcus sp.
TTTTGCCTTGTTTTTATTGAATTCTTAATGAGACAGACCCTCTTATTTTTAATTTAATGTTGACAAGTCAACATTTGTGTGCTATACTAATAGAAAAATAACAATGCGAGGAGGGCGAAAAAATAAAAGACATTCTCGAAAAGGGCGACAGGTTTGAAAGATTTGTCCTGCTTATAGACTCGATACATAAGGGCATCAGCAGGGTAAAGCAGTATATCGTTGCCGATACCTCGGTTAAAAGTGTACACACTATGTGGCTCTACAAGCTGCTTAAAAATCCGGACGGACTCACCTCCTCCGAGCTTGCGGCTGAGAGTATGATAGACCGCTCGCTTGTTTCGCGCGAGCTCGCAAATCTTGCATCTGACGGCTACATTACCATCGACTCCCAGGGCAAGAAGCGCGGCTACAACTCGCGCATCAAGCTCACTGAGAAGGGCAAACAGATCGCAGATCGGATCGAAACGATCGCGCATCGGGCTCAGCTCGCAATAGGCGACGGCGTTACCAAGGATGAATTGGTGATGTTCTATGCAACGCTCGAAAAATTCCATCAAAATTTTGAAAAGCTGCAAAGCGACAGAAAGGAAAATTGAAATGAAGAACGAAGTTTTACACGAAAAAAGAGAATTTAAGGATATGCGCGCACTCGTTGAGGAAGCGTGCGAAATGTATAAGGACAAAACAGCGTACTCCTTCCGCAAGAAGGCAAGCGACAAGGAAAAGGTAGAGGTCACCTTCAGCAAGGTGCGCGACGATGTGCGTGCTCTTACGACCGAGTTTCTCTCTCGCGGATATCAGGGCAAGCATTGCGCCGTTATAGGCAAGAACTCCTACGAGTGGTACCTTTGCTACCTCTCGCTGCTTTCCGCAGATGCAGTAATCGTTCCCCTCGATAGAGACTGGCTTGCAAACGACCTTGCCGATACCGTCAGCAAGGCAGATTGCGAGGTTCTTATTTGTGATGCCGACATCGCGGAGAAGACCGCCGTTATCGCACAGAAGTGCGGTATTAATGACGTATATACCCTCTCGGCAGAGGGCGAAAATTCCGTTGGCGAGCTTATCTCGCTTGGTGCACCCAAGTTCGCCGAGAGCTCCGATGCTTACTTCGGCACAAGCCTCAACCCCGATAAGATGCAGATACTCGTTTTCACCTCCGGTACTACGGGCAAGGGCAAGGGTGTTATGCTCACTCAGCGCAACGTGCTCTCCGACCTTTCGGACATTATTCCTTACATTGATTTCGGTAACAAGACGGTTGGCGTTCTTCCTCCTCATCACACCTTTGGCTCGAGCGTTATGATCGTCGGCCATATGATGATCGGTGCTGAAATATACATCTCCAGCGGTATCAGATACGTCGCAAAGGAGCTTAAGGACGAGAAGCCCGAGCATATGGTTCTCGTTCCCCTTTACCTTGAGACCTTCTACCGCAAGATACTTGCAAACATCAAATCGCAGGGCAAGGAAAAGCTTGTGCCCAGAATGATGAAGATCTCTAACGGCCTTCGCAAGATCGGCATTGACGTACGCAGAAAGCTCTTTGGCTCTATTCTCGCGGCATTCGGCGGCGAGATCAAAATGATCATTTCCGGCGGCGCTGCCCTCAACTCCGAGATGGTTGATTTCTTTGAGGGCGTGGGCATCTCCACCCTCAACGGCTACGGCATCACCGAGTGCGCACCCATCATTTCCGTAAACCACTCTAAGCACAATATCAAGGGCAGTATCGGCTTCCCGCTTGATATCGACACCATCAAGATCTCCGAGCCTAACGAGGATGGCGAGGGCGAGATCTGCGTAAAGGGCCCTAACGTAATGCTCGGCTACTTCAAGGATCACGATGCTACCGCTGACGTATTCGACGAGGAGGGCTATTTCAGAACGGGTGACTACGGTAAGGTTGGCCCCAAGGGCGAGCTTTACATCACCGGCCGCAAGAAGAACCTTATCATCCTCTCCAACGGTAAGAACGTTTATCCCGAGGAGATCGAGAGCGAGCTCAACACCACCCCCGGTGTGCTTGACATCATCGTTTACGAGGGGCAGTCGAAGCGCGGCATTGAGCATAACGCAATAGTTGCCGAGATCTATCCCGATAAGGAATATATTGAGAAGAACGGCATTGAGGACGTAAAGAAGCATCTTCAGCCCTATATCGATGCATACAACCGCGGTGCAGTTCCTTACAAGAAGATCGCCATCGTTAAGGTACGTGACGAGGAGTTCCCCAAGAACACCCTTCGTAAGATCATGCGCTTCAAGCTCGATATGACTATCGACTGATAAGATGGAAGCATCAAAGGACTTTTCACGCCGCCATTGGCTCATACTTCTGCTCTTTGGCGCTATAGGACAGATCGCCTGGTCGGTGGAGAATATGTACTTTAACCTTTTCGTTTTTGATACTATCTCTCCCGATCTTGAGGCGATAACC
Organism: uncultured Ruminococcus sp.; assembly: GCA_964596195.1. GTDB lineage: Bacteria > Bacillota > Clostridia > Oscillospirales > CAG-272 > UBA1740. The sequence goes on from CAZQTN010000152.1 coordinate 2,441, forward strand.
CTTATGGTACAGCTGAGCGGTGTCACCGCAACGGTGGTAACGCTCGTCGCGGGCACACTTTCCGACAAGGCGGGTATGCGCCGCAAATTCATCTCCGTCGGCTACCTCATCTGGGGCGTGACGGTTGCGCTTTTCGGCTTCATATCTCCCGAGCTTATAGACCGATTTTTTGACACGGGTATGGCCAAAGCGGTAGAAATCGCACTTGTAACGGTCATTGTCGGTGACTGTGTTATGACCCTCTTTGGCTCGACGGCAAACGACGCCGCCTTTAACGCGTGGGTAACGGATAACACCACTAGCGCAAATCGCGGCAGCATTGAGGGGGTCATCTCCATTCTTCCGCTTATAGCTATGCTTATCGTTGCGGGCGGCTTTGGTATGCTAGTCACGGCTCTTGGCTACTCCACACTCTTTCTTCTGCTTGGTATAGTTATCACCGCGTGCGGCGCGGCTGGTCTTTTCATAATAAAGGACAGCCCCACACTCGAGAGATCGGGCAGTATGAAGGATATATTCTACGGCTTTAAGCCCTCGGTCATAAGATCCAACCCCGCGTTTTATATCTGTCTTCTCCTCATTCTTATATACGGCATTGCCTGTCAGGTCTTTATGCCCTATATGATAATATATATGAAGACGTATCTCGGCTTCTCGGTCGTGGAATACAGCGTAGTATTTGGCATAGCCATTCTTATTGGCGCCGTGGTCAATCTTTTTCTTGCACGTATGTCGGATAAGATGGACAAGGTCAAGCTTTTATACGTTGCGACCGCAGTAATGGCGGCGGGACTCTTTGCGATGTATCTTTCGCGCGATATGGGCAAGTGGGCAGATCTTATACTCTTTGGTCTGTCGGGTCTTGTGATGATATGCGGATACATCTTCGTCTCCGCGCTCGTCGGCTCGACTCTGCGTGATGCGACTCCTACCGACGCAGTCGGTAAGCTGCAGGGTGTGCGAATGGTGTTCTCAGTTCTGATACCGATGATAATCGGTCCTATGATCGGAAATGCTATCAACAGCGCGCGCAACATTCCCATCGACTCTACAAGCGCCGATGCGATGACGACGGCGTATATGCCCGCACCGGAAATTTTCCTCGCCGGCTCGCTTATAACTCTTTTGATGCTTGCTGTAATTCCTTTGTTAAATAAGAAGATCAAAAGATAATAAGTATTACAAGGATAATAAGAGCAACACTTTCAAGCTTCCATCCAATAATTATTTCACCAAAAAACAAAGGTGCTGTCGCATTTAGGGATAACCGAATAAAAAATGAGTGGAGACATTATA
>CAZQTN010000153.1:0-3666 GCA_964596195.1 uncultured Ruminococcus sp.
GTTGGCAAGGACAAATAATCCCCCCGCAAAACTCGAAAGTTCATTTTACAGCAGTTTAGTATAACATATCTAAAGGAGTAGTGCATTGAAAGAAGAAAAGAACATTGTAGAAGCAATATCTGAAACCATTGCAAATGCTATCGGTGATGAAAATTTTGCTCTGCCGCTTGCAGCATGGCAAACAAACAACTCGCAATCGGGCGACATCAATGCTACTTATATTGAGGAGATCAAAGCATATTATGCTTCGCCCACTCCGCCTTGCAATAAAGCCACTGCACTTAAACTTTTAAAACGCTTTGCTCGCAAGGATTTCAGAGATTTTTGGACTACTTCCGTTGCAGAATATCTCCCTGCTGTCAGTGAGGGAACGATGAAGCTATGCGAAACTGTTTATCCACACGATGAGGCAATACACTATGCAAAAGAGTTAATTACCACGCTTTCGATTAAAGAATTAGCAAAAGATTTTCTCTACGGCGTCGCACACAATTCGCCCGAATACAGAACGGCTCTTGCCTGCTATTACTACATAAAAAATCTTCCCGAGCACGAATTTGAAAAGAAGTATGTCGGCTCGGTTATTGGAAAAGACGGTGAATTTGAGGATAGATACAACGAAAATCGTTGCGAGATATGCGGATATCAGCACACCGTCAGCGCAGAACCGAAGATGCAGTTTTGGCACATTAACGTTGATATGGAGCATTTCTATTTTAATGCGTTAATTCCATTCCGCTTTGATCTGAGCACGGCAATAATATTTTTAGAAGAATACAAAACGCTTCCACGCCCCAACCATTCTGCTTCGGATTACGAGCATTTCAAAAAAATTATTGAGGTCATAGAAAATTCGCCTCAAAACACTACATCGGGAAAACTGCGCCGAGAATTGAAGCAGTCCGGACTATTAACCATGACGATGGAGCAGATTGAAGCGTTTATTGATATGCTAGGATACCTCAACATTTTACATCCAAGCGATTCCTTCGGCGTTACCGCAGGGCACATCTGCGAAAAAGATATGCTGTTACCGTTAAGCGACAGGGGGTATGCAGCTTATCCCGTTAATCGTTGGACGCGAAAATGCGGCATTGACTACGAGAGCATTTCAATGCTTTTCGATGGGGTTTACGAGTAAAAATATACCTTTTGGACTTACACCCCCCGTTTTTGACCGATTTTGAGACCTTTTGCACTCTTGACCCACGTCGAGAGTGTCGTGTGTCTGACGAGAAAATAAAGGAGAAAATGATGAAAAGAATTATTGGTTCAAAATTCAACAGTATTTTCAGATGCCTTGATATGCTCTGCTTCAATCTCGGAAAAGACGTGCAAGACAACGAAGGAAATATTGTTCCCGAATATACTTTTCATATTCAAACCCCTTGGAGATTTGTAAATGGTGAGAGGATTCTTGTAGCTTCAAGAGATATCTGTCTCCCAAACAATCACGAAATTGACACAGATGGGTGGGCGTACGATTTAGTGGGGCGCCCCGATGATGAAAGCAGCATTTTTGATGTAGTGGCAAAGGAATTTCCTCAAATATTCGGAGATGCAACCGTAACAAAAGTTGATGTAAATGCATTTGGGGATTTATGTATTGAATTTTCCAACGGAATCACGTTTGAAACCTTTACCAATTCGTCACGCAAAGATGAAGAATGGCGTTTTTTAAACGCCTATGATGACGACCACTTTATAGTTTTCGACATGTGAAATATACCTTTTATGGTCTTAACCCCAGTCGAGAGTGTCGTTTGTCTGACCAGAAAATAAGAAAAAATGGTGTTTTGAGCGTTTCTGGGCGCAAAAACATCAACAACGTGTGGAGTTTTTTATGACCAAAAGTAAGTTGCTTAAGCTTTCGCTCGCATGTCTGATAATCGGACTTGCGGTTCTGGCGATCGCATATTTCTTCTTCCATTTCGTAACCGATGAGGGCATAACGCTTACGTGGCACCCCGAGGCGGGAAAGCCATTTGTTACCGACCTTATCGGCACGCTCGGCGTACTCCTTATATGGAGCAGCGCGATGAGCCTTATTTCAGCGTTTATATTCTTCGGCAAGGGGGAAAAATAGTGTACTGCGATCTACACACGCACTCATACTTTTCGGACGGCACTTACTCGCCGACCGAGCTGATAAACGAGGCCGAGGAAAGAGGCCTCGGCGCTATCGTGCTCTGCGACCATAACACGGTCGACGGACTCGGTGAATTTCTTGCCGCGGCAGACGGAAAGGGCGTCCGCGCTATTGCGGGAATAGAGTTCTCAACCGATTACGGCGAGGTAGAGCTTCATATTGTGGGAATGTTTATAGATCCCTGTTATTTTGAGGCCGTGAACGAGCTGGTCGGCGAGCTGCGCCGCCGCAAGGATGAGAGCAATATAACGCTTATCGAAAACCTACGAAAGGACGGCTACGAGATCGACTACGACGAGATAAGGATCGGCACAAAGGGCATTATAAATCGCGCTCATATTGCCGCAAAGCTGACCGAAAAAGGTTACACGGGGTCGATCAAAGAGGCTTTTGCCACCCTGCTCTCCAAGGAAAGCAAATACTACGTTCAGCCGCGCAGGCTAGATGTTTTCGAGACTATCAGATTCATAAAATCCATCGGTGCTGTGGCGGTGCTGGCGCACCCATTCCTTAATCTAGAGGAGGACGAGCTACGCGTCTTTTTGCCAAAGGCGAAGGGGTGCGGACTCGATGCTATGGAAACGCTGTATTCGACCTACGATAAGGCGACCACCGAGCTTGCCGTGCGTATGGCTCGTGAGTTTGGCCTAAAACAAAGCGGCGGAAGCGATTTCCACGGAGAGAGAAAGCCGGATATAAGCCTTGGCGTCGGTCGGGGGGATCTGCGTGTGCCGTACGATTTTTTGAGGTTGCTCCGCGATGAATAGGATACTTATCGTTGACGGAAGTAATCTGCTTTTTCAGATGTTTTACGGAATGCCGTCGAAGATCATAGGCAGAGGCGGCAGACCCGTGCAGGGCACGGTGGGATTTGTCGGCGCACTGCTTAAGATGATCAGAATGGTAAGGCCGACTCATATAGCCGTGCTGTTTGACGGGGAAAGTCAAAACGAACGAGTCCTGCTCGATGCCGACTACAAGGCAAACCGCCCCGACTTCAGCGAAATGCCGGAGGACGAAATTCCTTTCTCTCAGCTGCCCGACATTTATGCGGCGCTCGACGAGCTTGGCATTCGCCACGCAGAGACAACGGTGTGCGAGACAGACGATTGGATCGCGGCGTACGCCTTAAAGCACGGCGGCGAGAACGAGATAGTCATCTCGTCGTTTGACAGCGACTTTTTCCAGCTTATTACCGACAAGGTATCTGTGCTACGCTATCGCGGTGATGCAAGCGTGCTCTGCACGCCCGAGTACATACACGAAAAGCTCGGCATCTATCCCGAGCAATACGCCGACTATAAGTGTATGGTCGGGGATACGGCGGATAACATACGTGGCATACCGAAGGTCGGGCCGAAGACGGCCGCCGCCCTGCTTGCGGAATACAATACACTCGATGAGCTTGTTGCACGCGCCGAAACGATCAAGCGCCCTGCGATAAGAGAATCGATCACAGAGGGGCGCGAGCGCCTGATGCACAACCGCCGACTGATACTGCTTTCGGGAGAGGCGGC
>CAZQTN010000154.1:0-3628 GCA_964596195.1 uncultured Ruminococcus sp.
TTTTCTCGTCTTATTCGGTTTCTTGGTTATTTCTCCGTTAAGACTGGCAGGCTTTGTGGGGGTCCTTTGTTTTTTTCCACAGTCAGAGGGGACGAACTCCCTTTCGCGAAGCGAAACGGGGAGTTCGCATACCGCCGCCGCAGAGCCTATCGCGAGGCTCAGAGTATTCGCGGTATCTGCTTCGCGAGGAGATGTTAGTTAAAAATCGCACGAAGTGGAACGATTAGCTCAATTCTCGCCCCGAGCAGCATACCCCTCTTCCCGTATTCCCATCGGCGCAATTCGCCTACTTGCAATTATCCGCGGCGTGTGATATAATTATTACATCAACCACAACAGGGGTGGCTTATGACTCGTAAAGAATTTGAATCGCTTGTCCTTGATACCTACAACGTAAGAGCAGATTATCCTTTTGAAGAAGACCTCGTGACGGGCGTTTTTCGTCACACGGGTACGGGCAAATGGTTCGCAATAGCTATGAATATCAGTGCACGAAGGCTCGCTCGCGAGTGCGACGCGCAGATCGACGTAGTCAATCTGAAATGCGCACCCGAAGTAATCGAATCTCTTGCCGGTATTGAAGTGGGAATATACCGCGCTTATCACATGAATAAAACGCATTGGTTGACTGTTGCTCTCTCAGAGTGCGATAATGATACAATCTCCTGGCTTCTCGGTATCAGTTACGATTTGACCGGAGGTACTATCAAACGCAAGCAAAAAGGGCAGCTAGCCTGAAAAAACGCGGTTTGTTAATAAAATGTTCTTGAAATAACCTCGCGCGTGTGCTAAAATAACTGTGTAAAAGTAGTTTGCAAAGGGAGGTGAGCCTTGTGGCATACATACCCGAATATTCCAATATATTCCGATCGATACTGAAGCTCCTCGACGGCGAAGCACTCTCCAGACGTGGCGTAGTCGATCGCGTCCTTGCGGGATATAAGCTTTCAAAGCGCGAGCTCTCCGACTTCAGCGTCAACGGCAGACAGTTCAATCTGCGTTCGTCGATAGGCACGGTTCTTTCGGACATGGAGAAGAAGGGAATAGTATCCGAAAACGAAGACGGCCTCTGCGTTCGTACAGAGGAGCAGATGGTCGCCATACGTATCGAGGAATGTGAAAGGGAAATAATCAAGCTCGTCACCGAGTCGCCGAAAACCAAGCAGGAGATCAAGGACGGCCTCGTCGCATATTTCGGCACGGACTCGACCTCGACCGTGAAGGATGATAACCGTCTGTTCACCTATATGGGCCAGGTTTTAAAGCGTCTCGTCACCGAGGATACCTTTGAGTACGACGGCGCCGTTTATTCCGTCAAACCCGAGCGCACCGCTTATATAAAGGACAGGCGCGCAATGCTCGATCTCAAGACTGCCTTTCTCACTCGCGTTCATTCGCACGGCGGCGAGTTTTTTGAGCACTATTTCCTCAACCTCTTAAAAAAGTATCTCACCCATTGCGGAAAGACCGTCACCGAGGCGTACGTAACGGGCGGCTCCGACGACGGCGGCATTGACGGCGTTGTAAAAACCGTTGATTCCCTCGGCTTCCGCGAAACCATAATGGTGCAGACTAAAAACCGTGTCGAAACCACCAACGAGACCGCCGTACGCGGCTTTTACGGCGCGGTATGCGCCCGTCAGGGCTCGCGCGGAGTCTTTGCTACCATATCTGACTTTCATCCCGCCGCGGCCGAGTTGCTTGATTCGATAGACAACTGTGTCGGCGTAAACGGCGACAAGATATTTTCTATGGCCTGCGATACCTCGTACGGCATCATACGCGAGGGATCTTGCCTCAAAATTGATAACGGAGTGATTTAAAAAATGACAGTACAGCAAGCATACGAGAGAATACAGACCGCCCTCGTTGAGAAAAAGACTCTCATCGAGGACTGCGGCCTCACCACCAGAGTAAGGGCGTTCTACACCGATAAGAATCTCGCCGAGCAAAGCGAGTTCACCGCCAAATGTATACTCGTTTTCGGCAATATAGATATCGGCACACCCGAGCTTGAGGATGACGATTGGTGCAACTTCTCCCTCTGCGCCGAGATCAAAACGGGCGAGGTTGAGGACGCCGCGCTTGAGTCTGCGATCAAGGAGTGGTCGGACGAGTTAGATGCGTTTATAGAAAAGGCGAAAAATGCACCCTCTCGCGAAAAGCTCGTTACCGAGACCTGCCGCACGCAGGAGGCCGAGGCAGAGAAGGCCGCCGCAGAGTTCGCGAAGGAGATCAAAAAGGTAAGGCTCAAGATGATACTCGGCCTTGGCATCATCGTCGTATTGATGCTTGCCGTGCTTATCCTCGTGCCTATGGTAGCCTGACGCTATGGCACTCGATTTTTCAAAATACGGCACGCGCCACGCGCCCACCTGCGAGAGCTGTGAGCACTACGATTACGACGAGTATACCGACTCGTATTCTTGCACGATGGCCCTCGACGAGGACGAGATGAGCGCCTTTATGGGCGGCCGTACCAAGGGCTGTCACTACTATAAATTCTACGACGAATACAAGAGCGTCCACAAACAAATATGAGACGAGCACCGAGGTGACAGAAAACTCCTCGGTGCTCTGTTTTTAGGCAACATTTATACAATATAGCAACGATTTTTATGCTTTCATAACAAAAATTTTTAAAAATCGCAAACGAGAAAAAACGAGCATTTGCGAGAAAACGGGAGATTTCGAGAGCTTTGAAATTCTAAATTGATTTTATCGAAAAAAGTTTTTAAAAAGGCATTGACAACCCATAATTTATGTGTTATAATGTCTAGGCTTGTAAAAAACTCGTTTTAAACGAAAACTAAATTTGGAGGAAATCAAAATGTCCACTTACATGGCAAACAATACCATCGAGCGTAGATGGTTCGTTATTGATGCCGCAGGTCAGCCCCTTGGCAGAACCGCTGTTAAGGCTGCTACCATCCTTCGCGGCAAGCATCGCCCCGAGTTCACTCCTCATGCTGACTGCGGTGAGTTCGTTATCATCGTAAACGCAGCAAAGGCAGTTCTCACCGGCAAGAAGCTTGAACAGAAGTACTACCGTCATCACTCCGGCTACATCGGCGGTCTTAAGGAGACCAGCTATAAGAAGCTTATGGCTGAGCGTCCCGAGATGGCTATGGAGCTCGCAGTAAAGGGTATGCTCCCCCACAACACCCTCGGCGCAAAGGCGTTCACTCGTCTTCACGTTTATGCGGGTGAGAATCACGAGCAGGCTGCTCAGAAGCCCATCGTACTTGAGTAATAAGGGAGGAAAAGAAGAATGTATACCAGTGCTAAGCCCTATTTCTACGGAACAGGTAGAAGAAAGAAGTCCGTTGCAAGAGTACGCCTTTACCCCGGTACCGGCGTTATCACCATTAACGGACGTGATATTGACGATTACTTCGGTCTTGAGACCCTTAAGCTCATCGTTAACCAGCCCTTCGGCGTAACCGAGACCACCGGCAAGTTCGACATCGTTGCAAACGTTTGCGGCGGCGGCTTCTCCGGCCAGGCAGGTGCGATCCGTCACGGTGTTGCTCGCGCACTTCTCACCGCAGATGAGAACTACAAGCCCCTTCTCAAGAAGGCCGGCTTCCTCACTCGTGATCCTCGTATGAAGGAAAGAAAGAAGTAC
>CAZQTN010000155.1:0-3595 GCA_964596195.1 uncultured Ruminococcus sp.
GTGCTTCAAGCCGGATAGGATAAAGTAATTATTGATTATCAAATTCCAATTTATCGAGGTAGGTTATGGCAAGCAGTAAGGAATATTTAGATTTTATTTTGGAACAATGCGATGGACTTTCCGCGCGGGCGATGATGGGAGAATATGTACTATATTATGGTGGTAAGGTTGTCGGTGGTGTATATGATAACCGTTTGCTCGTCAAGCCCACGCAGTCTTCGAAGACATTGATGCCCAACGCGGCACGGGAGTTGCCGTATGATGGAGCTAAGGAAATGCTACTTGTGGAAAATATTGAGAACAAAGATTTTTTGAACAAACTATTTGAGGCAATGTACAAAGAATTGCCCGAACCGAAGAAAAAATAATCAAATTCCAATTTGTAAGAATAATATAACAAGTAAAAACTTAATGACGAAGCACTATAGGTGCGAAGGTTGAAGACTAACGGAAAATTTTCGTTGGTCTTTTTTTATTAGAAAAAGAATGCGTCCGTTTTATAGCGGGCGCTTTAATATTAAATAGGAGGAAAAAAATGACGAAAAGCAAAAGGTTTAATCTTATTATATGCATGGTTATACTTATGATTTGTTCGTTGTTTGCTATCGGTATATTGTCATCCGTAGTAACAGTAAACGCAGCAGGAATTGATTATACGACTAAAACTTTTACGAATGCACCAAGTAGCATTACAGTAGATGATGAAAAATACGTATATAAAGTATCTTGTTTTAGTCCTCGTGGGTTGGTGGATGAAGATTATTTTGATGACTACATCACGTCTATTTCATTTAGAGCATCAATGGGTTGCCAAATTTATTTCGTTGACGGCAAAGCTTGCAATAGGGAAGATTCCTATTATGGTGATTATGAGTGGAATGAGTATGCAAATTACTATGATATTTTGTATTACGATGCAACTAATCATTTTGTATACATACGTTTTAAAAACTTGGCGTATTTGGACGATGATGAGGAGGTAAGTGCCAGCTTAGAAGATATGTGTTTCTTGTATGATGAAACTACATATAATCCAGCGCCGCAACGTATTCATTATGATATTTTTGCACCTACTGGTAATTTTTATAATACTAGTGGTACAAAGATATCGTCCTATTATTACAAAAATGCTTTTTACTACACGGCAACGGACGAAGGCGAGGGTGTTAGTTATGTGCAATACAAAAAGCCAGGCTCAACAAGTTGGTCAACCTACACCAATGGTTCTACCATAGCAAAAACGTCTGGGAATGGCGTATATACTTTTAGGGCCGTTGATAAACAAGGGAACGTGTCCAGTGAATCTTCAATATATCTTGATGCGACAGCGCCAACGGGCTATGTTTATGCCAACGGTTCAATCCTCGCAAGTGGAGGGAAGACCTCAGCGTCATCAATATATTATTCAGCTTCGGATGCGTGTGGAATATCAAAATGTTATGTTCGGGCTCCTGGCTCAAATAGTTACGTGCAATATTCTAACGGCGCCTCGTTGACAGAGAGTGGATCATACTCATTTTATTGCGTGGATTTAGCGGGAAATATTTCAAGTACTTATACAGTATTAATGGATAACGATAACCCGACGCTTACTTGTGATATAGCAGAGTTTTCTGAAACGGTAAATAAAGCCTTTACTGTTACAGCGAGTGATGCATTAAGTTCGGTAACGTTATATTATAAGAGTCCAGGGCAAACCTCCTATACGGCTTGTTCTCAAACCAGTATGACAATTCCTGTTTCTAATCCAGACGCAAATATTATTTCTACGCAAAAGATGCGTTATTGTGGTAGCACGGTTAAATACAGAAGTGCGGAAGGAATTTATAAAGAAAACCACAATAATATGATGTTGTACGTTTGTACCAATTACCCCGAGTGTGACGCATACGTTAGGGTGCATGAGGGAACTAATAAGCCTGTTGGAACGCTGGCGAACGCAAAACTCAGAGCAATGCGATTAGAAGCGCATAAGCTTTTGGATAAAATCCAAAATAAGGGCATAATGACGAAAAACGAATGTTATCAGTGGATTGCGAATACGATTATGGCGCCACTTTCACAAGCGCACATTGGATATCTTGGCGAATATTATTGTCAGATAGTAATTGATGAATGCAAGAAACTGCTTAATAGAAAGAAAATGGGAAGACATTCACTGTCAACTACGAATCTTGAAAGAAGGAGGGTTGCATTGTGAAGAATTCTCTTAAAATAAATAAGACCGGTATTAAAAGAATTAGCTTGCTTTTGATACCGGTCTTTTTTGCGTTTATGGTGTTTTTGCTTTTTCGTTTTGTGTTTATAATAGGTTATGTGCCAAGTGAATCAATGGAGCCTACGTTAAAAACCGATAGCTATATTTTCGGGGTTCGAATTTATAAAGATATAGAAGTGGGGGATATAATTATTTTCGAACATGACGGAACTATAATGGTGAAAAGAGTTGCTGCTATTGGTGGGGAAACAATAGAAGAAAGCGGGAAGGTATTTACAGTACCAGAGGGAGCATATTTTGTAATGGGGATAATAAGGAGAACTCCTACGACTCAAGATTTTGGGATAACCCGTTTGTTTTTGAAAATGATATAATAGCAAAGGTTTTATCGTAAAAACAGTATAACGAAATGCGTTTTGGCGAAATTTATCACATTTTAACGAAATGATAACGAAATCAAAACGAAATTTTTGTCTGATAACGAAATTTGGCGAAATGACAACGAAATGCTCTTGACATATTTCGTTAGATATAGTATACTTAAATCACAAAAATCCTTAGGGGGGTTAATATGAAATTTATTACCAGTCAAGAAGCTTCAATAAGATGGGGAATTACTACGAGAAGAATTCAGCAAATGTGTAAGAACGGAGAGATTGAGGGGGCAAAAAAAGAAGGTAAATTTTGGATGATTCCAGAAAATACCGAATGTCCAACCAATGTTACCGATAAAGTTGTGAATACCCAAAAAGGCAAAAAGAAAAAACCGTTGCCTATTGGTATTTCTGACTTTAAGAAGGCAACGTCTGATTATTATTACGTAGATAAAACTTTATTGATTCGTGATTTCATAGATAGTAAACCTCAAGTATCTTTGTTTACAAGACCACGCCGTTTCGGTAAAACTTTAACCATGGATATGCTTAGGGTTTTCTTTGAGAAAACGGATGAAGATACGTCTAAATATTTCAAAGATAAAGCAATTTGGGCTTGTGGTGATTATTATACTGCATATCAAGGTCAATATCCAGTAGTGTTCTTAACCTTTAAGGATGTTAAGTGCGCAACTTGGGAAGATACTTACGATAAGATTTCCAAATTGATTGCTTTGGAGTTCTTGCGTCATAGTGAACTTGAAGAGAGTTCCAAATTAAACGCTTACGAGAAAGAACAATATATTAATTTGTCTAGAGGTAAGGCCAATCAGGTTGATTATCAAATGTCGTTACAAGTACTGTCGCTGTTGCTCTATAAGCACTATGGCAAAGAATGCGTCATTATAATCGATGAATATGATACGCCTATTCAACAAGGTCATACTAGTGGGTTCTATGAACAAATCATTGATTTTATGAGAAGTTTCTTCTCGGGCGGACT
>CAZQTN010000156.1:0-3435 GCA_964596195.1 uncultured Ruminococcus sp.
CAATTACCGATTTGAAGTATCAGCTCGTGGAAAGGCTTCTCTTGTTTTCCCGACCGTATCTTTTCATAGTAATTGCTTATCCTTCTGTCAGAGCGTGTTTGCTTGGCGTTGTACTTTTTAAGTGCTTCGCCGAACAGCTCTTGATATACCGTCTTTATATTTTCGCTACAATAGCAGCGGTTCAAATGACTTCTTTCAGGATCGGTGTTCTTGGCGTGGAATACGCGCCCATTATGAGCAACCGAACCTTTTCCTACTTCTGCGCTTATCGTTCTTTCTATAATCGTACCTTCCTATCTGCTGCCCGTAAGGGTAGCGGTTTTGTTACTTTTGCCAAAAGTAACGCAAAAGCACTTTTGACAGCCTAAAGGCCATCAAAAGATGCTATTGCGCTCTCCCGAGGGGGCGGGACGCTGCCCCTGCACCCCGGCACCGTGTCGATGCGTGTCGGTGGTGACGGTGTTTTACACACCCCCACTAACACCGACACGACCGTCACGGAGCGTCACGCCGGACTTGGCTCTGCAAGTGATAAGCTCACCTTGCGCCCGTCGTGACAACGGCTGCTTTTATAACGTATGCCGTATTCCTTGAGCAGCCGTCCTGCATTGATGTTCAACCTGAGCGTGAGTACGTTAGGCTTCATATCAACACAGAGAAGCGTTGCAAGTTCGGTGGGCGAACCCACCCAACTTGACCTACCGGCAGAAAGAAAAGAAGCAACGGAGTCGAGCAAGGGATCGCTCGGCTCTACCCATAATTCGTTCTCGGCTTTCTCAAGCTCCCACACAAGTGTTTCAACATTACGGTTGAGGTAAAATTTCTGATCGGGCTGATCTCTGCCGACCACATCAATGGTCGCGCCGTTGCCCGTTCGCCTTTCCTTGCTGATAATAAACGCGCCGTCGGCGGCACCCATCAGACCGTTCGTGCCGGAAATCATATCAAAAATATCATCCGCTTGTTGCTTTCTCGTATGGTGGACGATCAGGAGAGCAACGCCCGTTCCGTCTGTCATTGCCTTCAGCTTCGCAACGATTTCATAATCGCTTGCGTAGCTATAATCCTTACCGCCCACATCACGCACACGCTGAAGCACATCAATAATGATCAGGCGTGTGTCGGGATGGTTGCGAATGAAGGCTTTGATCTGTTCGTCAAAGCCGTTGCCGAGAACTCTCGCCTCGGTAGCAAGATGCAAGTCCGGTGCGCTGTTCGTACCGAACATACGATAGAGCCTGCGTTGGAGTCTTGCGTAATTATCCTCAAGAGCGAGGTACAGCACCGTGCCTTTTCGCACGGCGTTGCCCCACAGCTCTGTGCCTGTGCTGACGTGGTAGGCGAGCTGAGCCATCAGAAAGCTCTTTCCTACCTTCGACGGCCCTGCGAAAAGGTACGTGCCCGGAAAAAGCACACCGTCAATAATCGGCAGGCTTACATCGAAGATCGTGTCGTAAAGCTCGTCCATCGTTACGGTTTTCAAATAAGAGGTGTCATTCGCCAAAATCCACTCTCTGCGAAAATCGTAGGAAAAATCGTCAAACCCCTTGTTTTCCTCTTCTGTTTGTGATATACTATCTGTGTGAATACTTTGAGATGACTGTCCTGCATCTGCGCCAACAGATGTTGCAAGGGCGGTCATTTCTTTTTCCGTCATACGCTCTCTCCCTTCATTCCTTCCATCGTAACGGTGATAAGGTTGATTGTTTCGAGCAGTTCGGGCGTAATTTCGCTCGCTGTGGCGAGTTTGCGCAGCTCGGCGAGTACCTCTGCCAACTGCCCCTTGAGAGCCTTATAAACCCTCGGATTGCCCTGCACGACCACATCACGCTCAAGGCAACGGTTGCACACATAATCCTGCTTCGTGAGTCCCGAAAGCTTCACGGCAATATCAAGCTGACGGCTTTCTTCGGGTGACATTCTGAATGCGATTGTGTGACAACGCCATCTCTGATACTTATCTCTGTTTTTTGCTGACATAATATTAACCTCTCTCTGTGTTTAATTTGTTTGCGATTTCCTTCTGCGTGGTCGGGAAAAGGTGTGCGTAGCGGTAGGTGATATCGATACTTTCGTGACCGACACGGTCTGCTATCGCAACGGCTGAAAATCCCATATTGATAAGCAAGGAAACGTGCGAGTGGCGAAGGTCGTGAATACGGATACGCTTCACGCCCGTGGCGTTGCAGCCTCGCGTCATCTCACGGTGAAGGTATCCCTTCGTGATCGGGAAGATGCGAGTATCACCTTCAACACTATACAAGGCTTTGAGATAGTCCTGTATCTCGTCCACAAGAAAATCGGGCATTTTGATATTGCGAATACTTTTGTCGGTCTTTGGATCTGTGATAACATCCTCGCCGTGTATTCTCTGATAGGATTTTGTGATGCGGACGATGCCGTCCTCAAGATCAAAATCGTTCGGTGTCAGGGCGAGCAATTCACCCATACGGAGTCCACACCAATAGAGCATTTCAAAGGCATAGAAGGAGATCGGCTTGTCCATAATCTCCTCGGCAAAGGTCGTATATTCGTCCTTCGTCCAAAAGAGCATCTCTCTTGTTTTCTCCTTACCCATATTGCCAGCCTTGGCGGCAGGATTGCTTGAAAGCTCATAGTAGCGAACAGCGTGGTTGAATATCGCGCTGAGCTGATTGTGAATGGTTTTGAGATAGGTCGGCGTATAGGCGTTCCCATTCTCATCTCTGTGCGCCATTATTACCTTCTGCCAAGCGATCACATCGGAAGGCTTAATATCGCACATACGCTTATTTTTGAAATAAGGGAGGATTTTTTGATCGATCACGCTTGTTTTCATAATCCAAGTGCTGAGCTTGAGTCTGTCCTTCAAATCTTCCTTGTAAAGCTCCAAGAAGGACTCGAAGGTCATATCAAGGCTTGCGTTCTCTTTCAGAAGGAACTTTCGCTCCCACTCAAGAGCCTCGCGCTTGCTTTGAAATCCGCGTTTGACCTTACGTGTTTTTTTGCCCGTCCAATCCTCATAACGAACGGACACATACCAAGTTTTGCTGTCTTTTTCCTTATAAGCAGGCATTCTTACGCTCCTTTCATATTGTTCTGCTGCATACCGTAGAGTTTCTCTTCGTAAAACTTACGGCTGACCTTTCCGGCAATCGTGATATAACCCTTTTCCTCAAGCTCGGCGTTGAGCCTCTTGATGAGGTTATATGCGAAAGTTCTGGACACGCCGAGATCAGCAGCGATCTCAACGGCGGTGACCATTAAAGTTCTCTCCATTCAGTGTACCTCCTTCCCTCAGTAGTGTTAATTTCATAAAACCGCCTCCTTTCAAGAGATTAGACAATTACGATGAGTCGGATTTGAATTGTCTAAATAGATTATAACGGCATCTTGACAAAATTGCAATAGAATTGTATAATGTTTATTGGAGTGATGTTGATTGTCTAAAATCAA
>CAZQTN010000157.1:0-3390 GCA_964596195.1 uncultured Ruminococcus sp.
GCATTGCCCTGATAGATATGGTTATCGAGCATTGCGGCAAGAAGGTTGTTTGCCGCGCCGATGGCATGGAAGTCGCCGGTAAAGTGGAGATTGATATCCTCCATCGGGATGACCTGTGCCCATCCGCCACCTGCGGCACCGCCCTTAACGCCAAACACCGGTCCGAGCGAGGGCTCACGGAGTGCGACTGCCACGCTCTTGCCAATTCTGTGCATACCGTCGGCAAGGCCGATGGTCGTGGTGGTCTTACCCTCTCCTGCGGGAGTGGGGGTTATAGCGGTAACAAGAATGAGCTTGCCGTCCTTCTTCTCTTCGTTTGCATCAAGGATAGAAAGATCGAGCTTCGCCTTGGCGTTGCCGTAGAGCTCGACGTATTTCTCGTCAATTCCCGCCTCGCGTGCGATTTCAATAATGTGTCTTGGCTTCACGGACTGAGCTATTTCAATATCGGTCATCATAAAAATTTCAACCTCCGCATATTTACAATATATTTATAAGTAAATTATACAAGATGCACCCCCGAAAGTCAACAGGAAAGACAAAAAGAAAAAATAACTTTTTTGCAAAAAAGACTTGACTTTACAACAGAGAAGTTATATAATATAGTGTACGACTTTGGGCACATAGCCTAAACTATGCCCAAATGACAAAAATGCTATTCTATCCATAGCACGGGAGGTATCCAGTGAAGCTTGATCTCAGACCGCTTCTTGCAGGCGAAAGACTGCTTGAATTTGACTACGAGCTTATGCTTGAGACCGACCCGGAGGATACTGCGAGCATTCTTTACGGTGTAAGTTTTCCTTCTCCCATGAAGGTTAAGGGTGATATCACCAACACCGCCGGCTATATGCGCATGCAGCTTGACGCATCGCTCGATTATGAGGCGAAGTGTGCGAGATGCCTTACGGATGTGGACGGCAGTTTCGCCTTTGACCTTGAGAAAACCGTCGCCCCAAAGGAGGTTCTTGCGGATCTTGATGAGGACAGGCTGGATGACTATGCAATAATCGAGGACGGATTCCTCGACGTGGACGTGTATGTTCGCGAGCAGCTGGAAATGGAATTTCCGCTCCGCTTTCTCTGCCACGACGATTGCAAGGGGCTCTGTCAGCGATGCGGCAAAAATCTGAACGAAGGCGAGTGCAATTGTGCCAAAAAGGAGATCGACCCTCGTATGGCTCCGCTTCAGAGGTTGCTGGATGAAATGAATAATAAAAAATAAACATAGTACGAGAATGCGTGTATGCAGACTCACATAGGAGGTAATCAAAATGGCAGTACCAAAGAGAAAAGTTTCTCATTCGAGAAAGATGAAGAGACGTTCCAGCGTTTGGAAGCTTGAGGCTCCCACCAATCTTGTAAAGTGCCCCCAGTGCGGCGAGACCAACCTTGCTTACCGTGTATGCAAGGCTTGCGGCTACTACAAGGGCGTTGAGATCGTAGCAAAGGGCACCGAAGCTGCGAAGTAATTTGCTTTTGACAAAAGAGAGCGGTCACGACCGCTCTCTTTTGTTTTTGTTACACGCCCAGATACTAAACGCAAAGTAACGACACAAAGCGGCGAAAGTAACAGCCTTAGGGGTAGACATTTCCAAAGGTGTGTGATATACTGAATGCACAAAGCTCATGGGAGGTGTGATGAGGTGTTTAAGGACAGGCTGCGTGCCTTGCGAAAGGAAAAAGGAATTTCACAGCAAACATTGGCAAATTCGATATTTGTCAGCCGAAGCGCGGTGGCAAAGTGGGAAAACGGTCTTGGGCTTCCGAGCAAGGCGTCGTATGAGGCGTTGCTTGACTATTTTGTTGTGACAAGCGATGAGCTACCGCTAAACGAGGACATCGAGGCAGAGGCAGTCGAACACAATCGTAAAATGCACGTTATAAAGAACATAATCTTCTGGGTGGTCTGTTTGATCCTTGCGATATTGCCGATATGGATGTTCTCAGCCGTCGAAAGCGGATTCGCCTTTACTTCCGAGATGGCGGCAGGTGAGCTATGGGCGGACAAAGAGTGCCTGCATATAGACGGCTACGACATTTACTACACCACCTACAAAAGCGAAGATGAGGCGCTCGCTATGATAAACAACTTTTGCATTGTCGAGGATCTGCCGATCGGCTATCAAAGGCGCGACAGTGCCGACTTCAAGCGCGGAGTTTATACCGATGCCGGCGAGAAATACGGAATTATTTATACCTTTAAAAGCGACACGGGGTACCACCATATCTTCCGCTCGAACATTTACTTGAACGAAGAAGGAACGTTTCTTTATATTGTTCTGTACGAGGTCAAGATCAAGGACGAGGTTGTTGTTCCCTACCGCAGCAGTTACTTTGTAACCGAGGGGGATATCGAGGAGTTCTACTCTGCAGATAAGCATTTTATAGTTAAATAAAGTTACACGGGTGTGCCCTTAAGTACACCCGTGATTTTATTTGATCAAAATATCAGCAACAGCAGAGGGGCTGTCAACTACCGAAGTAAATCCGGCAGATGCGAGCTCATCGGCCGTGCCGTGGCCATAGGAAACACCCAGCGCATCGACGCCGCATATTGCCGCACCCTCCGCATCATACTTACGGTCGCCGACCATAAGACACCGATCAAGCGAGTCCGGCTTTACAGAATCAATAGCGTACTGCAGCACCTCCCACTTCTTATCGCGGATCTTGTCGGCGATAGCGCCTGCAACAAAATCAAAATACTTTGCAAGATCAAACAGATCAAGTATTTTACGTGCGAAGTGCTCAGGCTTCGAGGTCGCCATAATAATCTTTTTCCCGCTATTTTTCAACCTTTCAAGCATTTCGGCGACGCCGTCATAAACGGTATTATCCCACCATCCATAAACCTGATAATACTCGGTGAAGTAATCAAGTGCCCTGCTCGACTCGTCGGGAGTGAAGCCGTAAACCTCCTGCCACTCGGTATAAAGCGGCGGCCCGATAAAGCGCTTGAGTTCGGACTTGTCACTCCATGTGACACCCATTTTTCCAAGACCGTATGCAAAAGATGCGACCAATCCGTGCTCCGGATCAGTCAACGTACCGTCAAGATCAAAGAATATATAATCGTAGTTTTTCATAGCTATCACTCCATAAAAAAGAACATTAACGCCCTTATTGTAACACAAAATAAGGCTTAAGTCAACTTGATTGCCGCGAAATCTTCGCATAGTTTTGCAAAGAGAAATTTCGCAAGACAAGGCGAAGCGAGCGCGAAGCCAGACGGCATGGTTGCCTATGTCGAGGGCGACAAGTCGATGCTTTAACGTAGTATTGCGGAATTTATCGAAGCGAAACAAAAAGCCCTACTCTTATGGCAGGACTCCGCATATATAAAGGGTAATTTAAATACCCACTGAAAACCGAATTAGCAATATGAAA
>CAZQTN010000158.1:0-3383 GCA_964596195.1 uncultured Ruminococcus sp.
AACTCCCGTTTCAGCCTTGAGAGGGCCGTGTCTTAGCCGCTTGACCAACGGGCCGTGGTGCATTCGCTCGATTATTGTATCATAGTTTTTGGGGTTTGTCAAGGGTTTTTTCAAATTTTTTTATTTGTTGTTGATTTTTCGCCTGTTGTACCCTTGTTGGTGATCAAAAAGCATTGACTTTCGTGAAACGTTATGTTACAATATCAATGGTACGCTTGTACCCGGAGAACACCTAACGGTGGCGGTTGCTTCCCCTGATCGGGGACGCAGATTTCTTTTTGCCTTCCCGAGAGGGGAGGTGATGCCAATGTTCGTTACTTGGGAATTGCTGTTCCTGCTTGCAGGACTCATAATTTCGGTATTAACATACATAGACACGCATAATAAAAAGAATTAACCGCCCTGCCGACCAAAGCAAGCGGTTAATTCTTTAACACTTTGCAAGGGAGGCAACCGTCATCGGTGCTCTCCGTTATTATTATACCATCGTTTTCATGATTTGTCAACAAGAATTTTTGCACCCCACGTGGGTGCTTTTTTAATTTCTGCCGCATTGACAAAAAGACGTGGGCGTGATAGAATAGATTTGATACGATTTTACACGAACGGAGTATTTTATGGATTTCAGACGTTTGAATCCCGTTGTCAGAGGCGCGGGACTGTACGAAAGGATATCAAATTCCACCCCCTGTCGCGCTTACGACGCGAGGCTGATTTACCTTATATCGGGCGATATCGCCGTGGCGATCGGGGACGAGAAAAAATTTCATATGTCGGTTGGTAACCTATTATACATACCCGCGGGCGTGAGATACAGTCTTAAAGGAAAATACCTGCGTGCGGCGGTGTTCAGCTTTGATCTGACGAGCGAGAGACCAGACCCGATCGAGCGCATTGTACCCTCGCCCGCCGAGGAATTTAACGAAGCTGAGGCACATATTTTTGCCGATGTTGAGCCGTTCGACAAGGTACTGCTGCTTGAGGATGCCGAGGCGGAGCGCGACAGGATCATCGCGCTGTGCAACGTAGCCACGAGCGCTGAGGGCGAGTGGCGCGCACAGCTCTCCGCGGAGCTGAAGCTGTTGCTTTTGAAGATGGCAGAAACCAAGAGCGAGAACGCCCTGCCTGCGCGAATGGTCGAGGCGCTCGACAGCTACATCCGCGAGAACTCGCACGATGAGATATCGAACACCGAGATCGGCGCGATATTCGGCTATCACCCGTTTTACGTCAGCCGTATGCTCAAGGACAAGAAGGGGGTTACCCTGCGCCAATACATAATCGCCTACCGCTTCAAGGCGGCAAAGCGTATGCTGGAGCTGACGGACAAGTCTATCGGCGAGATCGCGGAGGAATGCGGCTTCACCGACGCGTCCTATTTTGCAAAGTCCTTCAAGGCGACCTTTGGCATAACGCCCAAGGAATACCGCTCACAATTCGAGGGCAGTTACATTTAATGCAAATAAACGTTTGCATTTTTATCAAATAAATTTCACACGGGTGCCGTATGATCAAGAAAAACGACGTTATAAAACTAAAAATAGAGGATATGACCAATCTCGGCTTTGGCGTTGGACGTCACGAGGGGCAGGTCGTGTTTGTATCCGATGCGGTGACGGGCGACGAGCTTGAGGCTCGGATAATCAAGGTAAATAAGTCATACGCCGTGGGGCGTGTAGAGAAATTCACCCAAAAATCCCCCATCAGATGCGACACTCGCTGTCCCATCACCGCCTGCAAGAGCTGTGCCTATCGGCACGTTGGCTACGCCGACGAGCTGAAGCTCAAGGGTGAGACAGTACGCGGCGCGTTCGCGCACGAGGGGTTAAACGAGGTCAAAATCGAGCCCGTAGTGCCCTCCCCGAGCACAACGGGATACAGAAACAAGGCGCAATATCCCGTCCAAATGGACAAAAATGGCGAATACGTAGTCGGTTTTTATGCGCCAAAGTCGCACAGAGTGACCGAAGCGCGCCGCTGCCCGCTTGCACCGAAAATCTTTGGCGAGATAATCGAAACACTCACAGGGATATTTGGGCGCCACACCCTCAGCACCTACGACGAGGAAAGCGGCAAGGGACTGCTGCGCCACATATATCTGCGCCGCGGCGAGATCGGCGGAGAGGTACTTCTGACGCTTGTTATCAACGGCACTTCCCTGCCCGAGGCCGCCGAGCGCGACCTTGTAAAGATGGTGACTGAAGCTTACCCCGAGGTTGTGGGCATACTTATAAACACGAACACCGAGCAAACTAACGTAGTTCTCGGTGACACCTGGCGCACGCTTTTCGGTCGCGACCATATATTTGATACCCTTGGCGGTGTGCGCCTTAAGATAACGGCGCCCTCATTCTACCAGGTCAACCGCGCGGCCGCCGACTTGCTCTACGCGAAAGCGAAGGAGCTTGCCGCGACCGAGCCGACCGACACCCTGCTAGACCTCTATTGCGGCGCCGGCTCTATCGGCCTGTCGATGGCGGACGAGTGCGGCGAGCTGATCGGCATTGAGATCATCGACTCGGCGGTCGCCTGCGCCCGTGAAAACGCGGCAAACAACGGCAAAGCCGATGCAAAATTTTACACGGGTGACGCCTCAGACTGCGAGCGCCTGCTCGAGCGTGCCGAGCGCGACCTAGGCAAAAGGATCACACCCGACGTCGTGATCCTCGACCCGCCGAGAGCCGGATGCACCCCCGAGCTCATAAATTACGTTGTTGGCTTATCTCCGAAACGTATCGTCTATATCTCTTGTAATCCTCCAACCTTGGCAAGAGACTGTGCTCTTTTCAAAAACCTTGGTTTCCTTTGCGGAACCGTCACTCCCTTCGACCTTTTCCCCGGCACCGGCCACGTCGAAAGTGTTGTTTGTCTCAAACGACAACTCAACAACTAAGTTCGCCTACGGCAATTAAAACTCCCCTCCGCCGTGTCATCCTCGAGCGAAGCGAAGGATCTCGGCGGACAGAACAAGGAGAGAATTATGTATTATGTTTATATCTTGACGAACAAATCAAACAAGGTTATGTATATAGGAATGACAAATGACTTGCAACGTCGGCTCTATGAACATAAAAATGAGCTTGTTAACGGCTTTACGAAAAAATATCACGTTCACAAATTGGTTTATTACGAGAGCTATAAATATGCAAAAGATGCGATCTCAAGAGAGAAGAAGCTCAAGGGGCTTTTAAGAATTCGCAAAAACGAATTAGTAGAAACTATGAATTCCGAGTGGATAGATTTGTCAGGCAAATTGTTTCCGAATGTTTTTACTTAACAATTCGCCCGAGATCCTTCGCTTCGCTCGAGGATGACATGGGCGAGGGAGGTTGGCAAGGACAAATAATCCCCCCGCAAAACTCGAAAGTTCATTTTACAGCAGT
>CAZQTN010000159.1:0-3355 GCA_964596195.1 uncultured Ruminococcus sp.
ACCGAAGACGGCGGCACGACCGAAGACGGCGGCACGACCGAAGACGGTGGCACAACCGAAGACGGCGGCACGACCGAAGACGGCGGCACGACCGAAGACGGTGGCAACGAAGATACCGGCAATGAAGACACCGGCAACGACGAGCAGCTCGAGCCCGAAAATCCCGCGCTTTCCACGACGTTCGATTACTCGACCGTTCCCGCATATACCGATAAGGCGTACGTTGCGATTAACGGCAACGTTCCGTTCTTTACCGCAAATCAGTATACTACCACCTCTTACGAATACTATGGCGCGCGCGACTCACTCGGCCGTTGCACCGTGACGGTCGCCTGCATCGGCAGGGATCTTATGCCCACCGAGAGCCGCGGCAGCATCAGCTCAGTTACCCCCACAGGCTGGCATTCTAACTTCTATGAGCGCTCCCACCTCATCGGCTTCCAGCTCACGGGCGAGAATGCGAATTGGGAAAACCTCATCTCCGGCACTCACGACCTTAACGGCGAGATGCAGACCTTTGAGGATATGACTGCCGCCTACATTAAGGAAACGGGCAATCACGTCCTCTACCGCGTTACCCCCGTCTTTGAGGGTGACAATCTTCTTGCCTCGGGCGTCCTTATGGAGGCCTGGTCTGTCGAGGATAACGGCGCAGGCATCTGCTTCAACGTGTTTATCTACAACGTCGAGGGCGACTGCACCATCGATTACGCTACCGGCGATTATGAGATCGACCTTGGCGAGGTTACCTACGTTCTTAACAAGAATAACGGCACTCTTCATAAGGTTACCTGCACGGGCGTGCTTGATATGAAGGACGAGAATAAGATCTTCCTTTACGGCACCCTCGAGGAGGTGCTTGCCTATATTGAGGAAAACGGATTAACCTTAAAAAAGTATTGCGGCAACTGCAAGCCGCAGAACGGATAAAAAAAGCCTTCCCCGGCGGGGGAAGGTGGCACGCGGAGCGTGACGGATGAGGCGTTTTAAACAGTTTTACTCCTCATCCACCACTTCGTGGCTACCCTTCTCCCACAGGAGAAGGCTTTTTGTTTTAACCTACGTAACCTAAAAACAGGAACACAAGCATTGCCGCGAGGATGATAAGATCGCTCTTTTTGTAGTGAAATCCTCTGCGGTAGATCGTATATCCGATAAACGCAAGCAGCTCGATTATTACCCAGACTATTACCGCGCCAATGTCGGCAAGTCCAAGCATTCCCGACACGGCATAGGCAGGGATCAGCACGCGGAAGCCGAAGAAGGAGTCGGAGATCTCCTCGGTCCTTTCCATTCTCCGCTTGCCAAAGGTGAGGTACGAGCCGACCGCCGCCCCGATGCCTGCCAGGCTCCAGAATATGACCCAGAATATACATTCACCGCTTTCCCAGAACAAGAAGTACTCGTAATCAACCATCTCCACAACGTTCTGGTAGTAGGTCGTCATACCGTCGATCACGCCCCAGGGCATAGCGCAGTTTTCGGCGCTGAAGGTGCGGAAATCACCCACGATCTCCTCGATCGCAAACAGCACGAGCGGTAGCACGAATGTCCACAGCAGCATAAACCATATTCCGTCGCCCGTCGTGTTCGCCTCGTTGAAGACGAAAACCATTACGGAGTACACCGCAAGTCCGAGCAAAACGCACAGAAAATAGTGCGCGATCATCGGCGGTAAATTAAAGTACTCAACCCCACGCGTCAGAAGAAGAATAAAATTCAAAAGGTATGAAAGGGTAAACGCGCTTATCAGCGTTATCGCACCCGTAAGGTAATGAACAAGTCCCATATTCCTGCGCGAAATGGGCAGGGCGTAGGCGCAGTCCAGATTGCGGCGCTTCTTGAAAAAGGAGAACTCCAAAATCGGCAGAATATACGCAAGTATACACAAAAACAGGACGGGAATGTACAGGGTAGAGTGATAATCACGGACGAGAGCATCGGTCGCGTGCTCCCATTCCTCGTACGGCTGTGCATTGAGGCCGATTATCAGCGTCAAGGAAAGCGTTATCACAAGAATGTAAAGTAGTGGCTTGAAATTTGACCGCACGTGTGCGGAAAAATATGACTTAAAGCTCGTCATTTCAGCATTCCCTCCTTCCTCACGTCGTGAATAAAGGTCTCCTCAAAATCGAGCGGCATCTCGTCCATCACAGCAGGAGAGAGCGCCTCAAGACGCTCGCGCATCTCATCGGCATCACCCTCAAGTACTATTTGTACAAATCTGTTCTTTATAATGAGCGAGACGGCAGGCAATCCGTGGAATGCACTCTCCGTCACACCCTCGGCAAACGCAAGCTCAAACTTGCACAGTCTGCCGACGTGCTCCGCGATATCTCCCTGACTCTTTATTCTGTTCGAGTCGATAAGTATAAATCTGTCACAGAAATCCTCAAGCTCACGCAAAGAGTGGCTCGCTATAAGCACGGTGGTCTGCCCCTCTTCGACAAGCTCGATTATCGCATCCTTGAATATCTTTCTCGAGAGGGGATCAAGTCCGTCAAACGCCTCGTCAAGGAGCAGGTATTTCGGCTTGACCGCAAGCGCAAGGGCAATGAACACCTGACGGCGCATACCCTTTGAAAAATTGCGTACCTTGCCATCCGTGTCAATTTTATAGGCCTCAAGCAGCTCCTTAAATACCCCCATATCCATATCGGGATAGAATGGCTTGTAGTATTCGTACAGGCTCATAGGTGTCATAAACGCGGTGTAATACGGGTCATCAGGCAGGAAGAAAATATCCTTGCGCGTATCGGCAAGGGCGGGGCTCCTACCGTCAAACAGTATACTGCCCTCGTCGGGCAAATATACTCCCGACAAAAGGCGGAGCAGGGTAGACTTTCCCGCGCCGTTAATTCCAACGATGCCGAGTATAGTATTGTCAGGTATCTCAAGGTCGATCTCGCGCAGCACAAGCTTGCCGCCGAGCGAGTGAGACAAATTATGTATCTCAATCATTTTCGTATACCTCCTCAATAATTGATAACAGCTCCTCGCGCGTCGCGCCCATCTCCTTAAGGCGCACCACCGCGCTTACGGCCTCGCCCCTCGTGGCCGAGACCTCGCCCTGATCGCGCCCGTAGATAACGAACGCGCCCTTCTTGGGCATCGAGCGTATAAATCCGCGCTCCTCAAGCAGGGAATACGCGCGCTGTACCGTATTCGGATTTACGCCGAGCTCGCCTGCCGCAACCCTCACGGACGGCAACCGCTCGCCCATCTTGATAACGCCAAGCGTTATGTATTTTTCATACCGCTCCGCTATCTCCAGATACACGTCGCGCTTGGTCGAGAATGCCCTCGCCATCTCAGCACCCCTTTCTGTATTATCTGTATTAACTACATTATAGCA
>CAZQTN010000160.1:0-3344 GCA_964596195.1 uncultured Ruminococcus sp.
ATGGCGCTTGGAGCTTGCAAGATAAGGTGGCCACCTTCCATAGCACAATCGCCGGGAACAGAGTTTCAAGGAGCGTTCAGGTTACGAAAACAACTGAATAGCCCATAAAGGCAAACAAAATCTACAAATCAAAGGAGGATTTTTTAATGGCTAAAAAGGCAGCCACCGCTGACGGCGGAAACAAGTACAATCAGCGCAGATGGGCGATTCCCTCTAAGCGTGCAAAGAACTACGCATCCGAGCGTAAGGCAAAGGTGCATCAGCGCGGACCGAAGGAAGGTAAAGAGCTGACCGATTACGAGGCAGGTATCCGTTCCGGCTACTTGCAGGCACAGACCGACCACGCCGGGCTGTATAAGTACAAGAAGGCTCTTTCCGAAGGCAAGTCCAAAGCGGAAGCACGCGAAATCTCGCAGAAGAAATCTAAGTAATTTAACAGGAGGTATCAGAATTTATGGCTAACAAAACAGGCGAAACTAACGGCAAAATTTTCGTAGAGCGTGAAACGTTCAACTATGAGGGCAAAAACTACTTTTCCTACTTTATCAAGGGTAAAATCCGCGGCAGAGATGTAAAGGTCGCAATTACGCCCCCGGATCTTGGCGGCTTCGTCGTTCTGGATATCGTATTCGATAACGCTATGGCGGCAGAGCTTGTAGTGAAGCCCTACGAGATCAAGGACGAAAAGACCAAGAAGGTCGTATCCGGCAACACCTTCGCTGTCGTTTCCTATGACGAAAATGGCGAAATGTACGAGTGTGCCGTGAAGCCCTACCGTCAGTCCGATAAGGCTCTTTTGAATATGCTCCTTAAATAAGGCGCATAAGGCAAAAAAACAATAACGTTTCTGCGGCTTATGTACGGCAAATAAGTCGTGCGTAAGTCGCAGTTTTCCATTACAACAAAAGGAGGTTTCTATATGGAAGCAACAGCAAAAAAGTCAGGCTTCAAGGAGTCTATGAAGCAGACCGGTCAGAAAGCTAAGGCATACGCCGGAAAGAAAGTCGATCAGGTGAAAACCTACGGCAAGAACTACAAATCCGACATTGTAAAGGCTTATGATATCGGTTACGCAAAAGGCTGGGACGACGCTTACAACGTCCCTAAACGCTTTGGTGCAAAAATCGCAGCGTCCTACGGCTACAAGAAAGGTATCCGTGACCGTCGCCGCGCAGATGAGTACACAAAGCAGTACAACAAAATGGGTAAGCAAAATTAAAATTTCAGGAGGATTTTTAATATGACAAAATCAAGAAACAAAATTATCGCTTTTGTTCTCGCGCTCGCTTCGGTGTTTACGCTTTGCTTTACGCTCGTGGCCTGCACGGACGATAATACCCCCGATACTTCGGGTGAAACCGCACAGACCGAGCAGGTACACGCTCTTTCTGCAAGTGATTTCAAGACGGAGTTTGTCAATACCGCAAGCGTTAAGCTGATGTCGGCTTCTCCTGCGGTTATGACAGCATCTACCGGCGTTATCACTCAGAAGATCACCGCAACCGTTCTCCCTGCAACAGCAACAAATAAGCAGGTGGATTGGTCTGTGGCTTGGGCGGATTCGAGCAATACCGCAAACGTGGCGAATTACGTTACCGTTACCCCCGATTCTGACGGTAGCACTTCGGCAACCGTAACCTGCAAGGCAGCCTTTACCGGCAACATTGTAATTACAGCAACCACACGCCAGAATGGATATAAGGCTGACTGTATCGTTAGCTATGTCGGCGTTCCCGCAAACATCGAGATCATTACTACTCTTACCGAGGAAAGCGACGGTTATCACGTAGCTGTCGGAAATACTTACACCTTCGGCACAGAGCTTTCCAATCCATTCGGAGAGGTAGGCAGCGATTATCAGACTCTTGAGGTTTCTGTGGTCGGTGTCGGTACTGTTCTTCTCAGTAGTAAAGAGGTTTACGTTTCAAGCGGTAATACCACTTGGTATGACAGCGCGAACCAGAACGTTGACCTAAACACGATTGCGAGCAGCTTCGTAGATGCGTCTATTGCAACCGACGGTACTGTTACCGTAAATATCAAAAAGTCCATTGAAAGCTATTACGGCTCGCTCCAGCGTATCGACTCCGGCAGAACACAGTATTATCAGGAGTGCTTCAGAGATTACGTAACCGATTGCTATTTCAAGATTGTGCTTACCGAGCCCAAGAGTGGCGTTAGCACTTCCTTCAATATCGTGCTTGATGAAAATGCAGTAACGGGCGTTTCTCTCGCATCAAGTGAAATGTACTTTTAAGGAGGTGCTTATATGACAGGTGCAAAGGTAGGTAAAATTATCGCCTATATTTTGGTCGTTCTGGCATTGGTATCGGCTATCGGCTTTATTGCTTACTTTACCGGCGGATTTACAAGCGGCTTTAAGACCTTCTACGTTGAGGTTGACGGCAAGCAGATTTTAACGAACGCAAGCGGCTACAGCATCCCCGTAGGTGAGTCAATGACGGTTGACGTCAAATATACAATGTCCGACGAGGCAAGCGGCTATTCCGTAAAGGTTGTTCCCAACCAGCTCGCAGGCAAGGATTTCGATTTCACGCTTGACGGCGAGGTATATTCCTATCACGCCGAAAAGGATCTTACGGCGGGCTTTGATATCGAGTACGGCGACACTTCATTTACCGTCAAGCCCAAAGGCACGATTACGGATATTTTGAAGGCCGTCTATCCCGGCAGCACCGTTGAGGATTGCCGCGATTTCGCCTACGACAATATGTTTACTCTCGTTATTACGTCCTACGACGGCGAAAGCAGCGTTAAGGTCAATTTCACCGTTTCCGAGGACGTGGGAGGTATCACCATTACCCCCGATCACATCTATTTTTAATTCACAAGGAGGATTTCATTTATGAATAACGAATTTAACCAGCACAAAAAGAGTGATTTTATCAAGTGGATAATCACTTTCACAGCTCTTATTCTTCTTTCTATTTCGGTTATCGCGCTTGCGGCTAACGTATTCGGCGGTAACAACAACGATACCACAACCGAAACCGAGCAGACAACCGAAAACAATCAGCCCACAACCGCCGAAGGTGTAAATACCGTTAAGGTTGTAAACAGCGACCTTATGATGCTTTCTGCTATAGCGTACTCCAGCGAGCCTACTGCGGCAGGTGCAAAGGCAACTACGGGCGTCAAGGTAACTGCTACCGTTCTTCCCGAAGGCACAAATCAGGCTTTGAATTGGGAAATTACCTACGTTGATCCCAACAATGATTGGGCGGTAGGCGTACAGGCGGATGCTACCGACTTCGTTTATATCGAGTCTGAGAACGAGGATAACACCGTTATTTACGTAAAGGCTTATTCCGCTTTCGGCGCTC
>CAZQTN010000161.1:0-3341 GCA_964596195.1 uncultured Ruminococcus sp.
CACCGAACGCGGGTGCGATGTGAACGATACCCGTACCGTCGGACATAGTTACGTAGCTGTCGCAGGTAACAAAGTGCGCGTTCTTCTTCTGTCTTGCGGCTTCCTTGGCAGTGCAAGCAAAGAGTGCCTCATACTTGCGGCCCTCAAGCTCCTTACCCGTCATTTCGGCGAGGATCTCGTATGCCGCCTCACCCTCCTTTGCAAGGGGGGAGAGCACCTTGTCGAGCAGCTCCTTTGCCATATAGTAGGTGTAGCCGTCAGCGGCCTTGACCTTGCAGTAGGTGTCCTCAGGATTTACGCAAAGCGCGGTGTTAGAGGGCAACGTCCAGGGGGTAGTCGTCCACGCGAGGAAATACGCATCCTCGTCGGTGCACTTAAAGCGCACGACCGCACTCTTTTCCTTTACGGTCTTGTAGCCCTGTGCAACCTCGTGCGAGGAGAGTGGCGTGCCGCAACGGGGGCAGTACGGAACGATCTTAAAGCCCTTGTAGAGCAGACCCTTGTCCCAGATCTTCTTAAGTGCCCACCACTCCGACTCGATAAAGTCGTTGGTGTAGGTAACGTAGGGGTTATCCATATCGGCCCAGAAGCCAACGGTCGCGGAGAAATCCTCCCACATTCCCTTGTACTTCCACACCGACTCCTTACAATGTGCGATAAAGGGCTCAAGTCCGTAGCTCTCTATCTGATCCTTGCCGTCGATGCCCAGCTTCTTCTCGACCTCAAGCTCAACGGGCAGACCGTGGGTATCCCAGCCCGCCTTACGGAGAACTCTCTTGCCCTTCATAGTCTGATATCTCGGGATCATATCCTTGATTACACGGGTAAGCACGTGACCGATGTGCGGCTTGCCGTTTGCGGTCGGGGGGCCGTCGAAGAAGGTAAAGTTCTCGCCGCCCTGTCGTGCGTCGATACTCTTCTCAAAAACGCCCTGCTCACGCCAGAAGCGAACGGTCTCCTTTTCCCTCTCGACAAAATTGAGATTGGTCGAGACCTTAGTGTAAAGCTCTTTCATAAATAAAAGTCCTTTCTGTAAAAAAGAAAATCCCACCTATGGATAAGGTGGGAAAATAATATAACATCTGCCTTGAAATCCACATATCCATCAATATGCGCCCCTTAACGCGGGAACGAACGTCCATACCCTACACCGCAAAAATCACGCGGCTCGGGCGGCAACTCGGGAGTGATCTTCACACTCGGCTCCTTGCATCGGCTCACACCATACCCGACTCGCTTTGCATATCTGCCAAGGCTACTCTTTCCGTCAAAGTCTTTTAACATAACGATTATACACTAAACCCGCCCGCTTGTCAACAGTTTTTAAAATTTTAATCTCTCGCGCGTATAGCCCCGCATCGCTGGAATCTAAAATCCAACAAAAACTCCGCACCTCATAAGAAGTGCGGAGAAAGATCATATTTGTAATTAATTGTTAGGAGTATTATGCTATTGAATTACTTGCTGGCAATCCAGCAAACCACAACAACCAAGGCAAGAACTGCCGGTCCAACTCCTAATATCAGATCCCAAGCAAAGCGTTCTTTGCCTACATACATTTTTTTGTATGCATATTTTGATTTAAAGGTATATCTTATCGCATCAAGAAGCGTGTCCTTGCAAATTCTTTTTGGCGATGATTTGTCTGCCCTTTTTAAAATTTTCAATATGCGCTTTTCTATCTTCGAGAGTATTCTTTCTTCCATATAGGCGACTCGTCGAGGCTCTTCGCCAATGTGCGCCCGCTCAACCTTTTTGATGACAAATGCGTAATCGCGGCAGACATCTTTCGACAACGCGTCATTCTCATGTGGGACTGTGGTAATAACAAGAGTGTGGTACTTGTTTCTCACGAACTTATATTTTCGTTTTTCACGCTTGCGGTCTAATGCTCTTTCGATAGAATTAAACACGGGATAACCGGGCGTGCCGTGTCGCTCACAAATCTCTGACTCGAAGTATCGCTTGGAAAGCAATATTTTCAATCCTTTGCTCGAAAGCTCCGGAGTATATTTATTAATTACCGCTTGCGCCCTTTCTTTTAATTCCTTCATCCAAAATCCCCATCGTCAATTATTATCTATAAAATTTTTGATTGCTTTTGCTAACTCACCTTTTTCATAAATAATGAAATCGTCAAGCTTACACATTGCGTCAAGTCCCTCTTCCTCGTAATCGCGCAGGGTATCCTTGCGAGAATAGAAGAAAACGATTCTATGGCACTCGCGCCCCGGCACTATATTGCGGAAGTCATCGAGAATAAGCTCCTTTGTTTCTTCTACCGTCAAACTTTTATCGCTATTTTCATCCTCCGATGTTTCATCATCGGCAGCTTCTTCCGACTCATTTTCCTCGGGCAATCGAAGAAAAACCTTTCTTTCCTTGTGAAAGAAAAACGGCTCTGTAAAATCAAGCAATATGTCCTTATACACAAAATAGCCGCAAAGATTATAGTCCTCACTCCATTTGATATACTCGACGGGAAGATTATTTTCTTTGATAGCGGTGTACGCGTCATTGTCAAAATGCGGCTCGCTGAGCCAAGAGTATTTGTGCGGGAAATCCCTTTGATACCGTGATCGTTTGTATTTTATGTAATCAAATGGAGTAGCAAGAAGCTTAAATAACAGATATATTAGTGCAATCGGCAAAGCAATAATAATTACGAATATGCGAATGATTATATCTTCGCCGTCTTCGATTTTCATAAGTTTCATATACTCAACATCCTTACTTTCTATCCACTTCCGCGCGGTCAAAACGGAGCTTGAGGTGAAACTGCTTTTGGTGCGGAACACATATTTCAAGCAAAATATCAAGCTCGTATCTGCCACCGTTTTCGGTTAGCTGATCTGCAAGCCACCACACCTTGTTTTTCTCGGACGGTTCAAAACTTGTAAGATCAACGCTGTCGGGTAGCATTTTATAGTTGAAAAATCGAATCTCTTTCACGCGACAATCATAGAGCGCACCTTTGGCATCAATTTTCAAGGAAAGCATATTTCGATCATGTTTGTTTTTCTCACTCGCGTATTTGTTGTAATCAAACGGAAATTCGTATGCTTCGGCACCGATGATACACGCATCGTGAAGTCCTGCCTCCCAATACCAATCGGGCGAATTTTCGGGATATTCCGTATAAAATTCTCTGCCTTTTTTCATTTCAGATCAAATCCTTACGCCGCAAAATTCTTTTTTAGGCCTTATAGCCTTGTACCTTGTGTGGCTCGCCTTTACTTGTATTTTACCACGCTGTGCTCGGGAAGTCAACAAGTTTTGCGCACGCGCGGACATCCGGTCGAGAAATATGTAACGCATTTATCAATTTTAAATTTTAAATT
>CAZQTN010000162.1:0-3338 GCA_964596195.1 uncultured Ruminococcus sp.
TCTCTCCCTCGCTCCCGAAGTTCTTTAATGGAGGATTCAACAGATGAATAAAGTTCATGTTAAAAGAGATGATACCGTTATCGTAATTTCCGGCGACGATAAAGGCGTAAAGGGAAAAGTTATCGCGGTATCCCCCGACGAACACAAAGTTATCGTTGAGGGCGCTAACATTCAGACAAAACACATGAAGCCCCGTAGACAGGGCGAAGCAGGCGGCATCGTTAAAGTTGAAGGTGCTATGCATGCTGATAAAGTTGCTCTCTACTGCTCCAAATGCGGTAAGGGCGTTCGTGCTCACATCAAAGTTGAGGACGGCAAAAAGGTTCGCGTTTGTGCAAAATGCGGCCAGAAGATTTAATGCGGAGGTAGAATAAAATGGCAGCAAGACTTAAAGATTTGTATAAAGCCGATGTCGCTCCCGCATTGATGAAAAAGTTCTCTTACAAGAGCTCCATGCAGATCCCGCGCCTTGATAAAATCGTTATCAACGTTGGTGCAGGCGACGCAAAAGACAATGCGAAAGTGATCGACAAAATCATCGAAGAAATCACAGCAATTACCGGTCAGAAGGCCGTTCCCACATACGCAAGAAAATCCGTTGCGAACTTCAAGCTCCGTCAGGGCATGAAGATCGGTGTTAAAGTAACTCTCCGTGGCGACAGAATGTACGAATTCATGGATAGACTCTTCAACATCGCACTCCCCCGTGTACGCGACTTCAAGGGTATCAACCCCAACGCGTTCGACGGCCGCGGTAACTACTCCCTCGGTATCAAGGAACAGCTCATTTTCCCTGAAATCGAATACGATAAAGTAGAAAAATTCAGAGGTATGGACATTGCGTTTGTTACAACCGCAACCACCGACGAAGAAGCTAAAGAGTTGCTCACCCTTATGGGCGCACCCTTTGCAAAATAATTAAAGGAGGTACACGAAGATGGCAAAGACTTCTATGAAAGTTAAACAGCAGAGAGAGCAGAAGTATTCCACCAGAGAATACAACCGCTGCAAAATTTGCGGTAGACCTCACGGTTACCTCCGCAAATTCGGCATCTGCCGTATCTGCTTCCGCGAGCTCGCTTACAAGGGTCAGATCCCCGGTGTAAAGAAAGCTAGCTGGTAAACAAAAGTCGATCAGAGCGAAAGCTCTTATCATAAAAAACGCTCCAATCTTGTCGAAAGGAAAGCAAAAAGCTTTAACCATCGGCTCGCCGCCGGCAAATGCCGGCAGCAAGGATTCGGCGGAAGGGAGAAATCCCCAAAAACCAAAACAACTTGCATAAAGGAGGAAAACAACAATGCAAATTTCAGACGTTATTGCAGACATGCTGACTCGCATCAGAAATGCGAACAGCGCAAAACACGAAACCGTTGATGTTCCCGCTTCCAACATGAAGAAAGCAATTGCAGACATTCTTAAAGAAGAAGGTTACATTGTTGGCTATCAGATCGTTGAAGACGGCAAACAGGGTATCATTCGCATCACCCTCAAGTACGGTCGTGGCAAACAGAGAGTTATCCAGGGTCTCCGCAGAATTTCCAAACCCGGTCTTCGTATCTACTCTAACTGCGAAGATATGCCCAAGGTTCAGAACGGCCTCGGCATCGCGATCATTTCCACATCTAAGGGTATCATGACCGACAAAAAGGCTCGTGAACTCAACGTTGGCGGCGAAGTTATCGCCTTCGTATGGTAATAGGAGGTAAACGGACATGTCTAGAATTGGTAGAAAACAGATTACCGTTCCCGCAGGCGTTACTGTTACCGTTAGCGAAGAAAATCTCGTTACCGTTAAGGGCCCCAAAGGAACCCTCAGCACTGAAATCAACAGCAATATCACCGTTTCCGTTGAAGGCGCAGTAATCAACGTTACCCGCGCAGACGACGAACGCCAGAATAGAGCACTCCACGGTCTTTCCAGAACACTCATCGCCAACATGGTTGAAGGTGTTACAAACGGTTACTCTAAGACCCTCGAAATCGTTGGTGTAGGTTACAAGGTTGCAAAGTCCGGTAAGACTTTGACTCTCAACCTCGGTCACTCTCACAACATCACATTCGAAGAAGCAGACGGCATCACCTTCGATGTTCCCAACTCCACCACAATCGTTGTCAAAGGCATCGACAAGGCAGCAGTTGGTCAGATCGCAGCACAGATCCGCGCTAAGAGACCGCCTGAACCCTACCACGGCAAAGGTGTTAAATACGCAGGCGAAGTTATCCGCCGCAAAGCCGGTAAGACCGGTAAATAATGAAAGGAGTGGAATAACATGGTATCTAGAAAAGACAGCAATAAAGCTCGTCTCGCCCGTCACAAGAGAGTTCGTTCTAAAATCTCCGGTACCCCCGCAAGACCTCGTCTTTGCGTATACCGCTCTCTCGCAAACATCAATGCACAGATCATTGATGACACAAACGGCGTAACACTCGTATCCGCTTCCACCCTCGAAAAAGCATTTGAAGGTAACGGCGGAAACAAAGACGCAGCAAAAGAAATCGGCAAGACTATTGCCGCAAGAGCCCTCGAAAAAGGTATCACCGAAGTTGTATTCGACAGAGGCGGTTACGTTTACCAGGGTAGAGTAAAGGAACTTGCAGAAGGCGCCCGCGAAGGCGGACTTAAGTTCTAAGGAGGAGGAAAACACATGGCAAAGAGAATTGATCCGGCAACACTTGAACTCAAGGAAGTTACCGTTGCTACAAACCGTGTTTCCAAAACCGTTAAGGGCGGTCGTATCGCACGCCAGACTGCAATCATGGTAGTAGGTGACGAAAACGGTCATGTAGGCTACGGTCTTGGAAAAGCATCTGAATATCCTGAAGCAATCCGCAAGGGTATCGAAGATGCAAAGAAAAACATCATCGAAGTATCTCTCAAGGGTACAACAATCCCCCACGAAGTTATCGGCGTATACGGCGCAGCTCGCGTTCTTTTGAAACCCGCTGCTCCCGGTACCGGTGTCATCGCAGGTGGTACAGTTCGTTCTGTTGTTCAGATGGCAGGTATTAAGGACATTCGTGCTAAATGCTTGCGTTCCAGCAACCCTTCCAACGTTGTTAAAGCAACATTCGAAGGACTTAAAGCTCTCCGCACAGCTGAAGAAGTTGCAGCAATGCGCGGTGTAGACAAAGAAACATTGAAATAAGGAGGCTGACTGAGATGGAACAGATCAAAATTACACTCACAGGAAGCCTTATCGGTTCTAGCCCCAAACAAAAGGCAGTTGCAAAATCTCTTGGTCTTAACAAGATCGGTGACGTAACAGTTCAGAAAAATGACGCTTCCGTTTTGGGTAAAGTTAAAATCATCGCTCACCTTGTTAAGGTGGAAAATGTA
>CAZQTN010000163.1:0-3317 GCA_964596195.1 uncultured Ruminococcus sp.
GTAGCGGTATCGCCACGAACGCCGGGCTCAGTCTCAGTTACTGCAAGCTCTACGAATGTGGGAGGCTCAACGGAGAATACATTTCCCTTGAAGGAGGAGATACGGCAAACGGTGTTCTCCTTAACGAACTTGAAGTTATCGCTGAGCTGGCTCTGATTGAGGGGAATCTGCTCATAGGATTCGGGATCCATAAAGTAATAGAGCTCACCGTCGTTGTAAAGATACTCAAGATCCTTACGCTCGATAACTGCGTTCTCAAACTTTGCGGTGGGGTTGAAGGACTGCTCACGAATAGTACCGGTAATAACATCCTTGTACTTGGTTCTTACGAATGCAGCTCCCTTACCGGGCTTAACGTGCTGAAATTCGATAACTTGGTATACCTTACCGTCCATCTCAAAGGTAACACCATTCTTAAAATCACCTGCTGTCAACATACTTCTCTTTTCTTTCTTGGCGAAATTGAATTTATTGAAAGAGGCTGCCGATCCGCCACAACCTACTCAAAATGAGCGCAGTCCTCATACTATACGGATATATTTTACAATATTTTTTCCGATTTTGCAATAGGTAAATCGATTTTTTTTGCGAAATCAGTAAATTTCTATCAATTCCTTGGTAGAATGCGTGAAATTATGCACTCCATCCTTCTCTATCGCGACCATATCCTCGATCCTGCAACCGTATTTTCCAAAAAGGTAAATGCCCGGTTCGACGGACGTTACCTGACCTGCGGAAAGTTTTGTGCCGAAGCCGCGCTTTGAAAGTCCGGGAGTCTCGTGAACGTAAAGTCCGATTGAATGACCGAGCGAATGGCCAAAAGCACCGTTGAACTCGGGCACGGCGTCGATTATGTCACGTGCAACCTTGTCAGCCTCACCGCAGTCGGCGCCCTCGCGCAGATAATCAAGCGCAGCGAGCTGTGCGGCGAGAACGGTATCGTAAAGCTTTTTCATCTCCGCATCGGCCTTGCCTATTACTACGGTACGCGTCATATCGGAGCAGTAGCCGTCAAACTTAGCACCGAAGTCCATAGTGAGAAATCCCTTACGCAGCTTGACATTGCGAGGCGTGCCGTGTGGCAGTGCGGAGGCATCACCCGATACCGCGATGGTCTCAAAGGCAAACGATTCCGCGCCATTCTTACGCAT
The DNA here is from genome assembly GCA_964596195.1 of uncultured Ruminococcus sp. Lineage (GTDB taxonomy): Bacteria > Bacillota > Clostridia > Oscillospirales > CAG-272 > UBA1740. The sequence continues at coordinate 1,152 of CAZQTN010000163.1, forward strand.
CGCATATTCAAGCTCAACAGCTACGTCAAGCTCGGTCATCTCGGGCGTGATCATCTTCAGAACGTGTGCAAAGGCCTTATCAGTTATATCCTGCGCACGTTGCATTTTTTCGATCTCATCGGGGGTTTTGATCCTTCTCATAACGGAGAGCATATCACCGATGCTGATGAATGAAACGTAGGGATACTTCGCTGCGTAGCTTTCGTATACCTCGTAGGAAACGAAGGCCCCCTCAAATCCAACGACGGATATCCGTTGCTCTTTGAAAACTCCGTCTATCAATGCGCCTCTGTCAGCGGGCATCACAACCTCAAATCCCTTATCAGCCTTATTCAGAGCCATTTCGTAATAACGAAAATCGGTAATAAGATGAGCTGTGCTCTGCGTAATCAAGAGTAATCCGTCGGTAAATGCAAAATCCGACAAGTAGCGCTGATTGAGCTCGTCAAGAATGATGACGGCATCAATTCCGCGTGCCATCATATTCTCTCGCAAGATTGAAAGTCTGTTCATTTGAGAAGCTCCTTATAGTATTTTTTCATCGTGAGTGCATCGTCGGATTGAGTTCCAGCGGACTCGCTGATTATTGTGGGCGACAGAGAATGCTTGACAATAGCCTCGATAAGCGGTTCGTAATCCGGGCCGTAAATCTCGTCAGCAAACGTCAGATGCTTCTTCTCACCCTTGTCAGTCCACTCTATTCTCGAAAAATGACAATGCAAGTTGCAAGCGATGTCTGCTCCAAGTTTTCTGTCTATTTTGTCAAAAACACACATATAATCATCTGCATTTTTAAAGACACCGCCACAGTCGCGAGCATTCAGATGACCGAAGTCAACCACGGGAACAAACGCCGAATCAATGCGGCAAAGCTCAAGCACCTCATCAAGTGTACCAAGCTGATTTTTCTTTCCCATAGTCTCAAGGCCGATCTTTATACCGCGAGTGTTAACCTGCGAAAGAGTTTTTATCAATGTGTCGGCCGCAAGGCGCATGGCCTCGTCTCTGGTGATTTTGGCAGCAGAGCCGGTATGGACAACTATTGTTTTTGCCCCCAGCAAATATGCGGCATCAAGGCTCTGTGCGATGTATTTGATGCTTTTAAGACGCTTTTCCTCCTCGATTCCCGAAAGGGATATAAAGTACGGGGTGTGAAAAGACATTTTGACATTGTGTATTCTTGCCTGTTCTCCGATAGCTGCAAGCATAGCAGGCGACGATGCAATACCGTTACCCGCCTCGTATTCGTATGCGTCAAGTCCGATGTCTGAAACAAATTTGGGAGCATCCAACGTGGACTTTCCGCCCGCTAACTTAAACGCCTCGCTGTTTCCACCGGGGCCAAAAAATGCTGACATAATATTAAACTTCCCTATTCTTTCTATCGTATTTCTTTAACACGGGCTTCTCAAGTAAACGCTTAAACCGGGTCAACAGATCCGTTTTATCCTTGATCGGAGGAACGAGTATTGCACGTATCCCGGCGTTATGCGCCGCCCACACGTCCGTAAAAACCTGATCCCCCATCAAGACGGTATTTTCGACAGTGGTTCCCATATCTGACATTGCTTGAAGAACGTTCTTTTTAAATGGCTTTGCGGCCTTGCTATATGCAGGTAGACCAAGATCCTTATTAAACAGATCGATTCTTTCGGCATCGTTGTTTGATACTATCGCAGCCTTAATGCCGTTCTGCTTTAGAGAATCCAGCCACGCCACCACTCGCTCGGTAGGTAACGGATTTTCATAAGGCTCAAGCGTGTTATCTACGTCAAGGACGATGCCCTTGACACCCTCGGAAATCAGGAAATCTGCCGCAGCAAGATCAAACGTGTCAAACCTGAAGTCCGGAACGAAGGTAAACTTCAATTTCACATACCTTCCCTATAATTTATTTCATATAGATTTTATCAAAAAAAGTTAAATAAGTCAATAGATAGACAAGCTTTTTTATCTTATAAAAGCAGGCAAAACAGAGAATAAAAAAAATAAAAAAATTCTTCAAAAAATTCTTCAAAAACCTGCAAAAAGGTATTGACAAAACTGATATTTTGTGGTAAGATATATAGGCTATTAACGAACGCGAGTGTAGTTCAATGGTAGAATTCCAGCCTTCCAAGCTGGTCGCGTGGGTTCGATTCCCATCACTCGCTCCAATACGCGCCC
>CAZQTN010000164.1:0-3111 GCA_964596195.1 uncultured Ruminococcus sp.
TACCACTAAGGAGAATCTTTTTATGGAAAAGGTTTATACGAAAAGTATTCGTAACGTAGCGCTCCTCGGACACAGCGGGGGCGGAAAAACTTCACTTGCTGAGTCGATGCTGTATATTTCAAGACTTACCGATCGTCTTGGAAACGTAGCTGACGGAAACACCGTTTGTGACTACGATCCCGAGGAGATCAAGAGAGGATATTCAATATCCGCTGCCACAGCGCCTATGCTCTGGAACGGAACTAAGATAAATATACTTGACACGCCCGGCTTCTTCGATTTCGAGGCAGAGGTACGCCAGTGCGTACGTGTTGCCGATGCGGCTATTATAGTCGTAGACGGTAAGGCAGGTATCGAGGTTGGAACCGAGCTCGCGTGGAATCTTGCTACTCAGGCCGGCATCCCCAAGGCGTTCTTTATCAACCGCTTTGACGACGGCGAGGCACGCTTCTACAAGGTATTCGGAGCGATAAGAGAAAAGTACGGACTTAACGTTTGTCCTATTCAGATACCGATCATAGACGGTGATACCGTTATCGGATTTGCCAACCTCGTCGAAATGTGCGTTTACACCTTTGAGAAGTCGACGGGTGAGTACGTACGCTCCTCGATCCCCGAGAAGTTCAACGACGTATTTACCGAATATCATAATATTCTTCTCGAGGCCATCGCACAGACAAGCGACGATCTTATGGATAAGTTCTTCAACGAAGAGCCTATCTCCAGAGAGGAAGCACTCGAGGCTATTCACCTTGGCATTATTTCCGGTGATATCGTCCCCGTATTCTGCGGTGCGGCACTCAAGAATTGGGGTATTAAGACACTTCTTGATACTATCGCAGAGTCTTTCCCGCGTCCTATCGCACGCAAGGTTGAGCACCTTGTTGACGAGGAGGGCAACGTAAGTGAAACTCCCATCGAAACGGAGAGCTCCACGACCTCCGTATTCGTATTCAAGACCGTTGCCGACCCGTTCGTTGGTAAGATGTCCTTCTTCAAGGTTATGAACGGCGAGCTCGCAAAGGATGCAGTCCTTCGCAACACCACGACCGGCCAGAACGAGAAGTTCAACAAGCTTATGATCATGCGCGGCAAAAAGCAGATCGACGTTGACGTGCTCTGTTGCGGAGACATTGGTGTTACAGCAAAGCTTGCGAACACCAACACCAACGACACTCTCACCAGCGCAGCTGAAAATATTAAGTATCAGCCCATACAGTTCCCGAAGCCCTATATGACTATGGCAATCGCGCCTAAGGCAAAGGGTGATGAGGATAAGATATCTACCGGTATCGCTCGTCTGCTTGAGGAGGATCCTACGATCAAGTACGAGAATAACTCCGAGACAAAGCAGCTTACCGTTTCCGGTCTTGGCGATATTCACCTTGATATCATCGTTTCCAAGCTTAAGTCGCGCTTCGGTGCATCCGTTGAGCTTACAAAGCCTCGCCTTGCATACAGAGAGACCATCAAGAAAAAGGTCGACGTTGAAGGTAAGCATAAGAAGCAGTCCGGCGGCTCCGGCCAGTACGGTCACGTTAAGATCACGTTCTCTCCCGGCGAGGATGAGGGACTTACCTTTACCGAGTCGGTATTTGGCGGCGCAGTTCCGAAGAACTTCTTCCCGGCGGTAGAGCAGGGACTTCGTGAATGTATGCAGAAGGGCGTTCTCGCAGGATATCCCGTTGTTAACCTTGCCGCTAACCTTTACGACGGCTCGTATCACGACGTCGACTCTAACGAGATCTCCTTCAAGCTCGCGGCTGCCATTGCATACCGTGAGGGTCTGCCCAAGGCGCAGCCCGTTCTCCTTGAGCCCGTAGGTGCACTCAAGGTTTACGTACCCGAGAACTACGTTGGTGACGTTATGGGCGACCTTAACAAGCGCCGCGGACGTGTTATGGGTATCGAGCCCGCTGAGGATGGCTCCGGACTTCAGGTTGTAGTTGCCGAGGCTCCTTTCGCTGAGATGACCGACTACGTAATCGCACTTCGCGCCGCTACACAGGGTAGAGGCAGATTTGACTTTGACTTTATCAGATACGATGAGGTTCCCCAGAGCCTTACCGATAAGATAATTGCAGAGGCGCAGAAAAACAACGCATAATCAAACATAACATAACGGCGCATTTCAGCAGAAGGAATGCGCCGTTTCTTTTGATTATGCCTACGTCTTGACTATTTTTATAAAATATGCTATAATGGTACGTCTGATTAAATAAATTAAAAGGATGACTATATGATCGAGATCAAGGAAGAGGATATCCTCAAATACAATGCCCCTGCATATAAGCCCCGCAAGAAAAGATTAGGCGACAGAAAAGAGGGAAGAAGACTTCGCTCCCTGCAGCCTATGAACATTATAATGCCTTACATTATGAGAACGCGAGCAGATGCACAAAATCATTTTGAGGACGTTATAGATATTACCAATATCGAAAAGTTCCTTAATGAAAAGAAAAAAGAGGGCTACACCGATATGACCCTCCTGCACGTTATTCTTACCGCTTATCTTCGCGTGCTCGCTGAGCGCCCCGGTCTCAACCGTTTTGTAGCCGGTCAGCGTATATATGCACGAAACAACGTTGAATGCGTTATGACAATAAAGAAGGAGCTCTCGCTCGAATCACCCGACACCTGCATTAAGGTGGAATTTGATCCAAGAGATGACATTTACAACGTACATAAAAAATTTCAGTTTGTTGCCAAATCCGCCACGCAAAACGAGGGTGACTTTGATAAGGTTATGGGACTCCTGCGCAAGCTTCCGCGATTCGTATTTCGTGGAGTTATGGCGCTGCTTCGTTGGATGGACTATCACGGCATCCTGCCGAATGCACTGCTCAAGGTCAGCCCCTTTCATGGTTCTATGATAATAACCTCGATGGGCTCGCTGGGCATCCCCGCTATATATCATCATCTTTATGATTTTGGAACTCTGCCGTTGTTTATCTCTTATGGAAGCATATTCCACGCCGACGCAATCAAGCGCGACGGCACTCGCGAGCGTCACCGCTTCGTAACCTTTAAGGTCGTAACTGACGAGCGCGTTTGCGACGGATATTATTACGCATCCGCATTCAAGCGAATGAAGCGTTTCCTTATGCACCC
>CAZQTN010000165.1:0-3108 GCA_964596195.1 uncultured Ruminococcus sp.
GATCAAAAATGCTCGCAATTTTGATTGACGGATGAGTAGTTACAATGCAAAAGAACTCTCCAAATACAAAAAAAGAGGATCAAGGGCTATAATCTCAGCCTTTAATCCTCTTTGACTTTTAATTCTGAATTCTGAATTCTGAATTCTGAATTTTCTACACCTTCTCGGCTATTTCGTATATAAGCCTTTCCGTCTTCTCCCAGCCGAGGCAGGGGTCGGTAATGGACTGTCCTATAGCCTTCCCTTGTGAGGGAAGGTGGCGCTCGATGAGGTATGGCTCATCGAGTGACGGATGAGTAGTTACAATGCAAAAGAATTCTCCAAATACAAAAAAAGAGGATCGAGGGCTATAATCTCAGCCTTTAATCCTCTTTGACTTTTAATTCTGAATTCTGAATTCTGAATTCTTAATTTTTATATCGCCAATCCCGCTGCTTTGATCTCTGCTACTATCTTTGCCTTTTCTGCGGCGGTGTAGGTGGTCTGCGGGAAGGTGCAGTTACCTACGGCGAAGCCCATAGCCTCGAGGACTACCTTGGTTGCGGGGAAGGTCTTGTAGTTGAGGAGGGCGCGAATGATGCGGTTGGCGAAGGTCTGTGCCTCGTGCGCCGCCTTGAGGTCTCCTGCCTTGAAGAGGTTATATACCGCCTTGATGTTCTCAAGCTGGAAGTTGTAGGTCGTACCTATACCGCCGTCGGCGCCTGCGTTAAGACCCATGAGAAGCATCTCGTCCGGGCCGTTGATGATGTTCATCTCGCCGTGGGTGATGTCCTTGAGGACGTTCATCTCGTAGTAGTTGGAGCTGGTCCACTTGATTGCCGTGACGTTGTCTATCTCGAAAACTCTCGCCGCGAACTTCGCCGACATGGGGAAGCCTGCTGCGGGGTTGTAGTACATCATAAGGGGGATATGTACAGAATTTGCAAGCTCCTTGTAGTACTTGTATACGTCGTTCTCGTCGTACTGGAAGAAGAGGGGAGCGGTTGCGGAAATGGCGTCTGCGCCAACCTCCTCTGCGTGCTTCGCGAGGCGGATAGCATCGTGGAAGTCAAACGCTGCGACCTGGATTATGCAGGGCTTGCGGTGATTAATAGCCGCTACGGATTCCTCAGTGAGGATCATACGCTCGGAGGTCGCAAGGCTGATGCCCTCGCCGGTTGCGCCGCCTACGTAGAAGCCGTCCGCGTCCTTTCCTATAAGATATTCGATAAGCTCGCGCAGAACCTTTACGTTTATTTTCTCGTCCGCCGTTAAGGGAGTGACGAGTGCGGGCATAATTCCTTCAAATTTCATCATTGTCTTTTTTCCTTTCGGTATGGTGTTTTCTCATCGCGGGATACATTTACCCACTTGACATAGGCTTTATTCGTGCTATAATAATTGTAGCATAAAACGTATGAAATACAATATATAGCCTTGCCAAATGCAAAATGCGAATGGCGGAGTAGGAAATGCTTATGTACTTTGAATTGAGCGTTAAAATCGGCGCCGGAGCGCACAAGCTGTTCTTCTCGGACGGCTTCTATAAAAGGAGTCTCACCACCTCGAGCATACACAGCCACAGCTATACCGAGGTGCATCTTGTTCTCGGCGCGGACGTCGTATACCGTATCGGAGATGCCGAGGTCAGGGCAAAAAGCGGCACGATGCTCGTGATACCGCAGGGGGTGTTCCACGCGGGTGTGCGCGGAGAGGACGGCTTGCAGGCGGCGTTCCAGATAGATGCCGCGGTGAGCGATTTTGCCGCCTATAACGTCGGCGAGGGGCTGGTGTCGGAGATGCTCGCGGAGATAGAACGCGCAAACGAGACGGGGGATCACGCGGGTATTGCCGCGCTTGCCGCTCTGCTTTGCCGCCGCTTCATTTCCTCGGACGTGCAGCGCGCCGAGCATATCACCGATTACGGATTTCTTATCCATGAGTTCTTTCAGAATAATTACAGCCGCGAGGTGCGCCTCGCGGATCTCGCCGCCTCGCTCTACCTCTCCGAGAGGCAGACCGAGCGCCTTGTCATAGAGCATACGGGGCGCAGCTTCCGAGATGAGCTGACGGCAACGAGGGTCGCTATGGCAGAGCGGCTGCTCGCCGATACGGATATGTCGCAGAGCGAGATAGCCGGCTACGTCGGGTATAAGTCCTATGCCGGATTCTGGAAGGCTATGAAGAAATACGGCAATATTTGAGAACAAAGATTTACATAAAGGAGTGTTTTTGTATGAAGGTATCGATGTACGCGCTCCACGCGAGAAGGATATATGATTGGCCTGATCCCGTGGCAGCGATAAAGCATTATCACGATATGGGGATAGTGGAGGCGGATGCGCTCGAGAGCGAGCTTGCGGCACTTCCCCTGCCCGAATATAAGAAGTACATAAACGATGCGGGAATGGAGATGGGGGCGCTTGTCGGGCTTTCCGATTTTATAACCGCAGAGGGTAAGGCGCTTGAGGAAAATACCGCGCGCATCAAGGGGCTTATCGACGAGCTGTCGCGCCTCGGCGTGCCGAAGATAATGCTCGCTCCTACGGTTGTTCCCGCGTCGAGCGAGGAGGAGTTCTACGATATGCGCGAGCGCATGGTAGAGGGCTTCGGCTCGATGGTGGAGTATGCGAAGGGCTCGGGAGTTACCGTGATGATAGAGAATCAGTCGGTGCCGCAGAGGCCCGATTCATATATCAGGGATTGCAGATACATAATAGATAAGGTGCCGGGCCTTGGCTTCGTGCTTGATGCGGGCAACTTCTTCTGCGTCGGTGACGACGTTCTCGAGGCGTACGAGGTGATGAAGGACAGGATAATTCACTGCCACGTCAAGGACTGGGAGTACCACCCCTACGGCAGGATTATCCGCTCGAATATGCCCGCGCTCCGCTCTGCGCTTGTTATGGGTAAGGGACTTCTGCCTCTCGACGAGCTGCTCGGTCGTATGAAGGCTGACGGATATGAGGGAAGTCTCGTCCTGGAGATAAACGGTATTCTGAGAGAGACTAAAGAGATTATCGACGCCGCGGCAAGGTATCTGGTATCGATGGCGTGACAGAAGAATTCAGAATTCAGAATTCAGAATTAAGAATTAAGAATTAATGAGGTGGGGCTTTGTGCTACACC
>CAZQTN010000166.1:0-2934 GCA_964596195.1 uncultured Ruminococcus sp.
CGGGGGTAAGATTTTTCGTCAGCTGATAGAGTATTGCCGCAATCATTTCACAATGCCCAAGCTCCTCAGAGCCGATGTCGGTCAGCATTCCGATCGCCTCGCCCGACGGCATCGTGTATCGCTGATTGAGATAGCGCGTCGCCGCACCCATCTCGCCGTCAGGCCCGCCAAGCTGCGATATTATAACCCCCGCAAGCCGCGGATTGGGATTTTTTATCTTAACAGGGTACTGAAGCTTCTTCTCGTATATCCACATATCTTAATCCTCCTCACCGAGGTGCCACGGCCAGGGCTTGTTGACCCACGACCAGCGCTCGCCGCTTTCGTTTTCCTGTCGTATCAGTCCGACCGTATTCTCGTATTCCTCGGTAAGATCCTCGAGCTCGTCGATTATCTTCCTGTAATACTCAAGCGCTACCGCGCAGTCGGGATGTGCATCAAGGTACAGCTCGGTCTCGGTCTTTGCAAACGCAAGGGCCTGTATTTTTTTGAGCAGGGCATCGTTCGTCGCGCCGAGCACGCGTCCGTTATCGGCTCTGCCTCTTGCTGCTCCTGTATCTCTGCTCATTACCACACCTCCTCGTAGGGCTTGTAGAGCTCCTCAAAAAGCGTGCCCTTCATAAGCGCCTCCTCAGGCGTGTGGAGCATACGCCAGCACTGCATAGGGGAGTATACCATTGCCAGCTGGCGCGAGCTGTTGCCTCGGCATCCGCATCCGCCCGTGCCTCCACAGCCACCGTTTTGCTCGCTGCCGGTTACACCGCCAACGCTTCCGCTGTTGCCCATATTGCCGTTTTCGGTATTTCCGCCCATCGTGTTGCCACCGGCATTAAAGCAACGCGCCGTCTCCCTACGGTACATGAGAGAGGAAAGTCCGTTCTCGTTTCTTTCCATATTTAACCTTAAGCCTTTCTTTTCTAACTTCTTGCGGATGCTCCATAGTTGCATCCGCTGTTTTCAGTTTATGAAAACGGACGAAAAATGACAAAAAACAAAGCTAAAAAAGTAATTTTTTGCCTTCGGTACATATTTCTCTTTACAAATCGCTTTCGCTGTGCTAAAATATAATATATTTTTTATTCCGCACGAAAAAAGGAAAAGAGTTATGTACAGAATAGTCGAAAAAAAGGTTCTTAACCCCACCGTCACTATGATGAACGTAGAAGCGCCCTTCGTCGCAAGAAAGGCCGAGCCGGGTCAGTTCATCATTCTGCGCGTGGATGAGGAGGGTGAGCGTATCCCCCTCACCATCGCGGGCTACGACAGGGAAGCGGGAACCGTTAAGATAATATTCCAGATCGTCGGCTCCACCACAGAAAAGCTCGGCCGTCTTGAGGTCGATGACTATATTTGCGACTTTGCGGGCCCGCTCGGCGTTCCTACCGAGACCGACGGACTTAAAAGGGTATGTATAGTCGGTGGCGGTGTCGGCTGCGCCATAGCACTCCCCGTTGCCGAGAAGCTGGCTTCCCTCGGTTGTGAGGTAACGTCCATTATCGGCTTCCGCAGCAAGGATCTCGTTATCCTTGAGGACGAGTTCCGCGCCGCATCGGCAAATTTGCACGTTATGACCGACGACGGCTCGTATGCAAGAGAGGGTAACGTGTGCGTTCCCCTTACAGAGCTTTTTGAGCGCGGTGAGCGCTTCGATAAGGTCATCACCATCGGCCCTCTCATTATGATGAAATTCGTCGTTAACGCGACACGCCCCACGGGTATCCCCTGCGACGTGTCTATGAATCCCATAATGATCGACGGCACCGGAATGTGTGGTGGCTGTCGTCTCACCCTTAACGTCGACGGCAAGCGCGTTACTAAATTCGCCTGCGTTGACGGCCCCGATTTCGACGGTTATCAGGTCGACTTTGACGAGGCTATGTCACGTTCGGCTATGTACCGCGACTTTGAACGCCATAAGCACGAGCAAACCTGCAATCTCTTCAAGAAGGGGGTAGAGTAGAATGGCAAAGGCAAATATGACTCCCACAAAGAACCCTATGCCCACCCAGGATCCGAAGCAGAGGGCAAAAAACTTTGACGAGGTCGCAATAGGATACAGCGCCGAGACGGCGATCGACGAGGCGCTCCGTTGCCTCGGATGCAAAACTATGCCGTGCTCCGAGGGCTGTCCCGTCAATATACGCATACCCGAATTTATAGCCAAAATCAAAGAGGGAGACTTCGATGCCGCCTATGAAATCATAAGCACAACCTCATCCCTGCCTGCCGTCTGCGGCCGCGTTTGTCCGCAGGAAACACAGTGCGAGGCGCGCTGTGTCAGGGGTATAAGGGGTGAGCCCGTCGGCATCGGCCGACTTGAACGCTTCGTCGCCGATTGGCATAACGCACACAGCACCACGCCGCCCGCAGTTCCCGAATCGAACGACCATAGGGTTGCCGTTATCGGCTCAGGCCCATCGGGACTTACCTGCGCCGGCGACCTCGCAAAGCGAGGATATAAGGTTACCGTCTTTGAGGCGCTCCATACCGCAGGCGGCGTTCTGGTCTACGGCATTCCTGAGTTCCGTCTGCCTAAGGCTATCGTTAAAAAAGAGGTCGATAACCTGAAGGCTATGGGCGTAGAGATAATCACCAATATCATAATAGGTAAGACACTCACCGTCGACGAGCTTTTTGATGACGGCTACGAGGCAGTATTTATCGGCTCAGGCGCGGGACTCCCTAACTTTATGGGTATCCCCGGCGAGGCCTACAAGGGCGTCTATTCCGCCAACGAGTTCCTCACTCGCGCCAATCTTATGAAGGCATATAAGGACAATCCCGACACCCCCATAATGAAGGGTGGCAAGGTAGCAGTTGTCGGCGGAGGTAACGTTGCTATGGATGCCGCGCGCACAGCGCTCCGTCTCGGCGCGGAAAAGGTATATATCGTTTACCGTCGCTCTATGGATGAGCTTCCCGCAAGGCGCGAGG
>CAZQTN010000167.1:0-2914 GCA_964596195.1 uncultured Ruminococcus sp.
AAAGTGCGCGCAGAATTTTCTGCGCGCACCAAAAAACGAAGTAAGTATTACGGTTCTATCTTTGAAAAAATGATTAAATCAATTACGATCGGATCCAGCTCACCTAAGGCAACTGCATACAACTGTAAATAGTAATGCTTTTTATTTCCATTTTCATCTGCTCCATCATTTTTCTCATAACTTGTGTGTGACTTTACCTGTATTTCAAAGTAATATGTATCGTAATCTATGTTATGGTTTATATCGTGTATGGTATCGCACATAAAAGGATTTATACCCAAGCTCTTTATCGCCTTTTCAATAGTCATTCCAACGTATATGTCGGGGTACTTGATCTCATAAAATTCAACGACTATATCGTTTTCGAAAACTATATATACCTCTCCACCTTGATAATACCACAGCTTTCCATTTGTGTTTTCGCGTGGCTCTCCAAGCAGAGCGATGACTTCGTCGCGGCGTATACCGAGCTCAAGGGTGATGACAGTTGACGTTGTATAGCTAAAACTCGTAGCGACCATAGCCGAGTCAAACCAAACGTAAATATCCTCGTCAAATACACTATCCCACTTGTAGATCGTGGCGGTATCGTCGCCCACGTTCGTACCTGCCGTGCCAAAAAGCTCGTCGATCTCGGTGAGCATCATACCTGTAAGATCCTTCGCATCAAGCACGAATTGTTGGAGCCGAAGTACGGAGTCGTAATTTTTGAACTTAAAAATACCTATGGTATTTTCCGAGGTTGGCCAGGAATATATAGCACCCTTGCCCGCCGGGGCTCCGTTTGCGCCGTATAGATAAGCAAGGCGTTCATAGCTCATTCCGGTCGAAATTTTTATTTCCCCGTCTATGAAGATCTTGGTTGCCGTTCCGTTCTTGATAGTAGCGTACAGATATTCATTTTGCTCGTTGAGTGTCCAACGATAAAGGCTGGGGATATTAGTAACCGATTCACCAATCGCACCAACGCTTTCGTTGATCTCTGACAAAGTCATACCTGCCTCGGCACGACCGTTTATCAAGGAAAAGCGCGATAACTTAAGCTTGCCATCCGACTCGTTAAATTTGAAAAGCCCCATTTTACCGTCCGGAGTAGACCAGGAATATGTGTTACTCTCCTCGTTAAAGAGCGTACCCTCAGTGCCGTACAATTCTGCGACACGTTCGTATGTGCTGTCTGCAAATACTGAAGTGCCTTGCTCAAAGAACTCGGTCAGCTTGCCGTCGACAAATCTGACGTAGCAATATTTGTCCTTGTATTTGGTTTGCCACCTGTAAAGCCCGGGAACGTATGATACAGTTTCGCCCTCGGAAAGAAAGAAGTCTGCCACTTCGGCGTACGACATACCTTTTTCAAGCGTAGGCATGCCGGAGATCACGTATTTCACCACCGCTCCATCCGAGTCAAGCCACGCATATAATCCCTTTTGGCGTGAGAACTCCCAGGTGTATATATTAGCTGCGTTATGACATCTTGCACCCTCGGCGCGTAAAAGCGCATTGATCTCGGAGAGAGTCATTCCTGCTTTTATTTCCATATCCTTTCTTCGCTCAAAGTGAGTGACGATGGCATCGCTGTTTGGTATTTGCTTGATAAATACATACAGCTTTTCTTCCTCACCGGTATCATAGATTTTGATATGTGAGCATAGTTCGGACGGAGTTCCGTGAGAACCGATAAGCTCATATACCTCTTGGGAATACATTCCCACCCTAAGCTGCTCGTCAATAGTAGGCTCGTCGGGAGTATCGCAAGCGACGAGAAGCAGAGTGCACGTCAAAAGTGCTAAAAACAGCGTGATAGCTTTTTTCATAACGTTTCTCCTTTCGCAAAAATCAAAAAAGCGCACAATGGGCCCAGTACCCCTTGTACGCCGAATGTTAAACCTTGATCACCCCAAGGGGTAAAAATCCTTTCTGATTTAAGTATAGCATACAATATCCTAAATGTCAACAGTTTGGCATTTTTTTCCAATGTATAAACAAATTCATCCGCTGTTAAAAGCCCAAGGCATAGATAAAATATAAATTTCCACCTTTTTTGGGAAAAAATATTGTAATCTTGGCTCGAATGTGTTAAAATAATACGATGTTAATGCGCGAGTTTCATTTGCGAGCGTAATATTGGAGGAAATATGGAAAAGTTTTATATGACAACCGCGATAGCGTACGCATCGCGCAAGCCGCACTTCGGCAACACCTACGAGATCATTATGGCGGACGCGTTCGCGCGCTTCCAGCGCAGAATGGGCAAGGACGTTTTCCTTTGCACCGGTACTGACGAGCACGGTCAGAAGATCGAGAATCTTGCCAAGGAGGCAGGCATCACACCCCAGGCATACGTTGACGGTGTAACCGGCGAGATCAAGCGCATCTGGGATCTTATGAACGTAAGATACGATCACTTCATCCGCACCACCGACGATTACCACGTCGCAACCGTTAAAAAGATATTCAAGAAATTCTACGAGCAGGGCGATATATATAAGGGCTTCTATGAGGGATGGTACTGCACCCCCTGTGAGTCCTTCTTCACCGAAACGCAGGTAGTAGACGGCAAGTGCCCCGACTGCGGCCGCCCCGTAGCACAGGCGCGCGAGGAGGCATACTTCTTTAAGATGTCCAACTACGCAGACCGCCTTATCAAGCACATCGAGGACAACCCCGGCTTTATCGAGCCCGAAAGCCGCAAGAAGGAGATGGTAAACAACTTCCTTAAGGCAGGTCTTCAGGATCTTTGCGTGTCGAGAACATCGTTCAAGTGGGGTATCCCCGTTGACTTCGATGACAAGCACGTCGTATACGTTTGGCTCGACGCGCTCGTAAACTATATCACCGCTATCGGCTATGACCCCGATAAGAGCTTTGACGAGCAGTGCGAGAAGTTTAAAAAGAATTGGCCTTGCGACGTTCA
>CAZQTN010000168.1:0-2904 GCA_964596195.1 uncultured Ruminococcus sp.
GAGCTATTTGTTCGGAATTTTTGATTATTATCATTTTCCTACTGCTTCAAGGGTGCGTGCGGACGTCTGTTCCACGGGGCCGTTGCCGTCAACGACGGAGAGTATACCCTTTTCAAGGTAATAGTCCTTGAGCGGCTCGGTAGTCTCGTGGTATACCGCGAGGCGTGAAAGCACTACCTCGGGTGCATCATCCTTCCTTACGGTGAGGGGCGTGTTGCATTTATCGCAATTTACGCCGTCACGCGAGGGGTTGTCGGTGACGTGGTAGGAAGCGCCGCAAGTAGCGCAAACGCGTCTGCCCGTCATCCTCTGACAGATGACCTCGTCGGGAACCTCGATCGAGATTACCTTATCGAGTGTGACACCCATTTTTTCAAGTGCGATCGCCTGCGGTACGGTACGAGGAAATCCATCGAGAATGAATCCGTTTTCGCAGTCCGATTTTGCAAGGCGCTCCTTGATGATGCCGATAACCACGTCATCCTCAACGAGAGCTCCCTGCTCCATAAATTTTTTGGCTTTGAGCCCCATTTCAGTGCCGTTCTTCACAGCCTCACGGATCATAGCACCCGTAGAGATCGTGGGAATGGAGAGGTGGGCGGATATTTTATCCGCCTGCGTACCTTTGCCTGCGCCGGGGGCACCAAGAAAAATTATTTTCATAAAATTCTACCTCAAATGCGAGAGATTAAAGGAATCCTTTGTAATTACGCATTGTGAGCTGCGCCTCGAGATCTCTGAATGTTTCGAGTACGACACCTACGATAATGAGAAGCGAGGTACCGCCGAAGGTGAACACGCTGGTAAGCGAGGTCGCCGACGATTCAATCGAGGAAACATAGTAAGTGTAAAGCCAGTTGCTCTTATCGATTGTTGCAATAGAGCCCTCAAGGATCCAGTATACGATGTGCTGGAGAATGTGAGGACCTGCAACAACGGGAAGAACTGCAACGATGCCGAGGAAGAGTGCGCCAACGAGAGTAACCTTGTTGAGGATCTTCTTGATATACATTGCGGTGGGTCTGCCCTGTCTGATACCGGGGATGGTACCGCCCTGTCGCTTGATATTGTTCGATACCTCGATAGGATCAAAGGAGATCTGAGTATAGAAGTATGCGAAAGCAATAATAAGAACGAAGAGAAGGATGGGATAAACCACGCCCTCGGAGGAGAGGATTCTGTATACAGTGCCCCAACCGGTCTCGGTCTCTTTGGTTACGCCGCAAAGCGCGAGGATGGTGGGAACGAGAGATACGATAGAGCTTGCGAAGATGACGGGCATAACGCCGGTCATGTTCAGCTTGATAGGAAGGTTGGAGCTCTGTCCACCGTACATCTTACGGCCGACAACTCTCTTTGCGTACTGGATCGGGATTCTTCTCTCAGATCCGGTTACCCAGATGATGAAGATGAACATTACGACCATAACTGCAATGAGAAGAAGAGCGAATACGGTAGAAATGATACCGTAGAGCCAAGCCTTTTCCTCGTACTGGTAAGTAGAAACTACGAGAGATACGAGGTTGTAGAAGAAGGAGGGGATCGAAGAAATGATATTTGCGAAAAGGATCATCGAAATACCGTTTCCGATACCTCTTTCGTTGATGCGCTCGCCAAGCCACATAATGACGGAGGCGCCCGCAACGTAGCACGCAACGATAACTATTCCGTAGAACCAAGCAGCACTATTGTCAGCGCTGGTAGCGGAATTGGTAAGTGCACCGTTGTTCTTAAGAAGGAAGTAGTAGCCGATTGCGGTAACGATCGCGAGGATAACGGTTGCTATTCTCGTGATCAGGTTCATCTTCTCCTTGTCGTTCTTCGTGAGCTCTGCGAGCTTGGGAAATACGACAGCGAGAAGCTGAATAATAATTGAGGCGTTGATATAGGGTGATACGCCAAGCGCGAACAAAGTAGCCGTTCCGAGAGATCCACCCGAAAGGATGTTCATCTGGTCAAGAATGGTACCGCTGAATGAATCAGCAAAGCTATGAGCCTCGACGAAGGGAACGGGAATTACTGTACCTAAGCGGTAGATCAAAAGGATAAAGAGAGTGAAGAGGATCTTATCTCTCAGTTCCTTAGTTTTCCATGCGTTCTTGAGTGTCTGAAGCATTTATACCACCTCAGTCTTTCCACCTACTGCCTCGATCTTCTCCTTAGCCTGTGCGGAGAAGACGGATGCCTTTACAGTGAGTGACTTAGTGATCTCGCCCTCGCCAAGAACCTTGACACCATCGTAGCACTTGCTGATGATGCCCTTAGCGAGAAGGGTCTCACAATCAACAACGTCACCGTTGTTGAACTTATTCAAAGACTGAACGTTGATTACGGCGTACTTGGTGCCGAATCTGTAGTTATTAAAGCCTCTCTTGGGGAGCTTTCTGTAAAGAGGAAGCTGGCCGCCCTCAAAACCGGGTCTTACGCCGCCGCCCGAACGAGCATTCTGACCCTTGTGGCCCTTGCCCGCGGTCTTTCCGTTTCCGGAACCTGCGCCTCTACCCTTACGGAACTTCTCCTTTACGGAGCCTTCCTGGGGTGAAAGTTCATGGAGCTTCATATTATATCCTCCTTTCAATTCCGATTAAACGGTTTCAACTTTTACAAGGTGGGAAATCACCCTGATCTTGCCCATCAGAACTGCATCGTTTGCAAGAGTGATGGAGTCACCGGGTCTCTTGAGACCAAGAGACTTTGCGGTTGCGATCTGGTTAGCCTTGCATGCTATAAGACTTTTTACGAGTGTAACCTTAACATTTTCCATTACCGTTACCTCCTTATGCCTTTACGTCTTCAACGCTAACGCCGCGGAGTGCAGCGATCTCTTCAGCGGTCTTAAGAGCCTTAAGACCCTCGAAGGTAGCCTTAACTACGTTGGTGGGGTTAGAGGATCTCAGGCACTTT
>CAZQTN010000169.1:0-2880 GCA_964596195.1 uncultured Ruminococcus sp.
AAAATTATAAAACCGATATCTTTGCCGTTGCACCGCGTTCGGTTTTATCTCGAAGTTTTTCGCCGAGATGCTAAAACGGCAGAGGCGTTTATCGTGCCTCTGCCTTTTTTATTCGATTGTATTTAATGGAGCGTTTTTTAAACCGCCATGTATTTGCTTTCGTACTCGGAGAGCTTTTCGAGGTAGCGGTTACTGTCGGCCTTCTTGGCGCGAAGGAAGCTGTGGATGTCCATGTTGCCTTCCTTGGCGTCGAGTACGCAGACGGCGAGGTTGAAGCAGTGGTCGGACGTGCGCTCAAGGTTGGTGAGCAGGTCGGACCAGACGAAGCCTGCCTCGATGCTGCAAAGTCCCTTGCTCAGACGGAGAATGTGCGCGGTACGCATATTTTCCTTCATACGGTCGATGACCTCTTCAAGAGGCTCGACGTTGTCCGCTGCTGCGGTGTCGTTGTTGATGAAGGCATAGGATGCAAGATCGAGTATCTCGCTTACTGCGGCGCAGAGTCGATTCATCTCGCCCTGTGCCTCGGGGGTGAAGGCGATGCCCTTGTCGCGCAGCTCCTCTGCCGACTCAAGCAGGTTGACCGCGTGGTCGGATATGCGCTCGAAGTCGCCGATGGCCTTCATATATTTGGTTGCATCGGCACTCAGCTGCTCGTCAAGCTGCTTTGCGCTGAGCTTTACAAGATACGTGCCGATGATATCCTCGTAGTGGTCGGTCTTTTCTTCCATTTCGCGGATGCGCGATGCGCGGTCTGCGGTGTACTCGGTGAGGGAGAGAATGCCCTCCTTAAGTGCGGAAACAGCGCCGTCGCCCATGTCTACAACTACCTCGCGGCAACGCTCAAGCGCGATTGCAGGGGTAGTAAGCAGACGCTCGTCAAGCTCGACGTTCTTGTCGGGGGTTTTGGATTCGGGGATGAGCTTGTATGCGAGCTTCTCAAGCAGAGAGGCGCAGGGAAGAAGGATGATAGTACAGATAATGTTGAAGGCCGAGTGTGCGATTGCAATGTTCGTGTGTGTTGCCGCCTCGGCAAACAGCGCGGGGGAGAAGATCAGATCGACGATCCAGTAGCCGCTGAGGCAGATGATCGTACCGATAACGTTAAAGGAGAGGTGAACGAGCGCCGTGCGGCGTGCGTTCTTGTTAGTGCCGATAGAGGAGAGAATGGCGGTGATACAGGTACCGATGTTCTGACCCATAATGATCGGGATCGCCGCGCCGAAGGATACCTTGCCGGTGGCGGATAGCGCCTGAAGAATACCGACCGAGGCCGACGAGGACTGGATTATAGCGGTAAGTATCGCACCTGCAAGCACGCCGAGAACGGGATTCTCGAACATAATGAACATCTCCCGGAACCACGCCTCGTCGCCGAGGGGCTCGACTGCGCCGGACATTGAATCCATACCAAACATAAGGACGGCAAATCCGAGGAGAATGGTACCCGTGTCTTTTTTCTTTGAGCTCTTTGTAAACATATGTAGGCATATGCCTATGAGCGCGAGAATGGGAGTGAAGGACGTGGGCTTGAGCAGTTGGATGAATATGTTGTCACCGTCGATGCCGCCAAGGCTGAGTATCCATGCGGTGACCGTTGTGCCGATGTTTGCACCCATGATTACGTTGATGGCCTGTCCGAGCTTCATTATGCCGGAGTTTACGAAGCCGACGACCATTACCGTCGTTGCTGATGAGGACTGAATTACGGCCGTAACGCCAAGACCTGTGAGCAGGCCTGCCATTTTGCCGGTGGTGAGCTTGCCGAGCATGCGCTCAAGGCTGTTGCCGGCGCGTCTTTCAAGTGCGTCGCCCATAAGGTTCATACCAAAGAGGAACAGACAAAGACCGCCAATCAAAGAGAGAACGTTGAAAATTGTCATTTCTTAGTTACCTTTCGTTATATTCAATTTAACACATTGTCAACATTTTATCTCTGCAATGTTAATTCTGCAAGCGGGGGTGCGTTAAATTCGCGTTAAGTTCTGCGTTTTTTCGTGCAAAAAAACAGGAGCAAGAGATAGAAGGATTTTTCTCCTTTTACTCTTGCTCTTTCTGTTAATATAAAGTGATATTCTTTGCTGCCGTAAAGAGTGTTGTTAAATTAAATCGCGTTATCGTTGTCGTTGTTTTGCTCGTCCGCATTCTCGTAGATCTCTGCGGCCTCGCCCTCAATAACGACTTCCTCGGGAGGAAGGCTTTGGAGCTTGAAGTGGGCGCGCACGCCAAGGGCGAGGATGACTATCATCCATGCGTGGAAGAAGAAATCGAGCAGCATATTAACGCTGAGGCCGTAATACCAGAACATAACGAGCGTGTCAAGCGAGAACAGTACGAGCGCGACGATAAGCCACGCGACCTTGTTTTTCTTGGAGAGTATATAGCACACGAAATAAAACACGATTATCGCAAGCGATATGGCAAGCATAATTGCAAAGAACGAGGGATCAAGGAACTCCATTCCCGCAAGCTCGCCGGTGTAATAGTCATCGCCGTACAAGCCACAGAAGAACATTCCGAGATCTGTAAGCGCATACGGTATTGCCGCCGAGAAGAGGAAATAGACGTTGCTTTGCGTGATCAGCAGGATCAGGTTTATCAGCGAAAATACGATTACAAGCATCAGGTTTGAGCGCGCCGAGTTGTATCTCATCTGGTGCATCTGACGCTCCGGGATCTGCCGATTTTGCTGTGAATTTCTGAAAAATGTCATAGTGAGTCTCCGTTCCGCCGCGAAAAGCGACTTTATTTGCAAAACTATTCTAGCATAGAATGGAAGGGATGTCAACACGCAAAAAAAGAGAAGCACCGCTAGGGTGCTTCTCTTTTTTGGAGCGGATTACGGGTAAGCGAGGTAAAAACAACTGAGTGTTGTTTTTG
>CAZQTN010000170.1:0-2738 GCA_964596195.1 uncultured Ruminococcus sp.
CGCGGGAGCGCAACGACATAACGAGGCTCAACAGGTGCGCCCCCTTAGCGCCGAGGTGTGGCAATGTTGCAAGCTCGTCCCGGTCGGCAGCGGCGAGAGAATAGATGCTTTGATAGCGATCGGCGACCTCGCGGGCGGCAATTTCAGGTTCTTTTACCTCAAATGACAGTATTTTTGCAATACGTTCGATAGTTTTTTCGTCCATAGCTACCTCACTCTGCTCTTGCTGCGAAGGAATCTGTCAAGCTCCGGCGACTGCCGGAAGGCGTAATGCAGATGCTTCATCGTACCGACGAACTGTGTACCCGATACGACGTAATGCTCAGCGAGCGTAACGTTGGCATCGCCAAGGGCGTTGATCATAATATTGTTCGTAGTGATATCTCCGTGCGATGGGAACGGAGGGCCGAACGGATGTAGGTGCGCGATTATCGCTATTGACGCCCTGTTCGCCAAGGCGTACTCAATGAACGGCTCGGGCAGGACGCCGCCCGACGAATAGTCGAGCTTGTAGATATTCTTTATACCGATGAAGTTCATATTGTTGCCGAGAATAAGCATTGCGACCGTCGGTGTTTTGACACCCTCAAAATGCCGCACGAACAGCTCGCCGACTGCGGTATAATCGTCAAGGGGTGATATTTCCTTTTCCGCCGCGGCCTCGGCATTTATAAAATCTCCGACGGAAAGAATAAGATCTGCGGCCGCCGCGCCGATACCTTCAACGGACAAAAGTTCTTCCCTGCCGGCGCCGAAAACGCCCTCGAGAGATCCAAAGCGAGAGAGCAGATTTTTTGACACGGGGTTGGTGTCTTTGTACGGAATGACGTGGTAAAGCAGCATCTCAAGCAGCTCGTATGTGTCGAACGTGCGGGCGCCGTGAAGCTCAAGCTTGCGCCGCATACGCTCCCTGTGACCCTTGTGTATTTCGCCGGCGCCGAGTGTCATCTGTACAGCACCTTTCTGTTTCTCGAGAGCTCCTCGGGTATTTCGGGAGAAAAGCCCGCAGGCTTCGTCACCTCAAGCATATTTATCTTCATTCCCTGCTCGGAGAACGCAGTCTCATACTCGGTCATAACGTTGCCCTCATTCCACTCGGAGGCGTGCAGGTCACGCGTTACCACGTCGCACACAAGGCCGAGCGCCTCGATCTCCTCAAGCGAGAAGTCGAAAAGGCCGACGTTGTCGGTTTTGAAGCGGAGCTTGCCGCCGTCGCGAAGAAGATTGAAGTAAAGAGCAAGATAACGCCTGTGAGTCAAGCGTCGCTTTGCATAGCCCTTCTTGCTCCAGGGGTCTGAAAAGTTGAGGAATATGCGGTCGACCGTTCCGTTCTCGAATATGTAAGCAAGATTGTCCGCAGTGTCTATAATAAAGCGCAGGTTATCGCCGCGCTCTGCGGCAGTTGCCTTGGCCTTCTCGGCCGCCAGAACCACGCAATCGGTCACGCGCTCCATAGCAAAATAGCACGCATCGGGGTTGCGCCTTGCCATCTCACAGGCAAAGCCGCCCTTTCCCGCGCCGATCTCAAGAAATACGGGCGCCCCTTCCCTGCCAAATACGGTCGCGGGGTCGGAATAAGGTGACACGGGGGTGGACGTTATGAATTCGGAGCAGGCCTCAAGACGCGCCTCTCCATGTTTCTTTTTTCTCATTCTCATTGTGGAATTACTCCGTTTGTTGTGTGTTGGAATCGGGTAAATACAGGAACATTTCGGGACCTGTATCACGCATTAAGGCGCGATCGTCCTTGAATTTAGTAAGCAAAAGCAACGTAACGTACAGATCACCGCTGCATCCTCCGAGATGCAGGCCAAACATCACGGCGTTGGCGACGAACACCAGAGCCGCCGCAATTATGGCAATATCAGAGGCGGCGCACATATAAACGGCAAAGGAAGTCGCGCCGACACAGATCATAACGGCGCTGAAAAATACGAACGGCGCAAGAACTGCAAAAAGAGCCGCCCTGCGATAGGTATAGATATTCGGCACGCCGCAATAGGCACAGCTCCAGCTGAGACCGAAGGTGAGCTTCTCGCCCGTCCTTCTCTTATACGCCCAGCCGTGCACCAGCTCGTGAAGCACGAGGTAAACGAGCGAGGCAACAATACCGACGTTAGCGCCGATGATCATGACGAAATTAAGGTCTGACAATGCGTCCGCCCTGACATTCAAAAGCAAAACCAGCGGCACCGCCACGACTACGAAAATCATGAAAGCCAACAGATTCATAACAAGCCCGAAGCCTACGCTCTTAGCGTTGACGTGCTTTCTCTCGGAATAGCCCTCAGGCAACTCCCTCTCAAAGGTAATATGCTCCATTTTTTCAATACCGTTCATCAAAAAATCAGTCCTCGTTGCGGCTGAATTCAAGCAGTTCAAGACCGGGGTTGTCCTCAAGCACCCAGCGTATCGCCCACTCGCTTGTGAAGATCAGAAGATTATTGCCTCTGAAATCCTGCACCCATTTGGTGTCGTGGGAGAGCTTGAGTGTTTTGGGATCGAGCTCCTTGTCCTTTATCCATCTTATCTGCTGATAAGGAAGTGTCGAGCGGCGCAGGTCGCAGCCGTACTCGTTTTTGAGTCTGTATTCAAGCACCTCGAACTGGAGCACGCCGACAACGCCGACGATAACGCGCTCAAGACCCGAATTAGGCTCAAAGAATATCTGTATAGCACCCTCTTGGGCGATCTGGTTCATTCCCTTGGCGAACTGCTTACGCTTCATCGAGTCCACC
>CAZQTN010000171.1:0-2705 GCA_964596195.1 uncultured Ruminococcus sp.
TTAAGCTTATTCGCAAGGAAGAAAACAAGCACCACAAGCACAAGGCAGACAGCCACGAAGGCGATCCAATGCCACACCGATGTGAATTTATCGAACGGCACGAGCGACAGACCAAAGGTTATCGTGGCAATTCCGATACCCCTGCCGATCACTATCGAGGGTATAAACCACTTGAGCGACATCTTGATCATGCCGGCCATCATAACCAGCGCATCGTCGGGAAAGATAGGGAACATCATCATCAGAGGGAAGAATACCGTACCTTTGTTTCTGAGCAGGGTAAGCGATTTTTCACAGTCCTCCTCGCCAAGTATATTGGTGCATATCTTGTATCCGCCGTAACGGCCCGTGACGTACATCGCTGCACTTGAGATCATCACGCTCGCAAAGGAGAGCAAAAACGATTCCCAAGGGGTAGGGTAGAGTGCTTTGCTGAGCAGGATAAACGCCATTGATGCACCCGGCATTATACACATCAGCATACTGAGCACCGTCTGCAATAAGATGAAGATTATCCAGCCGTACCACGAATCTCTGAACGACTCGAACACCTCTGTATTAAATTGTATTCCATCGTCAAAATGCACGATACCAAAGGCCATCAGCAAAAGAAAGGTAATCGTGGATATTACCACGACCGTCAACAGCATAAGCCCAAATTTGAGCAACGCTGATTTGTTTCTTTTGATAAAGTCCAAAAGGCCGTTTTTAATTTGCTCCATCTCAAGATCCAATCGACAAAAAACATTAAAAATGCGCGAGTCGCGATTTGCGCCAACTCCCACGATAATATAATATCACATCGATCAGCAAATTTCAACAGAAAAATTAGCAAATTTTAATAATTTTAACATTTAAGACGTCACCAGCCGATCAAATTAAGCACCATGTCCCAAAGATGTATGCGAACAAGTGCAGTCTCGTTGCACCGATTTTCAAAACTTTAATCTCCTCGTTTTTATACACCTGATAAAACGAGCGAAAAAACCAGAAGGGTTCAAAAAATGAAAAATGTATTTTGTAGTTGAAAACAAAAAACGCCCATAGGACAAATCAGTTAAAAAATACACCTATTCGATTGAAAAATTAATTGACACCGCCGCATAGGTGTGTTAAAATGTACACAGTAATCCCCCGAATAAAAAATATATTTTCGTGTCGCCGTAGGGCGACGGAACGGAGTTAAAATGGAAAAAATCAGATTTGGTGTTATAGGCCTCGGCCACCGCGGCCAGTTTATGATCCGCGACAACCTCGTCCACTTTGACGAGATCGAATTTGTAGCGCTCTCCGACCTCTATGAGGATAGAATGGACGAAGCAGAGAAGACCATTCTCGACAAACGCCCCGATGCCAAGCCCCCCTTCAAAACCACTAACTATAAGGAAATATTCGATGCCAAGATGATCGACGCGGTATACATCTCGGCATATTGGGAGACCCACCTTGAGATAGCTATCGCCGCCATGCGCGCGGGCGTTGCCGTTGCCTGCGAGGTAGGCGGCGCGTACTCGATCGACGAGCTCTACGAGCTTGTTAAAACTCAGGAAGAAACGGGCACGCCCTTTATGTTTATGGAGAACTGCTGCTACAACAAGCACGAGCTCCTCGGTACTGCCATAGCTCGCTCGGGTAAGCTCGGTAAGATCGTCCACGCCTCGGGTATGTATGGCCACGACCTGCGCGAGGAGATCTCCACAGGTAACATCAAGAGCCACTACCGCCTGCGCAATTACACCAACCGTAACTGCGAGAACTATCCCACCCACGAGCTTGGCCCAATTGCCCGCCTGCTTAACATCAACCGCGGCAACCGCCTCGTTTCTCTCGTTTCCGTTGCATCGTCCGCGCACGGACTTGAGCAGTACATAAACGATAAGGAGCTCTATAAGGAGGATCCCACCCTTAAGGACAGACGCTTCAAGCAGGGCGACATCGTCACCACCGTAATCACCTGCGCAAACGGCGAGTCCATCGTCCTCACCCTCGACACTACACTCCCTCGCTCCTACGATCGCGGCTTTACCGTTCGCGGCACTAAGGGCTCGTACTCCATGACCACAAACTCGGTATTCCTCGACGGAGAGAAAGAGTATTGGGACAACGTTGAGTACCTCAAGGGCGCTCTTGACAACGCCAAGGCATACGAGGATGAGTACCTTCCCGACGTATGGAAGAATATGACCGAGGAGGATATCAAGCGCGGCCACGGCGGCATGGACGGCATAATGTTCTCCCGCTTTATCCGCTCGCTCACTCTCGGTGAGCCTATGGACATCGACGTCTACGACGGTGCTACCTGGATGGCGATCACCGCTCTCTCCGAGATCTCCATCGCTCAGGGCGGCGCGCCCCAGTCGATCCCCGATTTCACTAACGGCAAGTGGCTCATCCGCAAGCCCGTTGACGTTCTCCCTCTTACAAAGTAATAAAAAGGCTGACCGTTGCCGCAAGGCTTCGGTCAGCCGTTTTTAACGATTTTACTTCAGATCCTCTGTCCTGAACGTCGTATATCCCTCGTAGTGGTAGCTGGTATCAATGCCCTTCATAAACACCTGACGGTCGTTTACCTTGTCGGTAAGAGCATTTTTTAAGAGGTGCTTGATCTCAATATCCTTTATCGGGCTTCTCTCCATAGCGAGGAGATAGTCCTCCTTGTCGACAAGACTCCAATCAACGACCATGCCGATCTCATTTTTCAATAT
>CAZQTN010000172.1:0-2698 GCA_964596195.1 uncultured Ruminococcus sp.
CTTTCCACGTAATAGAAAAGGCAAAGCATATGTTTTCTAAAAAACACGATAAAATAGCAATGGGATATTTAGAAAAGTTTATAAAGAATCAGTCATAAGGGTGCGTACACACCCTAGCAGGGGTGCGTAAAAATGCTGGCAAGGGTGCGTGAATTTTCTACTGGGGTACG
Organism: uncultured Ruminococcus sp.; assembly: GCA_964596195.1. GTDB lineage: Bacteria > Bacillota > Clostridia > Oscillospirales > CAG-272 > UBA1740. Next base: position 171 of record CAZQTN010000172.1, read on the forward strand.
TAATTGTATCAAAGTAAGCGTCAATTCCATCATATACAAACTAAAAGACCTAGATGCAAAGGAGTTATCCAATGTTAATCTAGGCCTTTTGTATCATATTTAAGAGATGATGGTAATTCTTTACTAAAAGGTAGTAAAGAATCTAATTCTGAAATTTTAATATTATCTATTCTTTCTAAAACATATTTAATGTATTCGTCAGGTTTAATTAAATTCATCTTAGCTGTCTGAACTATAGACATAAGTATCGCAGAAGCTTCCGCTCCATTTTGAGTATTACAAAATAAACAATTTTTCCTTAGTATTACAAAAGGTTTAATTGCTCTTTCTGATAAATTATTTGTTAAAGGAATATGACCATCGTTAAAGAATCTATATAAATCATCTTTAATATTTAAAGAATATTTAATTGCTTTACCAAGAACACTTGATTTATCAACATCATTATTATAAAGATTTTCAATATAATCAAAGTATTCATCTACTAATGGCTTTATTTCTTTTTCTCTTCTTTCTTTAATTAACGAAGCAGTAAGTTTCTCTTCTTGAATTAAATTTTCTTTAAAGAATATATTAGAGATCTTATTATGAATTATTACAGCTTCACTTGTTTCTTTTTGTTTATTTGTTAATGTTTTTATAAAGTCTGCATACTTCTTTTTAGCATGAAACCAACACCTACATAAAGAGACATCATTAATGCTTTCATAACCACTATAATCATCACATACTAAATATCCATTATAATCTTTTAAAAATAAAGAAGGATGCTTAGCTTCTCTAGAATCTTGATATTCATAAATATAAATAGGGTTATCATACATACTTGTAGCATATAACCACATGTAGCATTTACTTCTTTCTTTTTTTTCTAATACTTTTATTGTAGTTTCATCTGCATGCAAAACTTTAACATTAGTATTTAACAAATGATATTTTAATCTTTCATATATGGGTTCTAGTTTTTCTGCTACATTAATACAATAATTTGATAATTGTTGTCTAGTTAATGGTGCTCCAAGTTGTTTTAATATTGATTCTATACGATATAAAGGTAATGCATAATTATATTTATTATTAACTATATATGCTCCTAAAGAAGGAGTTAAAAAAGATTCATTATTAAAACAATTTATTTGTTCTTCTTCAAATAATTCTATACAATTTTCACATTTATATTGTTTAATAATATATTTTTTTAATAAGACTTTCGCTGGTATTATTTCAACTTTATATTGAATATTATCTCCAGTATAAGTTAATTCATTTCCACACGCTTCGCATTTATAATTGTTTATATCTAAAATTATTTCTTCTTTTTCTATTAGTGATTCATCAAATTTAGATGCATCTTTTGTACCAGATTTTCTTCCTGGTTTTTTCTTTTCTTTGAATTTAACAGTTGCATGAACTTCAGCTTCATTACCAATAACAACTTCCTTCTTATCACTTTTGATGCCGAATCTTTCACATAATTGTTTTTTTAATTTGATATGTTTAGTTTCTAAAAGTTTTAATAATTCATCAATTGTTGCTAAAGCTTCTTTAAGTTCAACTTCAACTTTTTCTTTTTCAGTTACTGCATTTTTAAATTTGTGTTTGTATTTTTCTTTTTCTTCTTTTTCTTTTAAATAAAGAGCCATTAACTCTTCATAAGTTAATTCATTATCCATAATTAATGCCTCCTTATTTACTTGATAAATAGATTATAACACAAAGTAAAAATTTTTTATATACTTTGTATATAAAAAATTCATAATTTAATAATTCTTACTTATTTTTGCTTCTTTATGTCTTCTATACGTATCTATCGAAAGCCCATTAAGTAACAGTTCAAGTTCTAATTTTGTTATTGTTTTTACTTCCTTAGGAAAAATATATTTTCCTTCAAATAGTTTCTTTTGATATAACCACCATCCATCGTTATCTAATTCTAATATTTTTATATTTTTTTGGGTTGATCCAAAAAATATAAATAACTTATGTTTCATTTCACTTATTGAAAAGAGCTCTTGTGCTAATATTGATAATCCTTGTATTCCCATTCTTAAGTCACATCTCTCTTTATAAATGTGTATTTCTTTTATATCACTTAAATCAATCATTCGTAAGTCCTCTTATGAATTCTTTTAGATAGCAGTTAGCTATCTTAATATTAATCCCATTTATTTCAAATTCTATTTTTTCTTCAGTTTCTTCTTTTATTATTAATAATTTATTTTCTTCTTTGACTTCTATCGTGCCATATGAATCTTTATTAAAAAACTTTGACGGATTATATGAACTTGTATTGAGCTGTGGTATTTCTTTTTTTAGACCTATTACATCTATATTTGCCTTCTTTACCCATAAATGTAAACAGTTTTCACTTATATTATATTTTCTTGCTATTGTTCCATAATATGGATATTCCTTAAAATCTTCTATTACTTTATTTTTAAATTCTTCACTATACATAATTAAAAACCTCCTGTATTTATTCTACAAGAGGCTTATTTAATTTTGTATATGATGGAATTGACGCTTAC
>CAZQTN010000173.1:0-2692 GCA_964596195.1 uncultured Ruminococcus sp.
TGTGGCATAAATTGAAATGATATAGCCCCAGATGCCTATTTGGGGAATGAGGGTGCTGTGCAAAGATACTTGCCAAGGCGGTAAACTGCGAGAATCCCCAAAACGGCAATCCCTGTAACAGATGCGAGGCCTGCCGTTCGATAGACAGCGGTATCGCAACCGACGTTATTGAAATGGATGCCGCAAGCAACAACGGCGTTGACAACGTCCGTAACCTCAAGGACGAGATCAGCTTTACCCCCGCACTTCTGAAGTACCGCGTCTATATCATCGACGAGGTGCATATGATGTCGGGTCAGGCGTTCAACGCGCTTCTCAAAACGCTTGAGGAGCCGCCCGCCTACGTCGTTTTCATCCTCGCTACCACCGAATTTAATAAGCTTCCGACCACCATCGTCTCACGCTGTCAGCGATTTGATTTCCGCCGTATTTCATCCGACGTGATCGTAAATCGCCTTATGCGTATATCTGCCGAGGAGGGCATAGACCTCACCGAGGAGGGCGCGCGTCTTATTGCAAGAGCGTCCAGGGGCGGTATGCGTGACGCAGTCAGCCTTCTCGAGCTTTGCGCAGGCTCAAAGCAGCGCATCGACTCAAATCTCGTCGCCACCACGATAGGCTCGGGTGACAGAGACAGCGCGTATAGGCTCATCGAGGCGGTGGGCGCATCGGATTATTCTACCGTATATTCTATCATCCGCGAGATAGTTATGTCAAGCGGTGACTTGTCCGTTTTCTGGCAGGAGATCATCGATTCCTACCGTGATATAATGGTAGTGAAGAATACCGATAAGGCAAAGGCCTACCTCGATCTCACGGACGGTGAGTACGAGAGGGTGAGGAGTATCGCTGAGAGCTTCACCATGGCTCGCCTTTCTTACCATACTACCATACTTGAGACCGCCCTCGCGGATATGCAAAGGGCGTCAAACTCCAAGCGCTCGGTTGCCGAGATCGCGCTCACGCGTATGTGCGACGCGCGCCTCGTCGTCTCTGTCGAGTCCCTCGCGCTCCGCGTAGAGGAGCTTGAAAAGCAGGTCTCGATGCTTAAAATGGGCGTTCCCGTCTCGGCACCCAAGCAAGAGGATAAGCCTGCCGCACCAAAGGCTGCCGAAAAGCCAGCACCTGCCCCCAAAATGGTCGATCCCACCCCCGTGACGAGCACAACTGCGCCCTACGATAATTGGGGTAGGGTGCTTGAGCGCATAGGAGAGATGAAGAAGTCGCTTTCCAGCCGCTTCGTCGGTGCCAAGGCATACCGCACGGGCAATTCCTTCGTGATCAAGATGAGCGCGTTCTTCGCCTCTAATATATCGAACAGCCCCGCAGACATGGCGATACTGCGCGGAGTCCTCGCTGAGTGCGAGGGGCTTGACCCGTCTGCACTCACCGTTTCACTTGAGGGTAAGGAGCCCGGCCCCAAGGGCGCGGAATCCGACCTCGAAAACATCTTTAAATAATATTTTGGAGGAACTATAAATGAAGGTAAGAATACCCCAGAGCGGCGGCCCCTCGAATATGCAGGCTATGCTCAAGCAGGCACAGAAGATGCAGGAGGATATGGCTGCAAAGCAGGAGGAGCTTGAGGCTCGTGAGTACGATATCTCCGCAGGCGGCGGTGTCGTAAACGTAAAGATAAACGGTAAAAAGGAAATCCAGGCGGTCAAGCTTTCGCCCGAGATCGTGGATCCCGACGACATCGAGACCCTTGAGGATCTTATCGTTGCCGCAGTTAACGAGGCTGTCAAAAAGGTTGAGGCTATCTCTGCTGAGGAAATGCAGAAGATCACCGGCAATATCGGCCTTCCCGGAATGTTCTGATGGCTGAATACATTGCGCCTATCCAAAGGCTTATAGAGGAGTTTCGGCGTTTGCCGGGTGTCGGTGCGAAGACCGCCGCCAGATACGCATTCGCCGCACTTAATTTCACAGACGACGAGGCCGTAAGGTTTTCCGAGGCGATGCTGGCACTTAAGCGCGACGTGCATAAATGCCCCATCTGCTTCAGCTTGTCCTCGTCCCCCACCTCGTGCGAGGTCTGCTCCGATCCCGATCGCGACCGCTCGGTCATTTGCGTTGTCGAAAATGCGAAGGACGTTATGGTAATGGAAAGGGTAAGAGGCTATAAGGGACTGTATCACGTCCTCGGCGGCGCTCTTTCTCCTATTGATAACGTCACGGCCGACGACCTGACCTTTGCCGCGCTTGTTGAGCGCGTAAAGTCAGGCGAGGTGCGCGAGATCATCATCGCCACCAATCCTACACCCGGCGGTGACACCACGGCTGCATATCTGGCAAGAATACTCGAGCCCTACGAGGTCGAGGTATCCAGACTTGCCTATGGCATTCCCGTCGGCGGTGATATAGAGTACGCCGATGAGGTCACCCTTTATCGTGCGATGGAAGGCAGACGCTACTATTAAATATTGCTTATAAAACGGTAACCCGTGAGGGGTGCCGTTTTTTTGTTTAAATCGTTGCGTACTTATACTTAAGCCTCATATTATCGGCGATCATCGCGATAAATTCGGAGTTCGTCGGCTTTCCTCTTGAGTTCTGAATGGTATATCCGAAATACGAGTTGAGCGTATCAACGTCGCCTCTGTCCCACGCGACCTCTATCGCGTGTCTTATTGCGCGCTCCACGCGCGAGGTCGTGGTCTGATATTTCTTTGCCACGGCGGGGTAAAGT
>CAZQTN010000174.1:0-2650 GCA_964596195.1 uncultured Ruminococcus sp.
ACGATGACGTTCACGTAGGCGTGACGAGAGAAAATTTCAGAGAATTTTTCAAGAAAAACATCCTTGATGTTATAGAAAACGAAAGGAAGTGACGATCGTGGCAAATTGCTTGACACTGAAAAAATCAAACTGCAAAAACTGCTATAAATGCATCCGTCACTGTCCCGTAAAGGCAATTCGTTTTTCGGGCAACCAGGCACATATAATCGGCAACGAGTGTATTTTGTGCGGTCATTGCTTCGTTGTCTGCCCCCAAAACGCCAAGGAGATCGTCGACGGTACTGAAAAGGCCAGAGTTCTGCTTCAGAGCGGAGATCCCGTCGTTGTCAGCCTTGCGCCTTCGTTTATTGCTAACTATGAGGGTGTGGGAATAGAGTCTATGCGCCGAGCACTTAAGAAGCTTGGCTTTTTCGACGTTGAGGAAACGGCGATCGGGGCAACCATCGTTAAGACGGAATACGAGCGTATGCTGGCCGAGGAGGAGAGGGATATTATTATCACCTCCTGCTGTCACTCGATCAATTTACTTATTCAAAAATACTTCCCGTCCTCTCTTGAATATCTTGCGGACGTTATGTCGCCTATGCAGGCACACTGCGCAGATATCAAGAAAAGAATGCCGAACGCAAAGACCGTGTTTATCGGCCCGTGTGTTGCTAAAAAGGACGAGGCTGAGTACTACGAGGGGATCGTTGACGCCGTTCTTACCTTCGAGGAGCTCACCAATTGGCTGAAATCAGAGCGTATTGAGCTTGAGAAGGAAGTGGATAAAACTCCCGAGAGCCGCGCACGCTTCTTCCCGACGACGGGCGGAGTGCTTAAGACAATGGCTCAGAACGCTCCCGGATATGCTTACATCGCACTTGACGGTGTTGAAAACTGCATTTCCGCACTTCGCGATATCGAAAGCGGAAGGATCCATAAGTGCTTTATTGAAATGTCTGCCTGCGTTGGCAGCTGTATCGGCGGTCCGGTTATGGAGAAATACCATCACACCTCGCCGATAAAGGACTTTATAACCGTTTCCGACTACGCCGGCGAGCGTGATTTTGACGTAGCTCAGCCCGCTCCTATGGAGCTTAAAAAGCATTTTGCTATGATAGAGCACAAGCTTGCCACACCTTCTGAAACCGAAATAATGAGCGTTCTTCGACAGATGGGCAAGTTCAAGCCGTCCGATGAGCTTAATTGCGGCTCTTGCGGATATAATTCCTGTCGCGAAAAGGCGATAGCCATTATTCAGGGCAAGGCGGAAAGCTCTATGTGTCTGCCCTTCCTTAAGGATAAGGCAGAGAGCTTCTCTGATACCATAGTCAAGAATACGCCTAACGGACTGATCGCATTGAACGAAAATCTTGAGGTACAGCAAATTAATGCTGCAGCGCGCAAGATAATGAACATCCGTGCGGCCTCCGACGTGCTTGGCGAGCCGGTCGTTCGTATTCTCGATCCTACGGTGTTTATGCAGGTGAAGAGCACGGGCAGAAGTGTCAGGGATCAGCGCACCTATCTTGCCGAGTACAAGAAATATATAAAGCAGACGGTAGTGTACGATCCCGACTCTCGTATGCTTATCGGTATTATGCGTGATATTACCGATGAGGAAGCCGAGAGGGAAAAGAACTCAAGGATCAATAAGCAGGCGGTCGAGGTTGCCGATAGCGTAGTTGAAAAGCAGATGAGAATCGTTCAGGAGATCGCATCTCTGCTCGGCGAGACCGCGGCCGAGACCAAGATCGCCTTGACTAAATTGAAGGAGTCTATCGGCGATGAATGATTTGTGTGCAGATATCGGATATAAAAGCATCAATCATGTCGGCGAAGAGCTTTGTGGCGACCACGTAGACGTCGTAGAGGAAAATGAGAACTCCACTGTGATCGTGCTTGCAGACGGTCTTGGATCGGGTGTTAAGGCAAGTATCTTGTCTACTCTGACATCCAAGATTATCTCAACGATGATGGCGGCAGGGCTTCCTATCGAGGAATGCGTGTCTACGATTGCTGCAACCTTGCCCGTATGCTCGGTGCGAGGCGTGGCATATTCCACGTTTACGATTATTCACTTGCTGAATAATCAAATAGCCGAGATCATTCAGTACGATAATCCTCACGTGATCGTTATAAGAGATTACGATATTTACGATTATCCAAAGACCGAAATGAACATCGGTGGCAAAAAAATATACAAATCCACAATCAAACCGCAAGAGGATGATGTATTCATCGCTATGAGTGACGGATGTCCTCACGCAGGCATGGGCGGTAAATACAACTTCGGTTGGAAATGCGAGGATATAGCAGGCTATATGCAGGCACTTGTTGCAGGTGGCTATACCGCAAAGAATCTTTCTACGATGCTAGTTGACGAGTGCGATAAGCTCTACGGTCACAAGCCCGGAGATGATACTACCGCTTGCGTTGTAAAGGTTCGCAAGAGAGAGCCTATGAACATTCTGTTCGGTCCTCCCTCAAACAGAGATGACGCAAACAGGATGATGTCGCTGTTCTTCTCCAAGGAGGGTAAGCACATTATCTGTGGCGGTACAACTTCCTCTATTGCTGCAAAATACCTTGGCAAAAAGGTTGAGGTAAACCTTAGCTTTGAACGCAGTGACGTGCCTCCGATTGCCAAAATCGAAGGCGTTGACCT
>CAZQTN010000175.1:0-2615 GCA_964596195.1 uncultured Ruminococcus sp.
GCAGCTCCCGTAGCAGTAGCAGCAGCTCCCGGCGCTGCAGCAGCTCCCGCAGCAGAGGAGAAGACCGAGTTTGATGTTGTACTTAAGTCCGCTGGCGCTAACAAGCTCGCAGTAATCAAGGTTGCTCGTGAGATCACCGGCCTTGGCCTTAAGGATGCAAAGGACCTCGTTGAGGCAGCTCCCAAGACCATCAAGGAAGCAGTTGCCAAGGAAGAGGCAGAGAAGATCGCTGAGCAGCTCAAGGCTGCAGGCGCAGAAGTTGAAGTTAAGTAATTTCACCTTGATAAAAAACAACGCAGAGAGTGCGACCTGCTCGCCTCTCTGCGTTTTTTATTTATTTCGCCTCTCACTCCGGGAGAGGTGGCACCGTAGGTGACGGAGAGGGCTATTCGCTCGTTTTTCTTTGCTTAAGGTACTTTCCCCTCACCTTATCTAAAAATCCCTGCACTCTCTCGGACTGATAGTCGCGGTAAGTCCACGGCAGCTTTTGCCACTCGCCGCGCGCATAAAACAGCGTCATCTCGGTATAGATCCCACGCTCAAGCGGGATTCTGAAGCTCGCGTTTTTCGTCGTTGCGAGCATCACGCGCCCGTGGCTCATAAAGCCCGGATCAAGGTTGATGTGCCTACCCGTGTCACCGGAATAACGCTTTTCTACCTCGTTTGTGAACTCCTTTATCTCTGCCTGGCGACTGGGATCCACCAGCCTCTCAAAGCTGTAAATGCGCCGCCGCCCCTCGCCGCCGAGCTCCTCGTCATAGTAAGTCGAGAAATCGTGAGAAAAGGAGAACTCCTCGCTCACCATATCCCACTCCCCAAACTCGGCCGTGACCTCGCGCATTGCCGCCTCAAGCACGTCAGGGTCGTGGTATATAACGCCCATTATGAGCTTTTCCTTTTCAAATTCGTATACAGCTCCCATTATTCGGTCAGCCTCCGTATAAATTCATCGTAGCTCTCGGGCGCACCCTCGTCGCCGCGCTCGTACGCATCCCACAGCTCCGCAAAGCGCAAGGCTCGCCGCCGCGAGATCAAAAACCGCTCAATCCAGTACGAGAACACCGTGTTCGGTGACAGGTGCTCAAGCTCCTTCATTCGCTCGTACATCGGCAACCCGTCCGACGCATCGCGCCACGTGTCAACGAAAGCGTAATCAAAATTCTCGCTCGGCATTACCTTTTCCGCGTACTCAAAGGCATCCGCCTTGACGATGCGCACCTTGTTCCCGTTTGTGAAGCTGGGAAGTATCTGTGACACAAAAAGTTCGATAACGTTCTCGTTTTTTTCGACCACAGTCACGCTTTCAACGTCGCTTTTCTCCGATACCATATAGGCGTAATACCCAAGCCCAAGTCCGAACGTCACGACCTTTCCGTGCGCCGCCGCTATCGCCTCATCGCACGTGTCGAGGTCAACGGGGGTCAGCGTCATCCACTCGTTTCCGTCCTCAAGCACGGCAGGGAAGTGGAACCCCTCGGTAAAAAAGCCTATCGGCGCCACCTCGCGCATATCGTCGTATATCATCATATCGTCGCAGATCGCTGCGCGAAATGGCGGGTAATATTCCCATTTAATTTCACACGCCCCCAGCCTTTTCGCCTTGGGAGCCACGTTTTTGTAGTACGGATTTTCGGTATACCTCGCCGTGTCAAGCACCCGCACCGACGGCGCGACGTAATCACGTATGAGGCGCCGATCCTCTCCGCCCCTCGCATCGTCAAGGCCGAATATCTCGCACATCAGCGCCACCAGCGCCTCCTTAACGGTGATATCCGTCCCCTCGCACAGCTCGCCGATCATCTCGGCCGTGATGACCTCGGGGTACCTCTCAAGGTACTCTGCGTACATATTCGTCAATCTGAAGTTGAGGTCAAACGTCGCCCTCAACCGCTTTAGCTTCTCTCTGTCTGCAAACGTCATTTTCTCCGTCCCCTCTCAGTCGCTTCGCGCCAGCTCTCCCAGAGGGCGAGCCTCGCATTTGCATTTTGATATGGCTCCCTTGTGCAAAGGGAGCTCCGCCACAGGCGGTGAGGGATTGTGCTAGTGGAAAGTCAGTAAAATCAATCCCTCCGTCGCCGTCGTTAGCGACGGCCGCCACCTCCCTTTGCACAAGGGAGGCTGTGAAGGCGAACCTCGCTGAATGGGCGTTTTTTTGTTCATCTAATTTTACCCCAATCCACTCCAAAAGTCAAGTAGGTCAGGCTCGCCCTTTGGGAGAGCTGGCGCGAAGCGACTGAGAGGGCGGCTCCCACCCAGAGGGGGACCGCTTGCGGTGGATGAGTAGTTAAATTAATAGGCGTTGTTCGGTGATTCTCTGGGTACAATTAACAAAATGTTCAAATTGCACAAAAAAATTCTCCATCATTTTCTCAACCTAAAACAGGTTACACCGCCCTTAAGCTATACGCGTATGTTAAAATACAATCAACCGGACAAAATCCACACAGAAAGTCCGGCCTGTTTTTGTTAATTATAAACAAAAAAATACACATATTTTTGGAGGACAAAATGAAAAAGTCAATCAAAATCTTGACTCTCGTGCTTTCGCTCGCTCTCATTTGCGGCGCGCTCGTAGTAGCAGCGTTTGCAGAAGGCGAAACCGAGATCGTCGGCGT
>CAZQTN010000176.1:0-2566 GCA_964596195.1 uncultured Ruminococcus sp.
CAAAAATATTTTTAAGATAAGCAACCTTATCTTCATCAGTTTTATATTCTAAAATCTTAGGAAGTCCGCCGTATAAACAATATTCTTTCCAAGCATCTTCTTTTGAACCGTCGTAAACTGAATAAAATTCTTTGAAAGAAAGCGGAGAAACGTGAATTTCATCCCCACGCCCACGAAACTCGGTAATTATATCTTTAGATAAGAATTTTGCATTACTGCCCGTTACGTAAGTATCGGCGTTTTTAATATGCAAAAAACTATTCAAAACGTCTTCAAACTCGTCGACAAACTGCACTTCGTCGAGAAGAATATAATACGGCTTATCGTCAACAATTTGTGCGTGAACGTAATCGCATAACTCGTCGGGATTGCGATATTTTTTGTTTTTTCTATCGTCTAAGGCAAGTTTAATAATATGGTTATCTTCCACGCCTTGCTCTTTCAAATATTTATAGAACAATTCAAAAAGTAAGTAGGATTTGCCACAGCGACGAATACCGGTTATTACTTTTACTAAACCGTTATGTTGTCTATCTATCAATTTCCTTAAATAAGTATCTCTTTTAATTTCCATAATACACCTTATTAGATTATTTTGCTTTTATATGCAAAAATTTTCAATATAATTATACTTTATCTACTTTAAAATGTCAATACCTTATAACATCTAATTCGGAAAAAGTTTGTCGAATATGCAAAAAAATTCAATAATATTAGGGCACAGAGAAATAGTCCCCGCGCCCCTCGGTATCACAAACTAAATTTTTCGCTTTGTGTTTCTTCCTTTTCACATTCGAAAAGTTTCTTTTTAATTTTTGCAAATAAACGATGCAACGTCGCAGTCTAAAAAGTTATAATAGAACGTTTTTCCGTTATCAAATACGAAACGATTATCTACCGTAAGCCAGCCACGTTCTTTGGGACAAATCTTTCTTGCAAGAATTTCTTGCCAATTTCCCAAATGAAACAACCTTAAAATACGCATACCGTCAGACGATAAAGGAATAGCGTATACGTGCCGATAAAAACTGCTTTGCGTGTAATCCTTATACTTGTTGGCACGCTTGTTATAAATGTATCGCAAAGTATTGACAACGTGCATTTCATTTTTCGTAAGCATAATACAAGCAGGCGACTTTTCCAAAAATCTACCACCATTTTTTCTGTTTATAATGAATAAATTTTCTTTCATTTTGGCTTCGGAATTTTCCCAAAGCTTTGCCATATCATCACCGATATTATACAAAGTTGTAAATTGCCCGTTGAAAAAGAAAACGCCCGTTGCTCTTGTAAAAACCGTTTCCTTCATTTCGTAATCTTTATCACCTTTAATAGCACGAGCTGTATAGAAACAAGGCTGTTCTTGAAATTCTACTGGAAGCGTTTGAGAGTATTCGGATAAATCAGGAAGATGCGCTGGATTATACGCAAAACCCGCACCTCTACACATAGCAAGCGTTTCAGCAATCTTGAAATTTCTATCACGGTGTTTTTCGCCACCTGAAAAGTTGTTTTGACCGAAAATTGTATCGTAATACTCATATAATTTTGTCCATTTTAATAGAGTTTCCGCCCCTTTCAAAAGGCGAATGCCACGTCGTTTTCCTTTACCAACAATAGTTAAAACTCTTGCCGTTACGGTTTCTTTGGTGTAATCGTTGAGATAAGCTTGTTCTTCCGTCATTCTTGCAACCGTTGCACGGTACATACGCCTGTTTCCAAGCATACCCAATCTATGTAAAGGAAATTCGCCTACGATTGCAACGGCTTTAAGAATTTCAAAGGTTTGACAATTAGCGTTCAGGTGGATAGTCATACCAAATCCTCCTTTCCTTACGCCAAGTATCAAAATCGGTTTCAGGGACAACGTAGATATTCGTGCGGTTTTGTTCGCCCGCTTTGCTTACGTATACGTGAGAGCATACGTAGGGGCTGTCATCACGGAGGATAAACAACGCAATCATATCGGTTACGGTATTGATTTCTATGTTATCGTGATCCCGCCATTCTCTTTTCGGCATACGATAGTCATAGATATGCTCGTAGATAAGAATACATTTACCGAATCTTTGTATATTCTTATCCTTGCAATATTCGGAAAGTGCGTCGTGCACGATTTCACGAATATATTGTGCGTTTCCTTTCTCTTTTCTAGGGAGCAAGGCAGGGATGGAGAGCATAAACCATCCTTCTTTTGTAAAATTGGTTTCCACAGGCGCATTGTCTTGAATAGCCTGTTTTACGGCTTGTTCCGATTCTTTTCGTCCCTGACAGATTACTAAATCTCTTGAAAGGGGAACAAGCCGCTCTACCGTGCGCTCATAGTCTAACGATAAATCGTAAACGCTATTTTCATCATTGTAAGCCACGGCTTGTTGAATATCGTCCATTATTTCGTTGGCTTTATTCAAAGTTCTATTGTTTTTGTTGATTAAGTTAATATATGTATTTTCTAACATGTTTTTTATCTCCTGTATTTGTTAATATTTCAGCTCTTGACCCATTGCTGACGTTGGGTAGGATTTTAACGGTTCATCCTAAAACCGAAATGTGATTTATTGCTAAA
>CAZQTN010000177.1:0-2561 GCA_964596195.1 uncultured Ruminococcus sp.
TACTCAATAAAAAATAAACAGATTAGTCGCGGCGTATTGCAGGATCATGGTGCCAAGGAGAGCCACGTTGGTAAGATACAAGCTTCTTCTCGTTTTGCGGCAGATGATAAAATACACGATGCCGAACACAAGAAGCGGCATCGAGGCTATCTCGATCAGCCACGGAAAAAGGGCGCCCATTTCAATATTTGTGCCGTATCCCCACCCTGTTTCGATCTGCTCTATCAGAAGCCAGACCGTGAAGATCGAGTGAGTGAGGTTGACGAGTGAGGATGAGACCGTCATTATAACGCCGAGAATGGTATCCCTGGTCTTGCTCATCGTATCTCTCCTTACCTCGTGCTCTTTCTGTAAGCAAGGGGGCTCTGATCGGTGTACTGCTTGAATATCTTGTGGAAGTAGTTGGGGTTACAGAAGCCGATCTCGTCGGCGATCTCGGACATCGACTTTTCGGTCTTAAAAAGCAGCTCCATCGCGCGGTTGACGCGCAGGCCGTTTATGTACTCTATGGGCGTTTTGCCGATAGAGTCCTTGAACATCTTGGTGAAGTAGTCGGCGGAGACGTTGATCATATCGGCGAGCTTCTCCACGTATATCTTCTCGCAATAGTGCTCGGAGATATAGGAAATTACGGGAGCGAGGCGAAGCACGTTGTGATAGATCATACGGTCGGAGTCGTCCTTGGAGCCGCAATAATAGCGCAGAAGCGCCGTTACCATAAGGTAGATATTCGCTCTGATGGGCAGCTTGTAGCAGACGTCCTTAGATACGAACTCATCGTGCGACTCGGACATATAGTGCGAGAGAGTGGGATATACGGGGTGCCCCTGTCTGAAGATGGAAATGCGGTTGCGTGACTGGACGTCAAACATATAGAAGACCTCCTCGTCGAAGTTCTCCATATTGTTTCTGATGATCGCGGCGTCAAAGCTCATTCCGCGGATGGCGGCGGAGCCGTCAACGGTGTCAACGCGATATACGGCGGTCGGCGGCACGTAGACGAAATCACCCGCAGTTGCCGGGAGAAGCTCGGTGCCGATGCGTATATTTACGTTGCCCGAGAGGACCTCGATTATCTCCATTGATTTTTCGTGTATCGCGGAATTTATAAGCCTGCCCTCTCCGCTTTTTGCGTACATCTTAAAGGGAAAACCTGTATCGTTCATAGCCATACTCCGTTGTTGATTTAATAAAAGGTTGCAACTTCCTGCTCGGGCTTCTCGGCCTTTGCAATTTTTTCTACGGTAAGGACGGGGCCGCGCGCCTTATAAAGCTTGGAATACTCCTCGTTGAGCACGCCCTCGACGGTGACCCAATCACGGGTCTTGATATCGAGTGAGCCCATACCCTTCGCCACGACGCCGCGATAGGCGATATCCGCCTCACAGCAGGTCATAATATGGCGACCGATGGCAAAATTGCCCTTGGGTAGTGAGGAATCGAGGGCGCAGATGCCCTTGAAGCGCACTCGCTTGCCGTTATACTTTGCAAAATCCTCAGTCATATCGCGGTAGAAGATAGCGAAGTCGATATCCTTTATCTCGATTATGGGGGCGCTTATATCATAAGGAAGCGGATCCTCGATGGTGTCAAACTCAATTTCACCGTTTACGTCCTCAAAGCAGATCTTGGCTCCGCGGGAGATGCCGCGCACAAGCTTATGAAGCGCTTCTCTGTCGGTGTCCTCGGTGGTGCGGTTGAATACTGCCATCTCACAGCTGGTAAGCTTGTCCGCTACGAGCTGGCGCATATTGGCGTTATAGGAGAGGATGGTGGTGGAGTCGGCGATAAAGATCTCCTGATAAACCATCCACCCCTCGGGGAGTGCGTTATAGAAGCGGTCGATAGACCACATTCCGTTATACTCGACAACGATGACGTCGGCGCCCGCGCGCTTCTGCATAGCCGAGAGGCGGTCGGGAGTTATCTTCTGCTCGTCGTCGAAGGATGCAAAGGAAACGTTAGGGCCGAGCAGATCGGGGGTGAGCTCCTCCTCGCCCTCCTCGCAACTGATGACGAGATACTTGCGCTCACCGTCGTTAAAGCCCTCGTCCTGCATCGTTTCGGTGATGAATTTGGTCTTGCCGGCCTCAAGAAAGCCGGTGAAAAGATATACAGCAGTTTCCATATCAGCCCTCAATAAGCTCCTTGATCTTTTCTTTATCTATGCCTGAGCCGATAACGCAAAGTCGGCCGATGACCGAGGGGGTGCCGTATCTTACGTCGGGCTCGCCCGGTACGTAGTCAAAGTGTATCCACTTGCCGTCCTCTGCGGCTACTATTCCCTTTGCACGCAGGATCATACCGTAGTCGCCCTCATCGAGCTCCTCAAGAATGGCGGTAATGCCCTCGACGGTAAATTTCTTAGCAGTCTCTATGCCGTAGCTTGAGAACACCTCGTCGGCGTGATGGTGGTGCTCGTGGCAGCCGCAGGTGCAGTGCTCGTCGTGCTCATCGTGGTCATGATGATGGTGATGGTGATGCTCGTGCTCGTCATCGTCATCATCGTGATGGTGGTGCTCGTGGCAGCCGCAGGTGCAGTGCTCGTCGTGCTCATCGTG
>CAZQTN010000178.1:0-2549 GCA_964596195.1 uncultured Ruminococcus sp.
ATGGAACGGAAAATGTCCTGAATGCAATATGTGGAATACATTTGAAGAGCAGGCGGTTGTTCAGACGTTATCAAAATCATCAAATCAGAGAAAAATAAGTGATATGTCATCAAAAATATATCGTCTTGCTGAAGTAACAGGGGACAGCGATGTAAGATATAATACAGGTATCGGAGAACTTGACAGAGTACTGGGAGGCGGACTTGTAAAAGGTTCTATAGTACTTCTTGGAGGTGAACCGGGAATAGGTAAAAGTACACTTCTTCTTCAGATATGTGAATATCTTGGAAATAATTACTCTATACTTTATATTTCAGGTGAAGAGTCAATGCGTCAGATTAAGCTGAGAGCTGAAAGACTTAATGTTCTGACAGAGAATCTTAATCTGCTTTCAGCAACAGACGCCGAAGCCTGTGTTGATACAATAATGTCAGTAAAGCCGGATATAGTTATAATAGACTCAATCCAGACAATGAGTATTCAAAGTATAAATTCCAGTCCGGGAAGTATAACGCAGGTTCGTGAATGTACCAATCTTTTTATGAAAACAGGAAAAAGCGAGGAAATACCGATATTTATAGTAGGTCATGTTAATAAGGATGGTGCTATTGCAGGTCCTAAGGTAATGGAGCATATTGTTGATGCAGTACTGTTTTTCGAGGGAGAAAGGCATATGAATTATCGTATGCTCAGAGCGATAAAAAACAGATATGGTTCAACAAATGAACTAGGAGTTTTTGAAATGACAGACTGCGGACTGAAAGAAGTTGAAAATCCATCACAGATGCTTCTGTCAGGTCGTCCTGTTGGAGTTTCAGGCACATGTGTAGCATGTATTATGGAAGGTTCAAGACCATTGCTTGCAGAAGTTCAGGCACTTGTATCCAAAAGTAGTTTCTCTACTCCCAGACGTATGGCTACAGGTTTTGATTTCAGCCGTCTTGCAATAATACTTGCTGTACTCGAAAAAAGAGCAGGTATGTTCTTCGGAACACTTGATGTTTACTTGAATATAGTAGGAGGTTTTAAACTTGATGAACCGGCAGGAGATTTGGCGGTTGCTCTTGCACTTTGTTCCGGATTATGGGATAAACCTGTAAATGAAGATACAATTGCATTTGGTGAAATAGGTCTGGGAGGAGAAATCCGTTCAGTAACTCATATTGCTCAGCGTATAAGAGAAGCTGAACGAATGGGTTTCAGAAATTGTATTGTTCCGAAACAATCACTTCAGAGTATAACATCAGGAAAGTATAATATAAGGATTATTGGTGTATCAAATCTAAAACAGGCATTTTCTGCACTTGAAGCTATCTCAGCAGGGTTTTTGAATGAGTAAAAAAACTATGAACAAATCCAATTAAAGACGATTTTATCAAGATAAGAGCTGTCAAGCAGACAATTAAATTGTTTATCAGTAATTCCACCTTTAAAGCTTGTTTCACTTTTGAGAATATTGAATGCAATCTGACGAATAACATTAAAATTTTCGGCAGAATTATCTTTTCTTGCACGACTTTCATCTTCTTTGAAAGCCATATCTAAAACCCAATGTAAATTATTTTCTATACTCCAATGATTTCTTTTATACTTCATAATCTGTTGAGCATTTAAGTTTTTACAGCTGTAAATGAAGTAATGACTTTGTTTTGAAATTGTTTCGCTTTTCTCAATAGTACAATATATTGCACCTATTCCACATAAGCCTTTCCAATCTGATTTGTTTTGTAACCAACTGATTTCCTTTGATATTACACATTCTCTGATTTCAATTCTGCCATGTCCTTTTTCAACTGATTTGTAATAATTTTCAGATTCAAGCAGTTTTTTCTCTTGATATATATCATCCAGATACAATTTAACATCATTATAAAGTGTTTTTTGATTTTCTTTGAGTGCAAGAATATAATCTGCATCATTATCTATGATGGTTTCAGCAATGTTTGTTTGTGTACCCATTGCATCAATTGTTACTATACAACCTTTAATTTCCAATATTTCAAGCAGTTTCGGTATAGCCGTTATTTCATTGCTTTTTTCTTCGCACGCTGATTGACCAAGTACCATACCATACTCAGCTGAAAATGCACTTACCACATGAAGTGGACGTTTTCCAACATCTTTTGTTCTGCGTGCCTGTTTCCCATCTATCGCCACAACACCATATAATTCCTTTACAACACTTTTCATCCACTCACAGAAAAGCAGATGAAGCTTCTGAGCATCTATTTCTTTAATAACATTACGAAATGTACACGCATCAGGTATGCCGTTTTCAAGTTTTAAAAATGTTTCCAACCATTCTTTTTTACTCTTTCCAAACATTTCAACTTTAGCGTATGATGTTGCTCCACAAATTACTGCTAAAAGCATTATTATCAATACTTCGTGTAATGGATACATTACACTTCTTTTTCTTCTTGTATCTTCTATTCCTTCTACTACTTCCATTAAACTTAGTTTTTCATGATATAATCACCTCTCTTTGATTATATCATATTTTTTCTTTTTATTTATTAACAATTTATTTACTCATTCAAAAACCCTGT
>CAZQTN010000179.1:0-2526 GCA_964596195.1 uncultured Ruminococcus sp.
TTATAATGTCTCCACTCATTTTTTATTCGGTTATCCCTAAATGCGACAGCACCTTCGTTATGCAAGGGGAGCTTGGCATACTCTGTTGTTTATTTCTTTGCTGCGTCTTTCGCGGTGTCGCAGGAGCATCCGACTGGGCACGCACCGCAATTCCCGCCGCAGGAGCAGGAATGCTTACCCTTTTTCTTATCAATTATCATCTTCACGATTACGGCCGCAAGTGCACCGCCGATCAGAAGAGAAATAGCTACGGTGAGAATGATCGTTTTCATTGTTAATCCACTTTTACCTTATTTTCATAGGGGTTTTTGCGAGCGAGGAGATATACGGCACCTGCCACGATTACAAGAGCAATAGCCGCCGTGATAGGCTCCCACCAATGGAACGCTCCGTCAAAGAGCGAGCCGATGTTATATACTGCAAACGAGGTTGCGTATGCAAACACGCACATATAGGTGATCGCAAACGCGGTCCACTTGCCGTTGTTCATCTCACGCTTGATCGCACCCATAGCCGCGAAGCAGGGAGCGCAAAGAAGATTGAAGATCATAAAGGAGAACGCCGCGAGCGCGTTGCCACCGAATACAACGGAATTAACGTAGCCGTAGAGTCCCTCCTCGCTGCCTGCCATAGCGCCAAACGCACCGACTACCTCCTCCTTGGCCATAAGACCGAGGATCGTAGCAACCGCGCTCTGCCAATTACCGAATCCGAGCGGAACAAAGAGCCATGCAATAACGTTGCCGATAGCCTCCAGAATAGACGTGCCGCCGCTTTCCTCGGTTATGAAATGGAAGCCGTCTGTAAACGAAAGGCTGTTGAGCGTCCAGATAACTACGCTTGCAACGAAAATCACCGTGCCTGCGCGCTTGATAAACGACCAGCCGCGATCCCACGTGGTGCGAAAAATATTGCTCGCAACGGGTGCGTGATACGCAGGGAGCTCCATTACGAAGGGAGCGGGATCGCCTGCAAAGACCTTCATCTTTTTGAGGATGATGCCTGAGATAACTACCGCCGCTACGCCGATGAAATAAGCGGCGACGGATACAAGTGCGCTGGCAAGCGGGCTGTCACCGAACATTGCACCGGCGATCATACCGATGATGGGCATTTTTGCACCGCAGGGAATAAAGCCCGTGGTCATAATGGTGATCTTCCTGTCCCTGTCCTGCTCAATGGTACGGGATGCCATAATGCCGGGAACGCCACAGCCGGATGCAACGAGCATAGGGATAAAGGACTTACCCGAAAGTCCGAACTTACGGAAAATTCTATCCATAATGAATGCTACACGTGACATATAGCCGCAGTCCTCAAGCAGAGAGAGCAGAAGAAAGAGGATGAGCATCTGGGGAACGAAGCCGAGAACCGCGCCGACTCCGCCGACGATACCGTCCTGGATAAGGGAGTAGAGCCATTCTGCTATTACGGGGTCACCCGTGTCGCTTAAAAGCGCCATATCCAAGAGCTCGGGGATGGATACCCAATTAGCCATAAAGGTGTCGGGGTATGCCTCGGCAAACGAGCCGAACAGACCGTCGTTCATAAACACTACGGTGAAGTCACCGACCGAGCCTATGGATATGAAATAAAGGAGAAACATCACGCAGGCAAAGATCGGAATAGCCGCTATCCTATTGGTAACCACCCTGTCGATCTTGTCGGAGATGCTCATCTTACGCCCCTTCTTTTTCCTCTTGTAGCAAAGGGATGCCAGATGCGTTACGTATACGTATCTTTCGTTAGCAATGATGCCCTCGGCATCGTCGTCGAGCTCCTGCTCGACTCTCACTATATCCTTCTCGATATGCGCGAGCTTTTCGGGGTCAAGCTTAAGCTCCTCAAGTACCTTCTCGTCGCGCTCGAAGATCTTGATCGCATACCATCTTTGTCTTTCCTCAGGCAGACCGTGAACAGCCGCCTCCTCAATATGAGCGAGCGCGTGCTCGACAGATCCGGAGAAATTGTGCGAGGGAACGCGATTTCCGTCATTCACCGCCTCGACGGCCACCTCAAGCACTTCGGTTATGCCGTCGTTCTTAAGCGCGGATATCTCCACAACGCGGCATCCGAGCCTTTTGGCAAGCATCTCAGTATCGATCGTGTCACCGCTTTTGCGCACGATGTCCATCATATTGATCGCCACAACGAGCGGAATGCCGAGGTCGGCAAGCTGTGTGGTAAGATAGAGGTTGCGCTCAAGGTTAGTGCCGTCAACTATGTTAAGTATGGCGTCGGGGCGCTCGTTTACAAGATAGTTTCTTGCAACGACCTCCTCAAGAGTATAGGGAGAGAGCGAGTAAATGCCGGGCAGGTCGGTAACAGTTACGTCAGCGTTCTTTTTAGACTTACCCTCTTTCTTTTCCACGGTAACGCCGGGCCAGTTTCCGACGTACTGATTCTGGCCGGTCAGGGCGTTAAACAGAGTCGTTTTACCGCAGTTCGGGTTGCCGGCGAGTGCAATTTTAATAGCCATTATATTATACTTTCAATATAATAAGAAGCTTGAATTTAGGTTAGTCA